>CAZTKA010000084.1:0-14918 GCA_964614015.1 uncultured Bordetella sp. | reverse complement strand
CCGGCGATAATCTCCTCCAGGGCGCGCGAGGCAGCCGAAGAGGCATACTCGGCCATCCATTGCGGCGTGCGGTGCGCCGAGATGATTTTGGCTTCGTGGGGAACGTCGAACCGGGCGAGCATTTCGGTCGCCTGGCGCATCGTCTCCCAGTCCGACTGGCTGCCCATGATGACGCCGACCAGAGGTTGCATGGAAACTCTCAAGCTAGTCTATCGGCGAAGCTGCTTGCAAGGGGCTCTCATCTCAGCAGCAGCTTCCCGGCGCGATGTTCAGCCCCGATATCCGCTCCATGAACTTGTCCGGCGAAGCAAGCGGCTTGAATCCGCCATAGCGCCGGTACAACTCATGCGCATCATCTGTCGCCAGCAGGAAGCGCCGCACGCCGCGCACCTCGGGGTGAGCGGCCACCGCCTCCATCAGTCGTTTGCCCAAACCCTGCCCGCGCGCCGATTCCAGCACGAAGACGTCGCACAGCCAGGCGAACGTCGCGCCATCCGTCACCACGCGAGCGAATGCGAGTTGCTCGCCACCGCGGTACAGGCCGAAGCACAACGACTGTTCGATCGATTTCCGCACGACGGCCATGTCGCGGCCGCGCGCCCAGTAGGAACGCTGGCTCAAAAACTGGTGGATCATCGCGATGTCCAGACGCGTCTTGTCGGTGCTGATTTCAAACATAGGCCGCCTCTTCTTCCCCTATCGTAGATAATGGAAGCATGATGCAGGTCATGAGGTTCCCGGAATCCTTTGCAGTCACCCTGCACCAAACCTCTCCCCGGACGCAAGGGCCGCCCGATGCGGACCCGGCGCAGCATCAAGGAGGTGGCCGAAGAAGGCCGCTGGCGGGCTTGGTGCTTGATCTCGCCTCTATCTGGCGAGGATTGTAATTCGCTTCCTCGGTTCCTTGGACTGTGGTTGCGCCCCATGGTCCGGGAAGCGCCAGTTCTCCGGATTCGGCGGAGGTTTAAACTCCTCCGTGCTGAACACCCGCAGCGGTTCATCCACTCCGGCCACCTGCAGACGCAGCGCCACATGATGGCGGGGACCCTGAAAATACGACACGCGCATGCGATGAACGCCTCCCAGCAGATCCACCCGCCCGAACGCGATCTGCGCGGGGTGGGTGCCGTCGTTGTCAACGACCAAGCGGTCATCGATGTAGAGCCGTGAACCATCATCGGAGGTGAGCACGAACAGGTAGAAGCCCGGCCTCTCGATCCAGAAGCGGCCGGTGTAGTCGATGGCGAACCACTCCAGGCGGTCCGTAACGCCGGGGAAGCCTTCCGTGAAATCACGGGCAGAAACGTTCAGCGAATCGGTGTAAATCGCCCCCAGCGATTTCAGCTTCGCGAAATCGGGCAGGCGCTTCGTGTTTTCTTTGATCGCGTAGACGCGGCCTTCCAGACCGCTCGGAACGACGACCGTTGTGCCAAAGTTTGGGGGCTCCCGCGCTTCCTGTGCGCACAGCAGCGCCGCGCAGGCTGAGATCATCAATGAGACACGCGCCCAACTCATCCGCCGAGACCGTTCACATCGATCTTAGCGCACAGCGCGGCGCGGGGCCTTCGCCCAGAATCCCCGGCGCAGTGCGAGTTGTGGGCCGCGGCACAGAGTCACTCCCGCCCCACTAAGGGATTCACCGGACAGAAAGCGGCGCCGCCCGCTGGTATGCTCGGAGGTATGAGGGGTTTCGCACTGTTCCTGTTGGCGCTTCCGCTCCCGGCCGAGCCGAACTTCACCGGAAGCTGGATGCTGAACCTGGCCAAGAGCCAGTACGGGCAATTCCCGGCGCCGGAAGTGATGCTGCGGTCAGTGACATACGCGGGCGGCGTGCTCACCATGTCCACGTATCAAAAGGGCGCTCAGGGCGAAGTCACCACCGAACTCAAATACTCGACCGATGGGAGGGTCTCCGTCAACGGCGATAGCCGCGGCACCGCGCGCTGGGAGGCTGACACGCTGATCATCGAAAGCTCACGCGAGGTTCAGGGGGCCAGGCTCACGCAGCGCGACCAGTGGACGCTTTCGCCCGATGGCAAGACGTTAACGATCGCGATCCACGTGACGCTTCCCAACGGCGAATTCGACGTCAAGCAGGTGTTCGAGAAAGCTCCCCCGGTGGGCGGAGCGCGGGCACACTTCTGAGCGCACAGCGCGGGGGGCGCTCAAGGTTTCCGGTCAAGCTCGCGCCCGGCTGCGTTGTGCGCGAGTTTGGCTGGAGAAATCCGGGCATCAACCACCCCGTCGCGGCTTTCAACAGACAGGGCGGGATAGAGGTACCATTTGAAAGGGAGAATTTCGCCATGCTGATTCGAAAGCCCGCCGACCTCCGGCACTCGGACGTCACGCCCAAGGAAGTGTATCTGAATCGCCGGCGTTTCCTCGGCGCCGGCGCCGCAGCCCTGGGATCACTGGCGCTCACCGATGAGGCCCGCGCCGCCAAACTGACGTTCAACAAGGCTGCTGCCGCATACTACAATCTCGGCAACGAAGTGCAGACCTCCAAGCAGGTGGTGACGACTTACAACAACTATTACGAGTTCGGAACCGCCAAGGACGAACCCGCACAGAACGCGCCCGCCTGGAAACCGAATCCGGAATGGCCGGTACGCATCGAGGGCGAAGTCAAAGCTCCTAAGACGCTGAGCCTGGAGCAGATTCTGAAGCTGGCTCCGCTTGAGGAGCGCATCTACCGCCATCGCTGCGTGGAGCGCTGGTCGATTGTTGTGCCGTGGATTGGGATCCCGCTCAGCGCACTGCTCAAGCAGGTGGAACCCACGGGCAACGCGAAGTATGTGGCGTTTGAGACGTATTACAACCGCAGTGAGATGTTGTCGCCGGCGCAGGCGGGCATCGCCTTGCCCTATGTCGAGGGACTGCGCATCGACGAGGCGATGCATCCGCTGACGCTGCTCGCGGTAGGAATGTACGGCGAGACGCTGCCGAATCAGAATGGCGCGCCGGTCCGGCTGGTGGTGCCCTGGAAGTATGGATACAAGAGCATCAAATCCATCGTCAAGATCCGCTTTGTGGAACGCCAGCCCCCGACGACCTGGAGCCTTTACAACCCCAACGAATACGGCTTCTATTCGAACGTGAATCCGAACCGCGACCATCCGCGCTGGAGCCAAAAGGAAGAGCGGCGGCTCGGCATCGGTTTCCTCGGCCAGGGACAGGTGATCAAGACCGTGATATTCAACGGGTATGGGGATCAGGTGGCTGGAATGTACACCGGCATGGACCTGATCCGGAATCACTAGGCGCGCTGATCCAGCATGAATCGCATTCTGTCCAGCAAGTGGACCAAGGCCGTCGTGTTTCTCCTGGGCCTGGCGCCCTTTGCGGCCCTGTTCTGGTTCGCCTTGGTGGATCAAGACCTGACGCCCAATCCGGTTGAATACGTCACACATTACACCGGCGATTGGACGCTGCGTTTCCTGCTGATCACGCTCGCGATCACGCCCCTGCGCTTGCTGTTCAATCGTCCGGCGATCACGCGCTTCCGCCGCATGCTGGGGCTGTACGCGTTCTTCTATGGCTGTCTGCACCTGCTCACCTGGCTCTGGTTTGACCGCGGTTGGAATATCGCCGGAATGATCGAAGACGTAGCGGAGCGGGTTTACATCACGGTCGGGATGGCCGGTTACCTGGGCATGCTCCCGCTGGCCGTCACGTCCACGGCGGGATGGGTGCGCCGCCTGAGCTTCAAGCGCTGGCAGAAGCTGCACCGGCTGATCTATCTGAGCGCCGCGGCCGGGGCTTTGCATTACTACTGGCTGGTCAAGTCCGACAAGCGCCTGCCCTTGCTGTATGCCGCGATTCTCGCCGTCTTGTTGGGCTTCCGGGCGGCCGCGTGGCTGCGAAAGCGCCTTACGGCAGTTGCGCGTGTCAGACCTGCGTGATATCGTCAACGTTCATGAAGGCAAAACAGGATTGGGTGTACTTTGCGCTGCCCGCGCTTTCCTTAGGGCTGTTCATTTTCAGCGCGATGAATCCTCTCCAGGAGGCGTTCGCGTTCCAGGCGAAGGCGAAAGGGGAAACCAAGGCCAAGGGGAAAGGGAAAGCCCCGCCGACGCGCATTAAGACCACTACGCTCGCCAGCGGCTTGAACCATCCCTGGAGCCTGGCGTTCCTGCCGAATGGCGATATGCTGGTGACCGAGCGCATCGGCCAGTTGCGCGTCATTCACGACGGCGTTCTCGATCCCACGCCGATCAGCGGCGTCCCGAAAGTCCATGCGGTGCGCCTCTCAGGATTGATGGAGATTCTCCCGCACCCGAACTTCACGCAGAACCAGCTCGTGTATCTGACCTACACCAAGGATATTGATCTCGCCGCGGGCACGGTCGCCACGACGCTGGCGCGCGGACGCCTGCAAGGCAAGGCGCTGGTCGACGTGCAGGACCTCCTCATTTGCGACACCTGGCTCGGCGACGGCGGCTCCGGTTCGCGCCTGGCCTGGGGACGCGACGGCATGCTGTACATGACCACGGGCGCCTCCAACGGAAACGCGGCGCAGGAACCGGGCAGCTTGCGCGGAAAAGTGCTGCGGCTCACCGAAGACGGGAAAGCCGCTCCGGGCAATCCGTTTATCGGCCGTCCGGGCTACAGGCCGGAAATCTACACCATGGGGCATCGTAATTCGCTCGGCCTTGCGCTCAACCCCTTCACCGGCGACATGTGGAACAACGAGAACGGCCCCTATGGCGGCGATGAAGTCAACATCCTCAAACCCGGCGCCAACTACGGCTGGCCGGAAGTAAGTTATGGCCGGACCTATGAAGGCGCGCGCGTCTCCGAGGTCCCGTTCAAGGAGGGCATGACCGGGCCGGTCATCTTTTGGGCGCCTTCGATCGCGCCTTCAGGCATGATGTTCTACACGGGCGATCGTTTTCCGAGCTGGAAAGGCAGCCTGTTCATCGGAGGGCTGCTGGGTGGAACGATTCAGGGCATCGGGCACCTGGAACGCATCACGCTCGACGAACGCATGGATGAGACCGCGCGCGAAAGCCTGCTGGTCGACCTGCGCCAGCGGATCCGGGACGTGCGCCAGGGGCCTGACGGGCTGGTTTACGTCTTGACGGATGAGGATAACGGCGCGCTGATCCGGATCGAACCGGCGCAGTGACAGCGGAGCGGCTGAGTTTGGCCGCAGGGCGGATTTCCGGGCGCAGCCGCGGACGTTGCGCCCGCTCTCACGCAATCACCTTGTGCACGTACTCGGCATCCAGCGCAATCCCGGTTTGTTTGTGCGTCCCGATATAGCGCCCGCGGGCTATCACCATGGCCCCGGCGCCGGTGATCTCTTCCGGCATCAGGCGGAAGTTATCCCCGTCCTGTCCCAACCTCCGCCAGAGCGACCAAACTCGTGTAACCGGGCGGATTTGGTTCCAACTCGGTTTCTTATTCCGAAGGAGCGTAATATCCGCGGCGCCAATACGCCTTCAGCTTCGGCAGGCCCTTGGGCGGCAGCAGTTCCAACTCCACTTTATGGTACAGCCCGTTGCGCGCCGGATCCGTGGGCAAGTAGCCGAGCACGTAGCGATTCCGCAGGTCCAGACTGATGGTCGCGGCGATATTGGGCAGGCCGCTGTTGGCGACGAACATCCGCCCGCCGGTTTCCTCGGCAATCGCGCGCATCAGGCCTGGATTGGCCGCGTCGCCGCCGAACATGCCGACCGAGTAGACCAGCACCTCACTTTCCTGCAGCACCGTCCGCAGCTCACTGGCCGAGTAGCGACTGTTGTTGTCATCGCCGTCAGAGACCAGGATCAAGGCCTTCCGCTGGCGCGGCGATTTCTTGATCTCGTGCATGGCCATATAAACGGCGTCGATCATCGCGGTCGAACCGCGCGATTGTGTGAAGGTCAGCTCATAGCGAATGTGCGCCAGGTCTTCGGTAAGCGGCACCGTCAAGCGCGGCTTGCTGTCGAACTCCACCAGTAGAAACTGATCTCCCGGGTTCGCCGTGGCAACGAACAGTGCCGCGGCGCGCCGGGCCTGCGCCAGGCTGTTCCTCATGCTGTCGCTGGTGTCGAAGACCAGGCCGAGAGCGACCGGCTCGTCCTCCATGGAAAAGGACGTGATCATCTGGGGCTCATTGTTGTCTGTGATGCGAAAATTCTCCGCTTGCAGCCCGGCGACCGGCCTGCCGCGCGGATCGTTCACACTCACGGGAATCAGCACCAAGCTGGTATCAACGCGCAGGTCGGGACGCCGCAACTCTTCCTGCGGAGCAGATTTCTGCCGTGGCTGGATGCTAACGGCAGGCTCCTGCCCAAGCAACAAAGCCACCAACTGGAGGGCGCCCGCGGCGCCCATGATCGCCCAAGCCCGCATGCTCGCCCTGAGTGTAGCAACGCGGACGGGGCGATTCAAGCCGCGCGCGTGCCGGCGCCACTGGTGCGCTATTCTGAGGAGCAGCGATGAAGCAA
Source organism: uncultured Bordetella sp. (assembly GCA_964614015.1). Taxonomy (GTDB): domain Bacteria; phylum Acidobacteriota; class Terriglobia; order Bryobacterales; family Bryobacteraceae; genus Palsa-187. The sequence goes on along the minus strand of CAZTKA010000084.1, from coordinate 8,484 downwards.
AGCGTCTCGGTATTAGTAACGGCCGCCCTCCTGGCCTCATGCGGCCAGACCAAATCCCTCATCGTAGCGTCCATGAACGGCACGGAACAGCGGCTGCTCGGTGAGATCGTGGCGCAGCATCTGGAGAAGCGATTGGAAGGCGTCCTGATCCGCCGCCAGTTCGGGATCGGAGATACGCCGATTTTATACCAGGCCCTGTTAAGCCGCCAAATCGATCTCTATCCGGAATACACAGGCGCGATTATCGCCGAGATCCTTAACGAGGAGGTGCCGAGCAACCCTGAGGTGGCCTTCGAGCGCGCACGTCTGGAAATGGCGCGCCGCGCGCAGTTCGACCTGATCGGCCCGCTGGGTTTCGATGCCCGTTTCGCCGCCGTCGTCCGGGCCGCGGGCGCTCAGGGCGTTTCCACGCTAAGCCAGGCGGCCGCCGGTTCCCGGAAATGGACGCAGGGCGTGCCGCTCGAATTCCAGGCCCGTTCCGATGGCTTGCCGAAGTTGAATGCCTACCGGCTGCCGCTATCGGCCGCGCCTCGGCCGATGCAGCCCGAGCAGTTGTTCCCTGCCCTGGAAAAAGGTGAAATCGACATGCTTGTGGCTCCCAAAACCGACAGCCACCTGACCGACACCAGGTGGAAAGTCCTGGAGGACGATCAGCAGTTGGCTACCCCGCAGGAGGTGGCCCTGATGGTCAACCAGGAGCGGATCAAGGAGTATCCGAAATTGAAGGCAGCGCTGGAGGAGCTGAAGGGCAGATTATCCTTGGAGACGATGCGCAGGTTGAACGCCCAAGTGGATCGGGACGAGCGGCCGGTAGCGGAAGTCGCGGCCGAGTTCCTGAAGACGTCCGGATTGTAATCTATGCCGATTGTGCACACATGGTTCGTGATCGCCCTGGCCGCGCTGGCTCTGTGGGCGCAAGCCCCGCAAGAAGGAGACAGCCGCGGCAAGGCTGGCGACGGTAAGGCGAATGCCAAGGGCGGGCGCGGGGCGCGCGGAGGCGGTGAAACCAAGGCGCTCGCGCCGCCGCCGGACCCCCAGGTGCTCCGCATTGTGCGGCCAAACCTGTACTTGATTACGGGCGAAGGCGGCAATTCCGTCTTTCGTGTCACGCCGGACGGGGTGATTCTGGTGGACACCAAGTTGGCTAAAGCCGGAAACTACGAGCGCCTGACGGAGCTGATCCGCGGGATCACGCCGCAGCCGGTAAAGTGGGTACTGAATACGCACGGGCATCCCGATCATGCGGGTAATAATGATCGTTTTCCGGCACTACCGGCGGCACCGGAGAGTGTGGCGCGGCTGGTCCGCTTACCGGAGGCGCATACGGCCAACGACAGCGCCATCCTGTTTCCCGCCGATCGGGTGGTCGCGGCCGGAGATGTGATTACGAGCAAGGGCGCACCGGTGTTCGACCAAGCCGCAGGCGGCAGCCTGGGGGGAATGGCCAGGGCAGTCGATGCAATCCTGGCGCTTGACTGGGACGTCGCTGTTCCCGGTCACGGCGAGCCTATGACGCGGGCGCAAGTGCAAGCGTTTCGCAGCCAGATCCAGGCTGCGATGTCGGCAAACTAATCCGGGTTCAAGTGCCAAACAGCGCGCCGAGTGTCCTTCATGTAGGTGGGGGAAAGAGGGGATCAAGGCGAGAGTTCTGAAAAGGGCTAACGACGGCGCCGCGTTGATATCCGTCAGGGCCGAGTAGTGGGTCTCGCCCGGAACCGCGCCGTAATTGAGCAATGCAACCTGGCGGTTCCCACTGGCGGACCGACAGGCGAGCAGCGCCGGCGATGCGGCGGTCGGAATCCTAAGGCAAACCGCGGCCGCGGCAGGCGGAGCCCGAGCCTCATTCGCCCATTCCGCACTCTTCGTGAATCGCCTGCACCGCCTGCTCGAGGTCCTTGCGGTTCACCACGATCGCGATGGTCAACTCGCTCGATCCCTGCGCGATCACGATGATATTGATCTTTCGCCGCGACACGGCAGTGAAAATACGCCCCGCTAATCCCGGGGTTCCGCGCATGCCCTCGCCGACCACGGCGAGTAATCCGACTTCATGGTCGACTTTGATCGGATGCAAGTAGCCGTGCGCCAGCTCCAGCGCAAGACTCTCCTGCAAGAATTGAAGCGCGCGGTCGAGCTCCGATTGCCGCACCAGGAAACAGAAGCTCTGGGTGTAGCTGGAACTCGTGATCACCATGATCTCGACGCCGGAGCGGTCGAGCGCTTCAAGCGCTTCGGCCATCACCTTCGTACCGCTGATCGCGGCGCTGGCCGGCTCGATTGAGACCATCGCGATGTCCGTCATCGATGTCACCGCGCGGGGGCCGGGCACCACGTGAATCTCGGGAACGATACGGGTCCCGGGCTTCTCGGGAGCAAAGCTGTTCTTGCTCCACACCGGAATGCGCCGCTCCGCCAGCGGAGCCAGCGTCCGCGGATGCAGCACCTTTGCGCCGTTGTAGGCAAGCTCGGCTGCCTCGGCGTAGGTGATCTCCGGAAGAACGCGCGCGTTCTTCACCAACCGCGGATCGGCACTCATGATGCCGTCCACGTCGGTCCAGATCCACAGCTCCTCGGCTCCCAACACGGAGGCCAAAATGGAAGCCGAGAAATCCGAACCGCCGCGGCCGAGCGTGGTCGGCTGGCCGTCGAGCGTCGAAGCATTGAAGCCGGTGACGACTGGAAGCGTGCGCTGGTCGAGCAACGGCCGCAGCACTTTCGTGGCCCGTTCCCGCGTTGGCTCCAGCAATGGGGTCGCGTTGCCGAACACGGCGTCCGTAGCAATCACGTTCGCCGCGTTCACGGCTTCCGCACTGATGCCTTGCGAGTGCAAAAACTCGGTCATCAGGCAAGCCGAAAGCCGTTCGCCAATCGCGACGGCCTCGTCGACCGAACGCGGCGGGCGCTCGCGCAGCAGCAGCATCCCCCGGGCGATGCGCGCAAACTGGGCGATCAGCTCGTACAACTCGGCTTGAACCGCTTGCCAGCGAGCTTCCGGCAGCAAGTCGCGGCATGTCTGCATGTGCCGGTCCGTCAGGGTTCGCAGATTCGTTTCGATGGCGGCTTCGTTGCCGGTTTCGGCTTTGCGCAGCGTGTCGAGCAGCAGGTCGGTGACCTTGGACATCGCCGAAACCACAATGGCCACGGGGCGCCGGGCGTGCTGTTCCACGGTCAACTGCGCGGCGACTTTGATGCGTTCGGCCGAGCCCATGCTCGTGCCGCCGAATTTCATGACAAGCAATCCTGACACAAGATCGTCGTGTTCCTTTCAATGGGAGGTGCGCTTACGCACGATTTTGAGGACGGCCTCCTCGACTTCGGCCGGGCTGAGCGCGGTGGTATCGAGATAGTCGGCGTCGGGCGCCTGGGTCAGCGGTGCTTCGGTGCGGCTGCGGTCGCGCTGATCGCGAACGGAGAGTTCCCCAGCAACCTGTTCGGCGGAGACCCCCAACTCGGCCGCGCGGCGCCCGATGCGCACTTCCGGGCTGGCGTCCAGGAAGATTTTCACGCGGGCCTCGGGAAACACGACGGTACCGATATCACGGCCTTCCATGACCACCGGCCCGAGTGCGGCAATGCGCCGCTGCTGCTCGCGCATGGCGCGCCGCACGCCCGGATAGGCCGCCACTTTGGATGCGCCCTCGCTGACTTCGGGCGTGCGAATGGCCTGGGTGACGTCTTCTCCGTTCAGCAACACCCTGCCCTGGGAAAACTCGATGCACGCCTGCCGGGCAAGCTGATCCAGCCGGTACGCGTCATTCAAGTCCATGCCGAGGCGAAGGGCCCACAAAGCGACGCAGCGGTACATGGCGCCCGTATCGATGTAAGTAAACCCCAAGCGGCGGGCTACGGAGCGCGCGACGGTGCTTTTCCCCGACCCGGCGGGGCCGTCGATGGCAACAATGGTGTGGCTCAAAACGTATCTTCTTCCAGTATTCCACACGGGCTTGGCCAGCCGAGCAGGGACGTTAAACCGTCTTTGTCGCTCCGCCGTCCATGTCGATGAGCGAGCCATGCAGGAAGCGGCCCTCCGTGCTCGCCACGAAGGCTACAAGGGCGGCGATTTCTTCCGGCTCGCCGATGCGGGTCACATGCGCGTTCTCGATGTAGGCCTGCTCGGCGGCCTCCAGAGCCAGCCCGCGTTCCGCCGCGAGTCGATTCAGTAGCGTCACGTAGCGCGCCGTGCGGATCGTTCCCGGGTTGATCGCGTTTACTTGCACGCCGTCGCGGATGCCGAGATCCGCGAGCGCCTTCGTGAAGGACAACAGCGCCGCGTTCACGGGTCCACCAATGGTGAACTGCGCGCCAGGCGTCCGTCCGCCCACGCCGGAGATGAAAGTCACCGAGCCTTGCGCGGCCTTCAAATGCGGCCACGCCGCGCGCGTCAGCCTGACAGCGCCGAAAAACTTGAGCGCGAAACCGTCGGCGAAGTCTTCATCGGTAAGGTCCAGGAATTCACCGCGCTTGGTTGCTCCCGCATTGTTCACCAGGATGTCGATGCGCCCGCAGTGCGCCACCGTGAACTCGACCAGGCGTGCCGCCGCGGCCGGCGAGCGCAGATCCAGCGCGCAAGCGTGCGCTTTCCCGGCCGCCTTACGGATCTCGCCCACAGCCTCGTCCAGTGCCTTCTCATCACGCGCGCACAACACCGTGCGCGAGCCCTCCGCCGCCAGCCGCAGGGCGATGGCGCGGCCGATGCCGCGGCTGGCCCCGGTGACGATCGATACTTTCCCGTCGAATCGCATGTCTCTCATGTTGACACGCCCGCACGGTACATCGGAAAGTAGATGTGATGAAATATTTTCCGGCAATTATGCTTGCGGTGATCCTCGCAGGCTGTTCTTCTCCGACCGAAACGGGCAAGAACGCCGAGCCCAAGAAGGCTCCCGAGCCTTTGTCCGGCCGCCAGGCGATTCAATCGACGTTCCCCACGGCGCGCGGTTGGGCCAACGATGCGCAACTGTTCCGCGCGCGCAATTACAACTTGCCCGGTTATCCGTCTTCGGAAGGCAAGGCGGTGGCTTGGGAAGTGACCTACGTCTCGCCGTCGAACGCCTCCCTGCGGAGTTTCAATTGGTCCGCAGTCGAATCGGGCAGCGTGCACGAAGGTGTATACGGCGGCCCCCAGCAATCCTGGCGGCAGGGCCGCGAGGCCCCCATCGAGATGTCCCAGTTGGGTTCGGATACGACGGACCTGGTGAAGACAGCGGAAGAAGCCGCCGCGGAGTACCTGAAGAAGCCGGGCGCGAAGCCGGCGATGACGTATCAACTCGAATCGAATCCGCGTTTCATGGGGCCGGCGTGGGCGGTGATGTGGGGCAACACCCCGGGCACCGCGCAGTACGTCGTGTATCTGGACGCCAAGACCGGCAAGCTCCTGGGCAGAAACTAACGTCAGAAACCTGCGGCCTGCGGGACGCCATCGAGCAATCGCAGCGGCACTTGCGTCAGGGCTCCGGTCCGCGGCCCCGGCAGCAGAATGCCGGTGAGGTTCAAAGGATCGGCGGGCGCGATTTCGAGTTGTTCTCCGCACTTGGTCGAACGCCGCAAGTGCCGCAGCAGATCGAGCGCTTCCGGCCGCGCGAACTGTTCGCCCACAAAGCCGCTGACGAAACGCCCTCCGCGGATTTCCCCGCGCGCCTCCATGCGCCGGTAAACCTGCAAGAGATCGCGCCATGCGGGTGCGAGCGTTTCGCGCGCCAAGACATCACGGAAGACCACGCCCCAGCGCGCCAGAAACTGTCTCGCGAAGAATTCGATGTCTGCCGCAGCGGCATCGCGCTTGAGTAACGCCCAGCGCCCGGCGGCGTGACGAGGGCGCGCGCTCCTTGCCCGGCCTTCGCCGCGCCGCCGCTTCGGATCAATCAACGCCCGAAGATTTTCGAACCCGTCTCCGGTAACGAGCCCTGCCGCGACAAGCTCCCACAAGCCGTCTTCAACTTCGCTCGCCAGCCGCTGGGTCGCGCGCAGGATTTCGTTGAAGAAAGATGCGCCGCACACTTCGAGCGCGCCCAGCACATCGCGTGCAGCATGCGAAAGCACGAGCTCGCCTTCCGCCGCCGGAGGCAGCAGACGGTTGGCATCCTCGCGGAGGAACAGGGCGAGCGGCGCGGCACGGGTCGGACGCACACGGCGCCCGCTTTCGGTTTCAAGCGCCGGGTGCGGCGAAAGCCGTCCCCACATCACCTCGCCCGCCAGACACACGCGGTCCAGCAACTCCGGATCGTAACGCGCCACGCGCCGGGGCAGCACACTCGACTCCCACGCCGCCGCCGAAATCTCGTAGCCCTGCAACTGGCGGATGATTTGAAGCAGACCGTCTCCGCCGTGCATCTGCGTTCCTGAAGCGACGTGCTGCCAGCAAGCGAGGAAGCGCATGAAGTCGGCGGCTGTAACTGGTTCGATCTCTTTGCGCAGGCGGGCCAGCGTCATGCGATGGATGCGCGCCAGCACGCGGTGGTGGCAGACTTCGTCCCGGCCGGATGAAAAATGCCCGCGCAGGATCAGCCCTTCGGATTCAAGCTTCGCGACTCCGATCTCCACGGTCTCAAACGGGAGTGACAACCGTTCCGCCAGGGCGGCCGCGGTGACGGGTCCGATCGAATCCATCCACCCGCGCAACACCGCGGTGACGGCGGCTTCGTCCTCGGGAAGTCTCTGTGCGATTTCAGACCGCTCGGTCGCCACCCACTGCCCGCGCAAGGTGCGCGCGCGGCCCGCTTGCTCCAGCGCCTGATACCATGCGCGCCATTTCTCCACGGGCGGCAGTACGATCAGCGTCAGCAGCGCGTCATGCAGTTCGTGCTCATGGCGCACGACGGGCCACGACTCCCCGGCCACCTGCGCAATGGCCGCCGGATCGAGGACGCCCAAATTCTGCGCATCCGCCGCGGACAGCGTGCGCCGCATCTGGACCGCGCGCGTGCGGCGCTCCTCGAGCGGAGCATCATCCAGGAACGCGTACGGATTCGCATTCAGCAGCTCATGGCAGAACGGCGATGGCTCACGCGTGTCCACGGCAAGGGTGCGCAGCGTGCCCTCCTCCATGCGCTCGAGGATATCCCTCAGCCCGTCGAGATCCATGGCCTCATGCAGGCAATTGCCGATGGTTTCGTTTACCAAAGGGTGGTTCGGAATGCGAATCTCGCCCGTCAGGTTCTCCGCGCATGCGACCTGATCGGGAAACACGCTGGCGAGCAGGTCATCAGAGCACATGCGCTGGATCGGCGGCGGAACCCTGCGCCCGCCGGCGAAGCGCGGCACGGCCAGCGCGCGCGAGGCGTTCCACTTCCAGCGCGCGCCGAACATCGGTGCGGCCAGCAGGGCCTGCCTCAGCACGTGCTCCACGGTTTCCGGCTTAAGGAAGCTGAACACCAGTTCCAGAGGAAAGCAATGCTGATCGCTTAACGAGAGCACCAGCCCGTTATCGGTCGCGGCGGCCTGCAACTCGAAATTGAAGGTGCGGCAGAAGCGCTTGCGCAGCGCCAGACCCCAGGCCTTGTTGATGCGCGCCCCGAAAGGAGCATGGATGACAAGCTGCATGCCGCCCGCGTCGTCGAAAAAGCGTTCGGCCACGACGATATCCTGCGTCGGAATGGCGCCCAGGGCGTCGAGGCCTGCGCGCACGTATTCGATGGCTTGCTCGGCACCCGGGCGGTCCAGGCCGCATTCACGCTGAAGCACCCCCTCCGGGCTCGCCGCATGCGCGATCTCTTGGCGCAGGGCGGACACTTCGCGCGACAGCTCGCGTGTGCGTCCCGGGGCTTCGCCCAGCCAGAACGGAATCGAGGGCGGCGCGCCATGGGCGTTTTCGACGCGCACGCGGCCCGGCTCCACGCGCCGGATCTTCCAGGAGGTTGTCCCCAACAGAAAGATATCGCCCACCAGGCTCTCGACGGCGAAATCTTCGTCGAGCGATCCGATCACCGTGCCATCCGGCTCGGCGATGACCTGATACTGCGCGGTATCGGGAATCGCGCCGCCGCTCGTGATCGCCGCGAGCCTTGCGCCGCGGCGCGCGCGCACGCGATGGTTCACCTGGTCGCGATGCAGATAGGCTCCGCTGCGCCCGCGCGAGTGGGCGATGCCTTCGCTCAGCATCGCCACGACGGCGTCGAAATCGGCGCGAGCCAGGTCGCGATACGGCGCCGCCCGGCGCACCAGCGCGAACAGGTCGTCTTCGGCGAACTCCTCGCAGGCCGCGGCAGCCACGATTTGCTGGGCCAGAATATCGAGGGGAGCCTTCGGGATCTCCAGACGGTCCAGCTCGCCGCGGCGAATCGCGCGCACCAGCGCGGCGCATTCAATCAGATCGTCGCGCGTGGTGGCGAACAGGCGGCCTTTTGGCAGCGCGCCCACCCCATGCCCGGCGCGCCCGATGCGCTGCAGCGCGACTGCTATCGAGCGCGGCGAGCCGATCTGGCAGACCAGATCTACCGCGCCGATGTCGATGCCCAGTTCGAGCGACGCCGTCGCCACAACTGCCCG
>CAZTKA010000083.1:0-15094 GCA_964614015.1 uncultured Bordetella sp. | reverse complement strand
GAAATCGAAATCCTCGGCCCGGTACACGCGCTGTACGTTTTGCAAATCGTTGCGATCCAGGCGCGGAACGTTCACGAAAATGTCGTAGTCGACCAGCACGCTGTGGCGATCCTGCCCGGTCGCGTCGCGATACGCATCGAGCGTCGCGAAGCTGCGATTTTCCAGAACGGCCGGATGCCCCGGATACGCAAAATCCGCCACCACGCCTGCCTTGGGCGAGTTCCACTGGAATGACGTCGCCGTGCCCGGATTCGGCCGGAAGCCGTTGTAATCCGACGATGAATAACTGGTGAACGTGCTTACGGAGAACACGGCCGGCTGCGTGTTTTCTCCGAGGAACAGATTATTGCGCCAGTGCACGTTGGCCGCCGCCGCCGCGGCCGTCTCCGACAAAATCGTGTTGTTGTAGAACAGCACGCCCGCTGAACCGTTGGTCAGCCGCGTCGATCCGCCGGGCAAGTGATAGGCGATATTCCGCACCCAGTAGGTCGGCCCTCCGTTTGAGGGCTGATTGCAGAAGGCGTGCGAAGCCGAGTTGATCATCATATTCCGGAGCACGCGGATATTGTGCATCCCGCCATCGGTCTCGAACGGATTGTCGTGGAAATTCGTCATGTAGTTGTTGTAGAAATCGATCGCCACGGGACGCCGGTTCCAGTATTGTTTCGGCGGATACTTGGGACCCTCCGTTGCTGACGATCCATCCGGATTCCCGTATGTCTCGATGTCGATCCCGTCGTGAAAATTTGCCACATAGTTGTACGCGATCACGTGCCCGGGCCCATACACCTTCACCGCGATGTAGGACGGCATCTGCAGCGGGAACCTCTGGCCGGTTCCGGGTCCCGCGAATTGCGCCCAGAACTCGCCGGTCCATCCGATGACGTGGTCCGGATCGTTGCGGCCGAGGAACCAGTTGTCGGCGATGTAGTAATTGCTCGATCCCGAATAATTTGTGTACACGCCCATGCCGACGTTCTCGAAGCGGCACCGCTTTACAGTCAAGCCTTTCGATCCCACGATGAACTGTGTGCCTGCCCAGATCGCGATTTCCGTGTTGCGAATGGTCAGGCCCTCGAAATACGTGTAGTCGGCCGCTTTCACATTGAACAGATTGAACGCGCCGTTGCCGTCGAAGACCACTTCGCCATCGCCGGCCGCCTTGATCGCGATGGGCCGGTCTTCCGTTCCGCTGGCGGTCAGGTAGTATGTCCCGTCAAAGGGCACCGTGCTCACGGACAAGTTGTTGGTGTATTCGTACCGGTCGTACTTGTACACGCCCGCGTGCACCAGGATCGTATCGCCGGGTTTCACGCGGGGCCTTGCCGCCGTGGCCCAGTCGGTTCCCGCGCATGTCAAGTAATACGCGCACGGCAGGCCCTCGAAGGCCGGCTCCTGCTTCGGGCCACGGAATCCGTGGGGATAGACGTGAAAGACGCGCCCGCCGGCGAAGGGAACCGGTTCGGGGCGTGTGCGCACGGTCACCAGCTTGCGGGTTTGCCCGCGCGCGCCGTCCGCATCTCTCAGCACGAACTCACACTCGTACTCCGTGGCGGGGTCCAGGTCGAGGATGCTGCCCGCGAACATGTTGGGCACGATCACATCGAGCTGCGGATCGCGGTTGATGCGCTCATTCTGCAACCGCAGCAAAGGGAGCGCCTGCTTCCAGTCTCGCTCGCCTTTCTTCCGGTAGCGGACCTCCACCGATGCGTTGCGGTTATCGTCGCCCTCGATCATCCATTCGAAGCCGAGGTTGATCAACGTTGGCGGCTCGATGATGAACTCCCCGGCAATCACGCGGTTCCGCGCGGCAGCTCCAGCGGCCGCGCCGCCCGTCTGAATCCCCGACAGAGCGGCGGCCGCCAGGGCCAGGAGGCGAAAAAAGTGTCGATTCATGCTGGCATCCCTCCGATCAGTATCTTACTGTTTGTGGGACGCCTTCCTGGTCTCGCACGTGACGGCGACCCGCCGGAGCCGGGCCGCCGTCACGGCGGTTTCCCCTGGGCGTTAAGCGAAATGCTATGGGTTCTTCGGCGCCATATAGCCTGGGGGAACGGCCGAACCCGCGCCGAAGAAGTACTCTTCCATCTGCTTTAGCAGGAACTCCTGGGCCTCCGGAGTGCCGAGGTTGAGCCGGTACTCATTCATGATCATCTTCATGTGCTCCACCCACTGTTTCCAGGCCTCTTTGGAGACGTTCTCGAAGATACGCTGTCCCAGGGGATGCGTGTCGAAAGGGGGCTCGTCCAATCCTTCCATCTCGCGCCCGAACTTGACGCACATCACTTTGCGGCCGCTGCCAGTACCCATGAAAGTTCTTGTTCCTTCCTGCTTTCAGGATAACTCGCGCTCTACTGGCAGCGTTTGCTGCGGCGTGGCCGTCGCGTCGGGGATCGCGCAATCTCCGCGTGAGGACCTTGTGTCCCGGAATGTCAATTGGGCAGGCGGTAGGCCACGAACTCGCCTCCGTAGGTTGCGCTGCTGATGGCGAGCACGATGTACTGGCGCCCATTCAGCATGTACGTCATCGGCGTGCCACTTTGCGGAGCCGGCATGAAAATCGCGCCTGCATCGGCGCCGGTGGCCTTGTCATAGGCGCGCAGCAACGCTCCGCGCTCGCCTTTTTCGTTGGTGAACACGCCGCCGGTCTCGCCCGCGATCAGCAGGGTCTTCGTCACCAGGATGCCGAAATTTCCCGCGCGGCCGGTGCGCGGAATGGCCTTGTCCTTCAGCGCCGGATGATTGCGCACCACGTCCGGCGTTTCCCCATGCGCGATCTTCCACAGCGTATCGCCGGTGTCCAGATTGATGGCTGTGATGCTGGCGTACGGCGGCTTGACCAGCGGCAAGCCGTCGATTTCGAGGCTCCCGCCGGTGAGCTCGGCCGTGGCATTCCCACCCGCACCGCCCACTTCCGCGCCCGCGCCTCCGCCGCGCCGGGCGCCGGTCAATGCCGAACCTTGCACATAATTCAGATCCGAGGTCCCCGGCTCCGGCGGCACCAGTCCCAGCGCACTGATCGAACGCTGCGAGGGTACATAAAAGATGTGCGTCTCCGGATCGAACGATCCGCCCGGCCAGTTCGTGCCGCCCGCGGCCGAGGCCAGCGTGAGCGTCGCCAGAGGGCCTTCGATCTTGCTGACCACCGGCGGCGTGAAAATCGGACCGAGCTGGTAGCGCGCTGTGCGCCGCAATGCTTCGGCGCGGAGCTCCGGCGTAAAGTTGATCAAATCGTCCTCTACGAGGCCATTCGCGTCATAGGGCGCCGGCCGAGTCGGAAAGGGCTGCGTCGGCGAATACCACTCGCCCGGCACGCTACCCTTGGGAACCGGACGCTCGACAATCGGCCAGATCGGTTCGCCCGTTTCGCGGTTGAAGACGTAAAGAATCGCCTGCTTGGTCGGTTGCGCAACGGCTTTGACCAGCCGGCCATTCATCGTGATATCCACCAGCACGGGAGCGCACGGAATGTCGAAATCCCAAATGCCGTGATGCACTAGCTGGTAATGCCACCTGCGCGCACCGGTTTCAAGATCCACAGCCACCAGGCTCTCGCCGAACAATCCGTTGCCCGGCCGGTGGCCGCCGTAATAGTCGCCGGTGGGAAGCTCGACTCCCATGTAGAGCAGCCCAAGCTCTTCATCGACCGACATCTGACCCCACACGCCGGCGTTACCGGTGTAGCTGGCGGAATCCTTCTCCCAGGTATCGAATCCGAATTCGCCCGGCAGCGGAATAGTGTGGAAGATCCACAAGCGTTTGCCGGTGCGCACGTCGAAGCCGCGCACGTAGCCGCGGACATTATTCCGGACGCGCGGCACGGCGCCGGAGCGGTGCGCCGCGCCGACGATCACCACGTCGCGCGCGACAACCGGCGTGGCGTGCAGGCCCACTTCACCCGTCTCGAGATCGATCTCCTGATCGTCATCCAGCTTCAAATCGACAACGCCATTCACGCCGAAACCGGGAACACGCTGGCCGGTCCTGGCATCAAGCGCGATCAGCCGGTAGCCGGACGTGACGTAGAGGATCCGTTCCTGCGTCCCATCGGTCCAGTACGCGAGGCCGCGGCCGGAGAGCTGGCGCGGAGCCGCCGCGCCGCGCACGCCCTCGTCTTCTGAATACATCCACTTCAGCTCGCCGGTGGCCGCATCGAGCGCGATCACGGCGCGCCGAGACCCGGCAGTCGAATAGAGCCTGCCGCCGACCATCAGCGGCGTCGCCTCGAGCTGCGACTCGCGGCGGGGGCCCAGGTTATCCGTTTTGAAGCGCCAGGCGACTTGCAGGCGGTTGAAGTTCGACGCGTTCACCTGATCAAGCGGCGAGTAGTGCGTGTTCGCGAGATCGCCTCCGTAGGTCGGCCATTCGCCGGCTTTCGCGCGGTTCGATTGGCTGGAGGCTGGGATGACGGTCCAAATCAGCGCGGCCGCGGCCAGCGCGGCGGGAAGTGTCCAACGGCGGGTCATGGAATGAGTGTACTCGTTTTGACACCGGCCGGAGCGACACTTCCGTGCGCGCTGCTAGACTGAGGAAGTCCGCATGGGAGTCCCCTACAGCGATCTCAAAGCGCAGTACCGCGCGCTCAAGCCCGAAATCGACGCCGCCATCGCCAAAGTCCTGGAATCGAGCGAATTCGTTCTGGGCAGCGAAGTGGCCCGCTTCGAAGAGGAATTCGCAGCCTACTGCGGCGCCGCGCACGGCGTCGGCGTGAATTCCGGAACCAGCGCGCTGCACCTCGCTCTGCTCGCCGCGGGCGTGGGTCCGGGCGACGAAGTAATCACGGTGCCCTATACGTTTGTCGCCACCACGGCCGCGATCCGCTACACCGGGGCCACGCCCGTTTTCGTGGACATCGACCCGCGCACGTACATGATTGACGTGCCGCAAATTGAGGCCCGGATCACGCCACACACAAAGGCGATCCTGCCGGTGCATCTCTACGGGCAGCCCTGCGACATGGATCCAATCCTCGAGATCGCGCGCCGTCACAGCCTGATCGTGATCGAAGATGCGGCGCAGGCGCACGGCGCCGAATACAAGGGGCGCCGCACCGGATCGATGGGGCACATGGCCGCGTTCAGTTTTTATCCCGGCAAGAACCTCGGCGCGTACGGCGAAGGTGGCATGGTGACGACGAACAACGCCGAGTACGCCCAAAAGGTTCGTCTGCTGCGCAACTGGGGTGCCGAGCGCCGCTATTACCACGTTTTGAAGGGTTTCAATTACCGCATGGAGGGAATCCAGGGGGCGGTCCTGCGCGTGAAGCTGCGCCATCTCGAACAGTGGACCGAAGCGCGCCGCGCGCATGCCGCGTTGTATTCGCAGTTACTGGCGGGCTCAAATGTGATTACGCCGTGCGTCAAGCCGGACGTGCGCCATGTTTTTCACGTCTACGCGATTCTATCCGGGGAGCGCGATGTACTGGCGGGGCGTCTGGAAGCCCGCCAAATCCAGTTCGGCATCCATTACCCCCAGCCGATCCATTTGATGGAAGCGCACGCGGATCTGGGCCACAAGCCCGGCGAGTTTCCGGTGGCCGAATCCGTCGCGGCGCGCGTGCTGTCGCTTCCACTGTTTCCGGAGATGACGCGCGAACAGATCGAGACCGTCTGCGCTGCCGTGCGCGGCTGACGTTCACACGCCCCGCCGTTCGCACAGCCTCAGGAGAACCGCGCCCGCAGCGAGCAACACGAAATCCGTGGTTTCGGGCGTGCGGCCATCGATGTAACGCTGCGCCGCTTCTCCCATCGCCAGGATCGCCGCCGGAATCGCCAGCGACGCACTCCAGCCCCATCCGGCGCCTCGTAACGTCCCCAGCGCGGACGTATACAAAAATGCCTTCATGAAGTGAATTGAAACGCTCGCGGCGTCGGCGGTTTCATACCAACTCTGCATGGGCAGCCAGCCGAACGCCTGCGGCTCCGCGGTGAACCGAAAGGGGCGAAACTCCTCGATCAGAATCCAGGCAACCAGGGCGGCTGCCCCAGCCTTCGCTGCGGGCGCCGCACGCACGAGCAGCCAGCCCGCGAGTGCTCCGATGACGGCGGGCGCCGATAGCGCGTGATTCACAAAGAACATTTGTCCCGGCACGGCCAGAAACGCGATCCACAGCCAGCGCGAGCGCGCACCGGCCACCAGAGCCAGCGCGTAGAAACAGATCGCATAGCGCCCGGCCTCAATCCACTGCCACTCCAGTTGGAGAACGCGATCCATCGCGCGGGCGAGGCCGTACAGGCTGACGTACGGCACGAACGGGAACGCCTGCCACAGCATCCACAAGCTCAGCAAGAGCGCGGTGGTTGCGGAAACCTTCCACGACGCGGACGCGAACCGCGGGGCGATCCGGCTCGGGATCCGGGGATGGAGCAGCACATACGCGCCGCTTGCGCCCAGCGTTGCGCCCGCGGCGTTTGCGGCCAGATCCCGCAGGTTGCCATACCGCGATGGGGTGAAGAGCTGCGCGATTTCCATGGCCAGCGAGATCAGAGTGCACGTGAGCACCGAGGCAAGCCATGCCGGGGGCGTCCGTCCCAGAACCGCCAGCGCCGCCGCCCCCAGCGGCACGTAAAACAGAACGTTCAGCACGGTATCGACGAACACGCGCCGGCTGAATGCCTCCAACCAGAACAGCAGCAGCGAGCGCGCGTACGGCCGGAACTCGAACGGATAAAGCGACAGATACACAACGGCGCAAAAATACAGAAGAAAAAAGATCGCAGCGCGGCGGTTCACTTACGGCCGGTTCAGGTACCGCTCATACAGACGGGTCTGCCGGTTGGAAAGATCGATGTCGCGGCCCTGAAGATACAGGTGTTCGATCCGCGTGGGTGTTTCGAGAATGTCTCCGGAGGCGATGATCAGGTCAGCCGACTTGCCCTTTTCGATGGAGCCGGTTTCGCCGGCGACGCCCCAAATCTCAGCGGCATTGATCGTGATCGCTTTGAGCGCTTCTTCGTAGGGCAGGCCGAACGCCACCGCAGCCGCGGCATCATACGGCAGGTCACGCACGAACTGGTTGTCGAAGGTCCCGAAGGCGAACTTCACACCGGCCTTGTAGGCCTCGGCGGGCAAGGCAAAGGCGCTGTCATAAGGACTGTCTTCGTTGAGGGGAAGCGACAGCGTGCGTCCGAAAACCACAGGGATATTGTTGGCCTTCAATTCGGCCGCGGCTGCTCCCAGTTCTCGCGGACCCACGATCACGATCCGAATATTCTGCTTCTTTGCAAAGGCGATCGCATCGCGGATCGCCCTCTCGCGCGCGGCATTGATCGCGACGGGCATCTGGCGGTCGAGCACCGGCAGCATCGCTTCGAACTTCAGGTCCAGCTTGAAGTCCGCTGCTCCCGCGTTTTTCGCAGCCTGGTAGCGGCGCGCATTTTCGAAGAATTCGTTCAGCTCCTCGATTTGTTTGTCGTAGTTGCGTTTGCCGTCCGTGTACGTGCGCGCCGGAGCGTTCGGATTGGGCTGCGGCGGGGGCGGAGCATCGCTTGGAACCACCGTGAGCACGGGAAAGATCAACTGCATCGCGGCGGCTCCTCTGATGGACATGTCTTCCCAGGTCCAGCCGTCGGTGCGGATCAAGGCGGCTTGCCCGGCGATCACTTGGCGCTCGCTGCCGCCTCCGCCTCCACCGCTGGAGGGGAAGGAAACCGCCGCGGCGATCCCGTTGGCGCGCGCCACCGGAAAATGTTCGCTGGCCGGGTTCACCGAGGTCAAGGCGCGCAACTGCGGCATGTAGACGCCGAGCTCGCCCGTGTCGACCGTCATGCGTTCCTGCTGGACTTCCGCCAGGCCGAGTGCCGTGCCGGAATCGATCAGTCCCGGATACACACGCTTGCCGCGAGCCTCGATCACGCGCACGCCGCGCGGCGCGCGCACGTTCGTGCCGACTTCCGAGATCCGGCCGTTCTCCACCAGGATAGACGCGCCCGGAATCATTGGCCCGTTGCCGGGATACACATCCGCGCCGCGGATCAGGAAAGTCGTCTGCGCGGGCGCCTGGGCAAACATGAAAAATAGCCGCGAATAAACGCAGATGAACGCAAATATACAAGAATATTTGCCTGTATTCGCGTTCATTTGCGGCCAGAAGTTTTTCCTCCGGTTCATGGCTTCGGCGCTGCCTCCGGTTTGACGGGTTCCGCCGCCCTCTTCTCCTTCTCGATCAGCCGCTGCCGCTCGGCCTCGCGCGCTGCCGCCTCCGAAATCGCCTGGTCGCGGTCGAAGTACAGGCGCCCATCGATCAGCACTTTCTGCACCTTGGCGTAATTCGACAAGGGGTCCTGATCGTAGATCACCAGGTCGGCGTCCTTGCCTGGATCAATCGAGCCGACGCGGTTGTCGATTCCCAACTGCTTCGCCGGATTCAGCGTGACCATCGCGAGCGCCTCCTGCCGGTTCAGCCCGCCGTACTTCATCACCTTGGCGGCTTCCGTGTTTAAGTGGCGCATCAGTTCTTCGTCGTCGCTGTTCAGGCTGACCAGAACGCCCTTCTGATGCATGATGGCGGCGTTATACGGGATCGCATCAAACGCTTCCACCTTGTAGGACCACCAATCGCTGAACGTGGACGCTCCGGCTCCGTGGGCGGTAATCTCCTTGGCGACTTTGTACCCTTCCAGCACATGTTGCAGCGTGCGGATCTTGAATCCGAAATCGTCCGCCAGGCGCAGCAGCATCAGGATCTCATCGGCCCGGTAGGAATGCGCATGCACGTAACGCTTGCCTTCCAGAACCTCTTTGAGCGGCTCCAGCTTCAGATCCTTGCGCGGCGGCAGAGCCTTCTCGCCGCGCGCCGTTCTCGCCGCGTACTCGTCCCATTCCGCCTTATACTGCTTGGCCTCGTTGAATGCCGCGCGGATGGTGTCCTCCACACCCATGCGCGTGGCGGGGTAGCGCGAATTCTCCAACTGCCCCGGGTAGCGCGACTGGTTCCCCACCCGCTTGGGATTTTCGCCGAGCGCGAACTTGATGCCCGGAATCGCGCCTTCGAAGATCATCTCCGGCGCTTGTTTGCCCCAGCGCATCTTGAGCACCACCGTCTGCCCGCCGATCGCATTGGCCGACCCGTGCAGGATGTTCGCGGTCGTCACGCCGCCGGCCAGCGCACGGTATATCGCGATGTCCTCCGGATCGATGATGTCGCGGATATCGACCATGGAAGTGACCGACACGCTGATCTCGTTGATATTGCCTTGCGCAGCGATGTGCGAATGCGCGTCGATGATGCCGGGCACGACATACTGTCCGGCCGCGTCGAGTACGGTGGCGCCCTCGGGCACGGGCAGGCCGGCGCCCACAGCCTCGATTTTGTCGCCGCGGATCACGATTGTGCCGTTGGGGATAGTCCCGCGGCTGACGGTTTCAATCGTTGCGTTGCGGATGACCGTCACCTGCGCCCAGGTAGGCGTCGCCGCCAGCAACGCCGCCAGCAAGAATTTCACGGCTTCACTCCCTCCGGTTTCGGTTTGGCGGGCTCCGGAGCCGGCCGGTACTGCTTCCCGTCGATGAACACCATCTCCACCTTGGTGTTATCTTCGAAAATGTCTCCCCGCATAACCGCCAGGTTCGCGATTTTGCCCGCCTCGATGGAGCCCAAACGGTCCGCCACGCCGTACATCTCGGCGGGCCACAGCGTCAGGGCCTTCACGGCATCCTCGCGCGACAGACCCGCATCGATGGCCCTCTTTACCGCACGCTGCAAATCGCGGGCCTGGTCGATGCCGCCTGAGTAAAACGCGACTTTCACGCCCGCTTTCGCCAGCGCCGCCGCGCCTGCCGGAGCCTGGTCGCGATTCTGCAACTCGCGCAACGTCTCCACACGCTCCGGATCGGGATCGCGAGGGCGTTCCGGCCATTTCAGATTGATCAGCACCTGCGCGCCCGCCTTAGCCAGTAAATCCACCGCGCGGTAGCCTTCCTCTAACCCGTAGAGAATCGCCGGCTGCTTCAGCTCCGCCGCGAAACGCAGCATGCGCTCGATTTCGACCAGTGTATTGGCGGGCAGCAAGATGCGTTTCGACTCGAGCACGCCTTCGAGCGCGCGGTCGTAGTCTGGCCGCTTCATGCCGCGCGGGTCGGCCTCATAAGCGCGCCGGAGCAGCGCGTAATGCTCGGCGTCCAAGTACACCTGCCGGATGTAGGAGATCGTGCCCATCAGCGAGGCGGGATAGCCCGTGCCCGACGGATTCATCGTGATGTATTGGCCGGCGGAAGCGACCAGCACCATGTCGCGCCCATTCGCGCCCGCCAGATTGATGACGCTGCCCTGGCCGCCGAAGATGCCGCGCATCGGAAAGGCGACCGCGGTAGTGAAGCCGGCGCTGCGAGCCCTCTCCAGGCGGGCGTCCTCGGGCTGTAGTTCATCGGCGGCCTTCGCCCAACTGGTCGTCGCCGGCCGGTCGAGCGCACTGTTGGATTGCTGCGGTTTGGCTGCCGCGGGTTGTGGAGCGGCTCCGCCTCCACCGCCACGCCCGCCCCCCGCCGGCGGTGGCGCCGGCAAACCCCAGCCGCTCAGGCCGTCAATCAGGCCGGGATACACGGTGAGGCCCGCGCCGTCAATGACCCAGGCTCCGGGCGGAATCGCCGCGTCCGGTCCAACCGCGCTGATCAACCCATCACGGACCACCACGGTGCCGCGCTCGATCGTGGGTCCGCTGACCGGGACGATGCGCGCATCGCGAATCGCAAGAGTCGCCGGCGCCTGCGCGAACGCCGTCAGCGCAGCCGCCAGAACCACGGGCAGGTATTTCATGGCTACCGCCTATTATACGAAGCAGGAACCGTCCGCACCGCGAAAAGCAGGAGCCCGCCCGGTGATGTTTGCACCGATTTGCCGGCCGGAATCAGGCCGTAGCGGGGGCCGTCTTCTTGCGTGGCGCCCGCGTTCCACGGCGCTTCTCGGCCGGTGGCTGGCGATCGCTCTTTTTCAGGTTCGGCAGGACAATGGAGAGCACGAATTTCTTCTCTCCGTGGTCGTCCCACTTGATCACGATGTGTTCCTCGTTGCAGGACAAGACGCTGCCCAGGCCGAATCGGGCATGCTCCACCTGAGCGCCCTGAGCGAATGCGGGTTTCGTCGCCATAATACTCAATTTATTATACCATGCGGTCCTGGCGCCTTGGCCGTGTGCGCAACCCATCCCTCATTCATAGCGCATCGCTTCCACCGGCGAGATCCGCGTTGCGCTGCGGGCCGGGTAGAGCGTCGCGACCAGGCTCACCCCCATCGCGGCGGCGGCGATCCAAAGCGCGTCCAAAGCTTGCGGCTCTACGGGAACGTAGGCAAGCGGATAAATCGTCTCATCCAGCGCCACCCAACGATATTTATCCGCGAAATAACTCAGCGTATGCCCGGCGATCAGCCCGATCACCGTGCCGATTGCGCCGATGATCGCGCCCTTGTACACGAAAATCCGGCGGATTTGCGCCGGGCGCGCCCCCATCGACATCAGGATGGCGATATCGCGGTGCTTCTCCATCACCATCATCACCAGCGTGATCAAAATGTTCAGCCCGGCCACGAGCTGGATGAGCCCGATGACGATCACATATACGCGCCGCTCGAGAGCGAACGCTTCGAAAACCTGCCGGTTCTGCTCCTCCCAGGTGGTCGCGTCCAGATCCTTGGGCAGCAAGGGTTTCACGCCCGCGGCCACGGTGGCGGTGCTGTCCACGTCATCCAGGCTCAACTCGATGCTGTTGACCACGTCGCCGTAGCCGAACAGGCGCTGGACCTCGGGCAGCGCCATGAAGACCCAGGTGTTATCCATGTCGAACAGGCCGGTTTCGAACACCCCTGCCACCAGGACATTCTCGACGCTCGGCCGCGCGCCGAAGGGCGTCAACTGGCCGTTGGGGATCGTCAGGCGCACTTGCTGATTCGCCGCCGCGCCGATCTGCGCGGCCAGCTTCGATCCCAGGATCACGGCCGGCAGATCACCCTTCTTGCGGAACGCCTCCACCGATCCGGATTTCAAGCGCTTCAGCGCCTCGGGCAGCGGCGCATCCGGAGTAATGGGAACGCCTTTGATGACCGCATACGTGCTGTTATAACCGCTCACGAGCGCCCCATCGTAGAGCGACGGCAGCACGCTGACCACGTGCGGCAGCTTGCGAAACTCCTGGGTCTTCTCTTGCCAGCCGGCGATACCTTCGCCGCGCGTGCGCTCGACTACCATGACGTGCGCGGTCGCGCCCAGAAAGTTACGCTCCATCGTGTTGCGAAACCCGGTGTTGATCGCGAGCGCGATCACCAGAGCCATCACCCCCGCCGCCACGCCTATCACGGAAATAACCGTGATCACCGAGATCATCACCTGCTTGCGCTTGGCGCGCAAATAGCGGCGGGCAATGAAAAGCTCGAACATAAGGAGGCAGAACTCAGAATTCAGAATGGCGCCCGCCTACGCGGTAGGCATCCTGCTGACTTCTTCCAATTGTGACATCAGGGCGCCGCACTGGCCGTGTCCCAAATCTCGGGCAAGGATCAGGTAATAGCGGCCTCGCGCGTGGGATCATTCTGAATTCTGACTTCTGGATTCTGAATTCAGCTTCTCCACGATCCCAATCTTCCCTTCCGGCCGCAGGAGCGGGAACAGGATCACGTCCCGGATCGACTTCGAATCCGTCAGAATCATCGTCAGCCGGTCAATGCCGATGCCTTCGCCGGCCGTGGGGGGCATGCCGTAACTCATGGCGCGCAGGTAGTCTTCGTCCATCTGGTGCGCCTCTTCGTCGCCGGCCGCCTTCAAGGCCAACTGCTGCTGGAAGCGGCGGCACTGCTCGGCCGGATCGTTCAACTCCGTGTAGGCATTGCCGATCTCCATGCCCGCGGCGTAAATCTCGAAGCGCTCCACGAATCCGGGATCACCAGGGCGCTGTTTGGAGAGCGGCGAAACTTCCGTGGGGTAATCGTAGATGATCGTCGGCTGCATTAGCGCCGGCTCCACCTTTTCCTCGAAGGCGGCCAGCAACGCGTGCCCGCGCAAAGAAGGATCGCCCACGGCCTCTTGCATCGATATCCGGCGTATGTTGCCAAAGTCGAGCTGCTTGCCTTGATACTGCACCACGGCCGACCCGGTCGCGTCGATGGCCGTTTGCTTCAGCAGCTCGCCGGTGAAATCCATCAAACCCTTGTAATCCGTGTAGGCCTGATAGAACTCCAGCATCGTGAACTCGGGATTGTGCTGCGTCGAAATCCCCTCGTTGCGGAAGTTGCGGTTGATTTCATAGACGCGCTCCATCCCGCCTACGATCAGCCGCTTCAGGTACAGCTCCGGCGCGATGCGCAGGTACAGGTCCAGGTCCAGCGTGTTGTGATGGGTGACGAACGGACGCGCCGCCGCCCCGCCGTAGACCGGCTGCATCATGGGCGTCTCGACCTCGAGGAATCCGCGCTCTTCAAGCTGCCGCCGCAGCGAGCCGATGATCCGCGCGCGCGTGTGGAACACGCGGTGCGTCTCGGGATTCGCGATCAGATCCAGATATCTCTGCCGGTAACGGATCTCCACGTCCTCCAGCCCGTGCCACTTCTCCGGCATGCCCAACAGGATTTTCGAGAGGAATGTCAGCGTCTCGGCGTGAACGCTCAGCTCGCCCGTGCGTGTGCGAAACAGGTATCCTTCGACGCCAATGATGTCGCCCAAATCGAGCAGTTCGTATAAGCGGTACTCACGCTCGGAAACTGCGTCTTTGCGGACATAAACCTGGAGCCGTTCGGCGAGCTGCATCAGGTGCATGAATCCGGCCTTGCCCATCCGCCGGATGGTCTGGATGCGGCCGGCGATGCGAACCCGCGCGGGCTCCGCCAGCTCCTCCGCGGTTTTCGAGCCGTACGCGGCCAGGATCTCCGGAATCGTGTGCGAACAGTCAAATCTCTGCCCGTACGCCCGGAACCCCAGTTCTTCGATTTGCGCAATCCGGCGCAGCTTCAGGGCAAAGAGCCCATCCTCGGAAGACATTCTGACTCCTGACTCCTAGCTTCTGAATTCTTTCTTCCTACCGCCGCACGATCACTTCGCGCAGGTGGTCGCGTGTGAGGAAGAACTTCACGGATTGAAAATCCTGGAACAAGCGTTCCAGGCTACGGTTGTTGAACACTTGCGACGGCTTGCGCCGCCCCTTGGGTAGCAGCATCAGCGTGCGTGGATCGGCGATTTTGTATGAATAAATGGGAATTGTCTCGGAGCTTTCCGAGTGGAACACGGCCAGCAGACAGCAACCGGGGCGCAAAACGGCGCGCAGTTTGGCCATTACGGTTTCAAGCAGCGGCGAGGCCAGAAATTGCAGGATGTCCCAGACCAGAATGCCGTCGAATTTCTCCTGCGGAAACGAGAGCGCTTCCTTCAGGAAGCGGGCGGCTTTCAGCGGGTCGCGCTGGTTCTCGAAAAAATCCCCCGCCCCGAAATGCTCTTGCATCTGTGCGAGCAGATCGTCTGAATAGAGCCGGTGGCCGTAGCTCGCCAGGAAATCTACGGTACTCTGGTTGGCGCCCGCCAGATCCAGGATCGTCATGCCTTCCCGTTCCTCAAGAGAAGAACAGAACTGCTCCAACCCGTGGCTGCTGCGAGTCTCCAGACGCGCCGGATCGAATACAGCCGCCGTGCTCACGTTTATCGTGGTCCTTCGCTCGCGCCTGCCGCCATCGCCGGACCGGACGCCGCCGGAGCCGCCGCCTTCGGAGCCATGGGTTGCGCCTTGGGCGCGGCCGCGCCGCGCACTTCCGCGCGCACGATGTCAATGTTGCCCTTGAAATAAGCGCCGTCCTCAATCACGATGCGAGCGGTTTTGATGTCGCCCACCAGCTTGGCTTCCTTGCGGATTTCCAGCTTGTCGGTTACCTCAACGTTACCGTGAATGGTCGCGAGAACAACGATCTCGCGCGCCTTCACGGCTGCCTGGACACGGCCATTCGGACCCACTGTCAGGCGATGTTCCTGGAGTTCGATGGTGCCTTCCACCTCACCGTCGACCGTAAGGTCTTCACGGCTGAAGATCTGGCCCTTGATTGTAACTGACTTTCCAACGACGGCCGAACCGCCCCGCGCGGTTTCCGTCTCCAGGTGTCGTCCAGGCACAGTGGCCATCGGGATTC
>CAZTKA010000082.1:0-15573 GCA_964614015.1 uncultured Bordetella sp. | reverse complement strand
TCTGCGGACCGCCATCCGCTGCGACGATCCGGTGCTGTTTCTCGAGCACAAGCGCCTGTATCGCGAGCCGTACAACCGCTCGCCGCACCCCGGCCCCGATTTCACGATTCCGTTCGGCAGGGCGAAGATCGCCAAGTCGGGCTCCGACCTGACGATCGTCACCTACGGCGCTCTGGTGCAGAAGTCGATGCAAGCCGTGATCCGGCTGGAGCAGGCCAATCCGCGCCACACCATTGAAGTGATCGATCTGCGCACGCTGTCGCCCTACGATTGGGAGGCGATCCGCGCCTCGGTCGAAAAAACCAGCCGCGTAATGGTGGTGCACGAGGATACGCTTTCGTGGGGTTACGGCGCTGAGATTTCCGCGCGTATCGCCAGCGAACTCTTCGGCTCGCTTGACGCTCCGGTCGGCCGCGTGGGCGCCCTGGACACGTGGATCGGCTACCATCCCGAGCTCGAGGCGGCCATCCTCCCTTCAGTGCACACCATCGCCGCCGAGGCGGAACGCATCCTCGCTTACTGACCAGCTCAATGTGCGGGCGGGTATGCTACCTTGGGCGTTTGCCCGCCATGCAGCAGATCCGTGAAAAAGCCCAGTTGATGAGCGCCTCGGAAATCGACCGCACTCTGGTCCGCCTGGCGCATGAGGTCCTCGAACGCTCCGGCGATCTCGACAAACTCGCCTTTGTCGCCATCCAGCGGCGCGGTGTGCCTCTGGCCACGCGTCTCGCGAAAAAGATCCAGGACCTCGAACAGCGCAGCATCCCCGTCGGCAGCGTCGGCATCCAGCATTACCGCGACGATCTTACGCAAGTAGCGCAGCAGCCGGTGGCCAAGGTCGCCGAGATTCCCTTCGATGTCACCGGCAAGAATGTAATCCTGGTGGACGACGTTCTGCACACCGGGCGCACCGTCCGCGCGGCGATCGATGCCATCTTCGCGCACGGCCGCCCGGCCCGCATCGAACTGCTGGTCCTCATCGACCGCGGCCCGCGCGAGCTGCCGATTGAAGCCCGCTACGTTGGCCGCGTCGTCGCCACCAAACCCACCGAGAACATCGACGTGCAATTTCAGGAAATCGACGGATCCGAACGGGTTCTGCTGACGGAGAAAACGGAGTAGCGCATGGCCGTGGGATTGCTCGGAATCGAACCACTCATGCGCGGCGAGATCCAGGCCATCCTGGACCGCGCCCGCGAGTTCCGCCCCGTTGCCGAAAAAAGCTGGCGCAAGCTCGACATCCTGCGCGGGCGCATGGTAGTGAATCTTTTCTTCGAGGCCTCCACGCGCACCCGCACCAGCTTCGAAATCGCCGCGAAACGCCTGGGCGCCGATGCCGTCTCGATCACCGCGCAGGCCTCCAGCGTATCCAAGGGAGAATCACTGGTCGACACGCTGAACACGCTCGCCGCCATGCGGCCCGACGCGATCATCATGCGCCACGCGGCCTCCGGCGCACCGCACTTCTTGCAGCGTCATCTCGAGACGCCCATCATCAACGCGGGCGACGGCACGCATGAACATCCCACCCAGGCGCTGCTCGATGCGCGCACGATTCTCGATCACGGCGCGCGCCTGGAAGGCCTGCGCGTCGCCATTATCGGGGATATCGCGCACAGCCGCGTGGCGCGGTCGAACGTGTACTTGCTTTCCAAATACGGCGCGGATATCGTACTGTGCGGGCCAGCATCGCTGCTGCCGCCGGAGTTGAGGGACATGGCTCCCGGGGTGACGCTGACCACCGACATGAACGAGGCGATCGCCGATGCGGCAGTGATTATGATGCTGCGCGTGCAGCTGGAGCGGCAGCACGAGACGCCGTTCCCGGCCAGTGAGTATTTTCAGTTCTACGGGCTGCGGCCGGAGCATCTCAAACTGGCCCGCCCGGACGTGCTGGTGATGCATCCGGGGCCGATCAACCGCGGCCGGGAAATTTCCTCGGAAGTCGCGGATTCGCAGCAGTCGGTGATCCTCAACCAGGTGGAAAACGGGATCGTGGTGCGCATGGCGGTGTTGGAGAAGGTTCTTGGCGGGGGCAAAAATGCCGAAGCTGCTCATTAAGAACGGAAGGGTGATCGATCCTGCTTCGGGCCACGATGCCGTGGCCGATGTGGCGATCCAAGACGGGTCCATCGCCGCCGTCGGCCAAAACCTGAGCGCTGCGGGAGCCGAAGAGTTCGACGCCACCGGGCTGATCGTGGCTCCGGGCTTCATCGACATGCACGTCCACCTGCGCGAGCCGGGCTTCGAGCACGCCGAGACCATCGAAACCGGAGCCCGCGCCGCCGCGGCCGGCGGATTCACCTCGATTTGCCCGATGCCCAACACATCGCCGGTGAATGACAACGCAACGGTGACCAGCTACATTGTCGAGACGGCGCGCAAGAACGCCGTCGTGAACGTGTTCCCCATCGGCGCTATCACCAAGGGCAGCAAGGGCGAAGAGCTGGCCGCCATCGGCAGTATGCGCAAGGCTGGCGCCGTGGCGATTTCCGATGACGGTTATCCGGTGATGAACGCGCGCATGATGCGGCGCGCGATGGAGTTCGCCGGCAGGTTGGGCATTCCCGTGATCAACCACTGCGAAGACCTGCACCTGAGCGCCGGCGGCGACATGCACGAGGGCTTGATCAGCGTGCAGCGCGGTCTGCGTGGCATTCCAGGGTGTTCGGAGGACGTGATGGTGGCGCGCGACCTCCTGCTGGCCGAACTGACCGGGGCGCGCTATCATGTGGCGCACATCTCCTCGCGCCACTCCGTCGAGATGGTGCGGTTTGCGAAATCGCGCGGCCTGCCCGTGACCGCGGAGGCCACGCCGCATCATCTGGCCTTGTCGGACCGCGACATGCCGCCCTACGACAGCAATTACAAAATGAAGCCGCCGCTGCGTTCGCCGCGCGACGTGAACGCCGTGGCGGACGGCGTGGCCAGCGGAGCGATCGATGCCATCGCCACCGATCACGCTCCGCACCCAGGCAGCGAGAAGATGCAGGAGTTCGAGAAATGCCCCTTCGGCATCCTCGGCCTGGAGACGGCAATCGGCGTCTCGCTGGCCCAACTGGTGCACACGGGCAAGATCTCGCTCGCCCGATTCGTGGCCTTGTTCACCACGGGGCCCGCGCGGATTCTCGGCCTGGACCGCGGCACGCTGGCGGTGGGTGCTCCGGCCGATGTCACGGTGTTTTCGCCGGACCGCGCCTGGACCTACGACGTGAACAAGAGTTTTTCCAAGAGCCGCAATTCGCCCTTCGACGGCGAGTCGTTTCGAGGCGGCCCGGTGGCGACGGTCGTGGGCGGCTCCATCGTGTGGCGGTTATGAGTCTTGCCGTGGAAGGCAGGATTCATGCCCCCCGCACGACAAAGGTCAGCATCCGGAAGCATCCGGCCGCTCCACTTGGGTCACCAGGCGTTTGCGCCCGTAGAAGATATAAATCCCCATCCCGATCGCCAGCCACGCCAGGAAACGCACCCATGTTTCCCACGGCAGGCTCGCCATCAACACGATGCAGGAAAGCATCGAGATCGCGGGCAGCAGCGGCACCCACGGCACGCGGAAACCGCGCGGCCGCTCCGGATGCGTGCTGCGCAAAATGATCACGCCGAGCGACACCACCAGGAAAGCGAACAGCGTCCCGATGTTGGTCATCTCCCCCAGCGTCCCGATATCAAACAGTCCCGCGCCGACGCCCACGATCGCTCCGGCGATCCACGTGCTGCGGTCGGGTGTTGCGTACTTCTCGTGGATGCGCGAGAACATCGGAGGCAGGAAACGGTCGCGCGACATCGCGAACCAGATGCGCGCCTGCCCGTATTGAAAGACCATCAAGGAGCTGATCATGCCCACCAGCGCCCCCAGGCTGACGATGAAACGCAGGCGGCTGTAACCCAGATCGCGCAGCGCGTTCGCCACGGGCGCCGCGTTGTTGAGCGTCTTCCAGTCCGCAATTCCGGTCAGCGCCAGCGCAACGGCGCAATACAGCAGCGTGCAGACGGCGAGCGAAACCATGATGCCGAACGGCATGTCACGCTGCGGTTTCCGGCATTCCTCGGCCGCCGTGGATACGGAATCGAACCCGATGTAGGCGAAGAAGATGATCGCGCCGCCCGTCAGCACGCCGGAAAATCCGTTCGGCATGAAGGGTGACCAGTTGGCCGTGTCTAAGGAGTTGGCCGTGCCGAAGACAAACAGCAGGATCACGGCGATCTTGACCAGCACCATGATGTTGTTGGCGCGCGTGCTCTCCTGCACGCCGCGCACCAGGAGCACCGTGAGGAGAAAGATCAAGATAAAAGCGGGAAGGTTGAAGACGGCTCCCGTGAGATGGCCGGCGGCGAATACAGGACTGGAGAGGGACGCTGGCAACCGCAGGCCGAAGGCGTTGTCGAGGATATCGTTAAAATACGCCGAAAATCCCACCGCCACGGCCATGTTGGAAACGGCGTATTCGAGGATCAGATCCCAGCCAATGATCCAGGCGAAAATCTCGCCCATCGTCGCGTACGCATACGTATAAGCGCTGCCCGCGACCGGAATCATCGAGGCGAGCTCGGCATAGCACAGCGCCGCGAAGCCGCAGGCAATCGCCACCAGCACAAAAGACAATGCGATGCCCGGTCCAGCGCCCAGGCGGCCTGCATCGCCCGCCGCGGCCGTGCCCGTGAACGTGAAGATGCCGGCGCCGATGATCGAGCCGATACCGAGGCCGACCATGCTCCACGGCCCGAGACTGCGGCGGAGACGGCTCGAAGGCGCCTCGCTTGCCGCAATCAGCTCGTCGATGGATTTGGTCCGCGTGAGCGAGCCCATGGGGTCGGGTTGGCACGGCGCACGCTGAAGCGTGCGCCGCCATATTTAGCGCTTGCGCTGGCCCTTGGCCATCTTCTTCACTTTTTTCTTCCGCGATCCGCGCGCCACGTCGGCGGCGCGTTTGGCCTTGGGCGCGGCTTTCTTGCGTGCGGCGCGCTTCAGCTTCTTCCGTTCGGCTCTGTCGGTAACGTTCTTGGTATTCATTCGACCTTGATTCCCGCGTATTTCGCGATTAATTTCTTCAACCCGTATCCGGGAAAACTCACTGTCAGCTTGGCGTCGTCGCCCGTGCCTTCCAGGCGCATGATGGTTCCGCGCCCGTACTTCACGTGATCGATTGCGGCGCCCGGCCCCAACTTCTTCTCTTTCGCGGGCGGCCTGACCGCCGGAGCGGGTGCAGGCGCGGCAGCGGCCGGCCGCTTGGCTCCCTGGCCCGCGAAATACTGGCGGATGGAATCCACCGAGTTATAAGTCTTTCCAGTATAAAGGTTCCGCTGGGCGGCTTCGCGGACCAGATGGCGCTCGGCGTAGAGATCCATCCCGCCGGTGATGGGCCGACCCGAATCGCCGCGCGCCTTCTCGATCAGCGCCGCAGGAACCTCTTTCAGGAAGCGCGAAGGGATCGACCGTTCGGGCTGCCCGCCGCCGAAGCGCCGCCGGTAGCGCGCCCAACTCAAGTAGAGCTTCTTTTCGGCGCGCGTCATCGCGACGTAGCACAGGCGGCGCTCTTCCTCCATGGAGCCTTCGGATTCCACCGACCGGCTGTGCGGGAAAAGACCCTCTTCGAGTCCCGCGATGAAGACGATCGGGAACTCCAAACCTTTGGCATTGTGCATCGTGAGCAGCGAAACCGGAGCGCGCTCATCGACGCCGTCGGCATCCGAGATCAGAGCGGCGTGGTCGAGGAAATCGCGCAGCGATTCACCCCGTTCGCCCGCGTCGGTGGCGGCGCTGAGTAATTCGTCCAGGTTTCCGAGGCGGCTCCGTGCGTCTTCGGTCCCCTCCTCTTCGAGCATCCTGCGGTAGCCGCTCTGTTCCAGCAGAGCCTTCAGGGTCTCGGCCACAGGGCGCGATTCGACACCCTCCGCCAGCGGCCCGATCATCCGGCGGAACGCAGCCAGGGCCGCTTCGGCGCGGGCGCCCAGCGTGTGTTCTTCGAGCGCCATCTCCATCGCGCGCCATAGGGAGACTTCGTGCCGGAGGGCGTACTGTTCCAGTTGCTCGACCGTGGTCCGCCCGATGCCGCGCGCCGGAGTGTTGATGATGCGCAACAGGCTGAGCGTGTCCTGCGGCGCGACGAGCACCTTCAGGTACGCCAACAGGTCCTTCACCTCGGCGCGCTGGTAGAAGCTGAGTCCGCCAACCACAACGTACTTGCGGTTGTAGCGGCGCAGCGCCTCTTCGATCTGCCGGGATTGCGCGTTGGTGCGGTAGAGCACGGCTACGCGCTGACTGGGATCGCGCGCCAGACGCGACTCGATCGTGTCGGCGATCCACAAGGCTTCGTTCTCGGCGTCGGGCGCTTCATACAACGTGACCATTTCGCCGGCCTCCGCCTCGGTCCACAGCCACTTGCCGATGCGCTCGGTGTTGTTGGCCACCACGGCGCTGGCGGCTTCCAGCACGTTTTTCGTCGAGCGGTAGTTCTGCTCCAGCCGGATTACTTTGGCGCCCGGAAAGTCGCGCTCGAAATCGAGGATGTTGCGGATGTTGGCGCCGCGCCAGCCGTAGATGGATTGATCCTCGTCGCCGACCGCCGCGACGTTGCGCCGCTCGCCGGCCAGCAGCCGCATCAGTTCGTACTGACTGCGGTTCGTGTCCTGATACTCGTCCACCATCAGGAATTCATAGCGCTGGCTGATGCGGTGGCGCGTGGCTTCATCGTGCCGGAGCAGGCGCACGGCTTCCAGCAGCAGATCGTCGAAATCGAGCGCGTTGGCTTCCAGCAACCGGGCTTGGTACTGTTCGTAGATCACGGCAAGGCGCGTCGCCGCCGGATCCGCGGCCGCGCGCGCCAAGTCCTCGGGTGACTGCTGGTGGCTCTTGGCGTGGCTGATGCGGGCGAGCACGGCCCGAGGCTGCATGAAGCGCTCATCCAGGCCGAGATTCTTGTAGACGGCCTTGATGATGGCAACCTGGTCCTCGTCGTCGTAAATGGTGAACAGCGGCGTGAATCCGCGCCGGACTTGGGCCAGCGGCGCGCCGTCGCGGCGGAGCAGGCCGACACAGAAGGAATGGAATGTGGCTACGGTCGGGCCCCCGCCGATGTCCAAGCTCGGATTGGCCCTGGCCAACAGGCTCCGGGCGCGGTTGCGCATCTCACCAGCGGCCTTGTTGGTGAAGGTGACCGCCAGCACGGCCCAGGCTGGAACATGTAAGTCGTTGATTAAATGGGCGATACGGTGGGTGATGACTCTGGTTTTGCCGCTTCCGGCGCCGGCCAGCACCAGCAGGGGGCCCTCGCCGTGCTCGGCTGCCTCCCGCTGGCGCGGGTTCAGCCCCTGTAGGAAATCCATGGAAACTTCATCTTAACACGCACCGGCGGGCCTCCCTTTGCGTCTAAAAAGCCATTCGGCACACGGTTGTTGTAACCTAGCTAAGAACAGGAGCGCCCTTGTTTTATAAGCTCTTTGAGACGACCGCCGACGCGCGGTGGCGGTCATGTTAGTAGACTTCGAACTGATCGAGAAAGCTCGGAGCGGCGACGATGGCGCTTTTAACCAGATCGTGCAGGCCTACCGCAAGCGGATTCTGGGGACGATCGCGCGGACCATCGGACGTCCCGAGGATGTGGAAGATGTAGCGCAGGAGGTTTTCCTGCGATTGTATTATTCGCTGGATCAGTTGCGGTCGCAGGAAGTTTTCGAGCCGTGGCTGTACCGGTTGACGGTGAATGCGGCCTACGACTACTTGCGGCGGCAGAAGCGCCGCCGGGAGAGCCGGATGTCCGACATGACCGAACAGCAAGTGATGATGGCCGACGCTCAGCAGGGTTTGCGGGCGGGTAAGGAAGAAACGCGGCGGACCAAAGTTCGAGAGCTGGTGGATTCGCTGCTCGGAAAGATCTCGGAGGAGGACAGGATTCTGCTGATGTTGAAGGAAGTGGAGGGCCTGTCGTTGAAGGAATTGGAGAAGATTTATCACGTGAAGGAGAACGCCTTGAAAGTCCGGCTGTTCCGGGCCCGGCAGAGAGTGCTGAAGGCGTTCGAGGCGGAAGAGCCGGCATGACTATGGCGGCCCGGCGACCGGGGGTATAGAATGGATCGCATGAATCAGGACGAAAGGCTGGATGCCCTGTTTGCGGAATACCGCGAGGCCACGCCGGATCCGGAAGCGAGCGCCGATTTTATGCCCAAGCTGTGGCAGAGGATCGAGGCGCGGCGTTCCGAGAATCTATGGATCTTCCGGCGGCTGGCGCAGGTGTGCGTGGCGGCCACCGTCGCTCTCACGCTGCTGCTCAGCACGGTCCTGATGCCCTCCACTGACAGCAGCGAGGTCTTCTACTCGGGCACGTACGTGGATGTCCTGGCTGCGGACCACGCCGAAGACTACTCGCAAGTGCTGCCCGTTGGAGATTTGCAGTGAGATTTTCCCGAGCCACGATCGCCCTTTACATGGGCCTGGTATTTGTGAGCGGCGCCGTGCTGGGAGTGTTCGGCGACCGTTACTACACCAGCGTCTCCACAATCGAACGGGGCAAGGGCAAGGGCAAGGGCAAGCGCCGCATGAGCCCGGAGGAGTTCCGACGCGGCTACATGGATTACATGGAGCGCCGCTTGAAGCTGACGCCGGACCAGGTCGCTAAACTCGGTCTGTTCCTGGATGAGACGCAGCAGGCTATGGACGACCTGATGCGCCGCACCGTTCCGGAGCAGCAGGCCCTGCGCCAGCAGCAAACCGAAAAGATCCGCGGCATGCTCACCGTCGAGCAGAAGGCCGAGTACGAAAAAATGCTCCGGGAACGGGAAGAGTTCAACCGCAAGAACAAGTGGGAGGACAAGCGCCCCGGCGGCCCGGGCAGCCGCTGAGCCGGGCGCGGCTGGCGCCCCGCCGCGTCAGTGGACCGTGACCTTCTTGCGCGCCGCGGCGGCGTCCTTGGCCCGCTGCACCTTCTTCTGGAAGCGGTCCACACGGCCTTCCGTGTCGACCAGTTTCTGCCTTCCGGTGAAAAAGGGATGGCAATTCGAGCAGATTTCCACTCGGATATCGCCCTTGTGGGCAGACCGCGTGCGGAAGGTGTGGCCGCAGGCGCAGATCACGCTGACTTCAGCGTAGGCAGGGTGAATTCCAGCTTTCATGGCGGTAAACTTCTAGTTTAGCACGGCGTCCCGCCATAGATGCACGCGCCGAAATCGAAAGCCAGCCGCGGACCGGAATTGGCGTAGAGCCCCGGCGAGCGGCTAAAACGTGGTTGCTGGCGGAGAGAGAGGGATTCGAACCCTCGATAGAGTTTCCCCTATACACGCTTTCCAAGCGTGCGCCTTCAGCCACTCGGCCATCTCTCCGGCGAGCCTGGGCGCTCCAGGAGCGCACTCAACCAGTCTAGCAGGCAAAGTGATACTCGATCCAAGAACGGACCCAAAGCGGGGGCGGCTCTAGTACCTTGCGTCTCAATGGTCTCTATGCTAGCGCGGCCAAATCAAGCTCCCGGCCGCCAAGAAAACGGATTCGGTCCAGGCGATGGTGTACGATCGCAGGGCAACTCGGAGACGTCGAACACGCTGACAGTGGACGTGAACTAAGGCACAGGGGCGTTTGCGGCCCTCGCGGCGCGGGCCACCCGGTCTGCTGCGCGGCCGGTCGTGCGGCGGAGCGCGTTACTTTAAGACCGGGGGTGACTTGTGGGGCGCGAGGCGGTCTGCCCTTGTGCGCCGAGTCAATGGAGGGCGGTATACTGCTGGACGTATGAACGTACGCCAGGTTTTGCTGGCCGCCGTGCTCGGCGCGGCTGCCTATGCACAGGGCCCGGGACGTGGGCAGCCCTTGCTGGACATGCAGGCCATCGCCAACGCGCTCGGGGTGAGCTGTGAGTATTGCCACTCGGCGCGCGGCAGCAGCCAGCCCGAGCCCAAGAAGGATATCGCGCGCCAGATGATCGCCATGACGCGCGAGCTGAACGCGCGGATCGAGGCGGCCACGATGAAACCCGCGGGCGAGGCGGTGCGCGTGGACTGCATCACGTGCCATCACGGCGTGCCGGTTCCGCGGCAGTTGACCGATATTGTCTGGCAGACGACGATTCAGCAGGGCGGGGAGGCCGCCGTGGCGCAATACCGCGACCTGCGCGCCCGCTTCCACGGCCGCGCGGCCTACGATTTCGGCGAGAATACGCTGATCACGGTCTCGCGGCGCGTGGCCAACGCCAGGCCCGATGACGCGATCGCCCTGGCAAAGCTGAACCTGGAGTTTTTCCCCAACTCCGCCGCCAGTTGGGAGGCGCTTGCGTTCGCCTACACGCGCAAAGTGGACGACGAATCCGCGATCGCGGCGCTCGAAAAAGCCGTGGAGCTGGATCCGGCCAACAGCGTGGCGCGCGGCCAGCTCGAGCAACTCAAGAGCTACCGCCGGCGGAGATAGACCGGATCGATGAATCCAGAACCGATCTGGGCCCGCTACAAAGACGAGGAACTGCTCGCGCTGCGCATCTGCGATCTAGGCGTGCGCATTGAAGGCAGCGAGATCGAGCCCCAAGTGGCCGCCTTCTATCAGTTGCTTGAAAGGCGCGGCATCGCCATGCGCCCGGCGTGTTACCTGGGCGATGAGTGGTTCTCTCCAACCGGCGTTCCCGCGATCGCGATTCCGTTCTTCCTGGCGCATCCACGCCTCAAGGATCTGGAGATGGCGCAGATGATGGACGTCGAAGGCGGCGATCCGGATGAATTTCAAATGCTGTTGCGCCACGAATGCGGGCACGCGATCGATCACGCCTACAAACTGACCGAGCGCCCCGAGCGCGCCGCGGTGTTCGGCAGCTCCGATGCCGACTACGACGTCGAAACTTATTTCCCGCGGCCCTACAGCAAAAGCTTCGTGCAGCATCTGCCGAACTGGTACGCGCAGGCGCATCCGGATGAAGATTTCGCGGAAACCTTCGCAGTCTGGCTTGCGGACGATCCGGAAACGTGGCGGGCCCGGTACAAGGACACCAAGGCGCTCAAAAAGCTGGAGTACGTGGATCATTTGATGCACGAGGTCAAAGCCGCTTCGCCGCTGGTGAAGGATGGCCAGCGCTGGTCGAACGCAGCCAAGCTGCGCAAAACGCTGTCGCGCTATTACGCCGAGCGGCGCAAATTGTTCGCCGAGGATTTCCCGGATTTTCATGACAGCGATCTGCACGCGATCTTCGCGCGGGCGGCCTCGGCCGGCGAGCCGGGCAATGAGACGGCCGCGAAGATGATGCGCCGCCACAAGGCGGATTTGATCGCCTCGCTCGACCGGTGGACCGGCCAGCGAAAGTACATGGTCAACATGCTGGTGAACAAGTTGATCAAGCGATGCCAGACGCTGAAGCTGCGCGCGCCGAAGGACTCCACGCACTTGTTGCTGGATTTGACCGCATATCTGGCGGGGATGCTCACCAATCACCTGTACACCGGGAAGTTCAAGAGGTCGGTGTAGCCGATGAAGGTGCTGCTCCTGTTCGACGTGCCCGAGCCGGCAGATCCGGCCGAGCGGGTCACGGGGGCGTCGTTTGAGCGCGAAAACCGCATGGCCGAGGCGAGCGTGCTCAAGAGCCTGCGCCGTCTGGGCCACGACGTCGAGCCGCTGGCCGTGTACGACAATGTGGCCGCGATCGTCGAAAAAATCGGCAGTCTCCGCCCGGACATTGTCTTCAACAGCGCGGAGAGTTTTCGCCACGACCGCGCCCAGGAGCCGAACCTGTGCGCGCTGCTCGAGCTGATGAAAGTGCGCTACACGGGAGCCGGTCCGGAAGCCCTGCTGCTCTGCAAGGACAAGGTGCTGGCCAAGAAAGTACTCGCGTATCATCGCATCCATGTGCCGCACTTCGTGGTTTCGCAGAGGACACGGCCGGTGCGCGGGCTGAAGCGCTTCCGCTATCCGGCATTTGTGAAACCTGCGGGCGAGGAGTCCTCGGACGGCATTAGCAGGGCGTCGCTGGCGCGCACAGACCAGGAAGCGCTGGAGCGGGCGAAGTTCCTGCATCAGAAGTTCAACTGCGACGTGCTGATCGAGGAGTACATCGAGGGGCGGGAGCTGTATCTGAGCGTCCTCGGCAGCCAGCGGCTGACGGTGTATCCTCCGCGCGAGATTTTTTTTGGCGAGCCGGGCGGGGAAGCGCCGCAATTCGCCACAGCGCGGGCGAAATGGAATGAAGAGTATCGCAAGAAGTGGAAGATCCGGAACGCCGCCGCCGATCCTTTGCCGGAAGGCGTCGGCAAGAAGCTGGACGAAGTGGCGCGCAAAGTCTATCGGGCTCTGGGCATCCGCGGCTATGGCCGCATTGACGTGCGCCTGACGCCGGCGGGCGAGGTCTACGTGATTGAAGCGAACCCCAACCCGTCACTGGATGAAGAGGACGATTTCGCCCAGGCGGCGCTGGCGGCAGGCGTGGGTTACGACGCGCTGATTCAGCAGATTCTCGACGCGGCGTGAGACCCCGCATCAACAAAAAGGGCGAGCCTTGCGGCTCGCCCTTTGCAAACCTTCGCTTGACCCTACGCCCAGCTATAGCCGGCCTTCTTCAACGGCAGCTCGCGGACGCGATCCTTGGTGACCGTGTAGATCGCATTGGCCACCGCCGGCAGGATCGGAGGCATCGAGGGTTCGCCCAGGCCGGTCGGCGCGTTGTTTGACATGACCCAGTGAACCTCGATCTCGGCCGGAGCCTGTGTCAGCCGCAGCAG
Organism: uncultured Bordetella sp.; assembly: GCA_964614015.1. Taxonomy (GTDB): domain Bacteria; phylum Acidobacteriota; class Terriglobia; order Bryobacterales; family Bryobacteraceae; genus Palsa-187. The sequence continues at coordinate 2,901 of CAZTKA010000082.1, read as the reverse complement.
CGGATGCGTGTCAAAATTCTTCTGCTCCACGCGCCCGTTCTTGAGCGTAATCTCCTGGCCCATCAACGCGCCCAGGCCGTCGATGATGGCGCCCTGCACCATGTTCTCCGCAGCCGTGGGATTGATGATGGTGGAGCCCACATCGGCGGCCACCCACACCTTATGGACTTTGACCTTCTTGTTCTCCACGCTCACGTCGGCCACTTCGGCGAAGTACCCCGAGTGGCTGAAGTAGGATGCGATGCCCAGCGCGCGGTTCCGCGAAGGCTTGGTGGTGGACCACTTGGCCGCCTCGGCAACCTTGGCCAGCACACCCTTCATCCGCTCGGCGTTGAATCCGCCGCCTCCGCCACCAAATCCGCCCGGAGCAGGAGCCGCCGGCTTCGGGTTGCTGAGGATTTCCATGCGGAACTGGAAGGGATCCTTGCCCGCCGCCGCCGCCAGCTCATCGATGAAGCTCTCGATGGTGAAGGCGAACACGTTGCTCGAAGGAGCGCGCAGCGATCCGGTACGCACCGCCAGGGGCTGCACGTATGTGTGAATCGCGAAGTTTTCGACGAACGGCTGAGGCCACAAGGTGCCGCCCATGGCGCCCGCCGTCACGACGCTGACCCGCGACGCCGGACCCTTGCCCTTGGCCTGCGCATTCGGGTCGTTCTTGGCGCCGAAGGTGACGAACTTGTTCTCCCACGCCACTAGCTTGCCGCTCTTGTCGACGGCGCCTTTGATGAACTGGAAGCCGGCCGGACGATAGTAGTCGTGCGTCATATCGTCTTCGCGGGTCCACAGGAGTTTTACCGGTCCGTTGATCTGCTTGGAAATGTAGGCCGCCTCGGCGACGTAGTCGTTGGTCAAGCGCCGGCCGAAGCCGCCGCCCCCGCGAACCATGTGCATCGTGACGTCCTGGACCTGAATGCCGCAGGCCTGCGCCGCCAGGTTCATACCGGCATCGGGAATCTGGCTGTTGGACCAGAGCTCCAGCTTCCCGTTCTGCCAGTGCGCGGTGCAGTTCTGCGGCTCCAGCGGAGCGTGCGAGATCATCGGGTAGGAGTAATTCCCGCTGATGACTTTGCCGCCTTCGGCTGCGACCTTGGCGAATGCGGCAGCCACATCGCCGTCATTGCGAGTCACATCGTGCGGAGCTTCCTTCACCAGCTCCGCCGCTTTGGCCGCATAGGCAGAACTTGAGTGCGCCGCTGTGCCGAGCTTGCCCTCGTTCCAGGTGACCTTCAGCGCCTTGCGGGCGTTGTTGGCCTGGAACCAGTAGTCAGCCACAATCGCGATGCCGCTCTCCAGACCCGGATCGCCGGGAATCACTTCGCCGGTGAATTCCGGGCGCTCGACGACGAAGGCGTGCTTGACGCCGGGCATCTTCTTGATCTCGTCCAGATTGTGCGTGGCGACGCGGCCGCCGAACACCGGGCACTTCTCAAAGACGGCGTACAGCATCCCGGGAAGCGTCACGTCGATGCCGAAGATCGGCTTGCCGGTGACGATTTGCGGCAGTTCCTTGGCCGGCTGGCTCTTGCCGATGATCTTGTACTGCGACGGCTCCTTCAGCTTGATGCTGGCAATGTCGGGCACGGGCAGTGTCGCCGCCTTGGCCGCGAACTCGCCATAGTGGCCGGAGCGGCCGGAAGCGGCATGCATCACGCGGCCATCGGCTGTCGTCAACTGCGCGGCGGGAACGCCCCAGGTCTGCGCCGCGGCTTCGATGATCAGCGCGCGGCCCAGCGCGCCCACCTGACGCATCGGGACCCAGTTCTGCGGCGTGGCCAAGCTGCCGCCGGCGAACTGCCGGGGCTGATACTTGGTGGCGTCCACATCGACCATCGTGACCTGGACCTTGCTCCAGTCGGCGTCCAGCTCTTCGGCGATCAGCATGGGCAGCATGGTGCGCACGCCCTGACCGACGTCGGGGTTCTTGGCGGCGATGGTGATGGTCCCGTCCGCTGCGATCTTGATAAAGTGGTTCGGGTTCGGGGGCGCGGCAGGGCCGAAGCCGCCGGGCCCGCCCTTGCCTTGGCCCTGGGCTTCTTCCGGCAGCGTGATTAAACCGAGTGCGAGGCCGCCGCCCGCAAGCGACGACACGCGAAGGAAAGTGCGGCGATCCAATTGAACTTTGGTCATGATGGTTTCGTCTCCTCGTCCTTCTTCCTTACTGAGCTGCGTTGCCCGCGCTGCTGGCCGAGCCCGCTGGACGCAGCGTGGCCGCCAGATGAATCGCCTTGCGGATGCGGAGGTAGGTTCCGCAGCGGCACAGGTTGCCGTTCATGGCCTGATCGATCTGCTGATCGGTCGGCTTGGGGGTGCGCGCCAGCAGCGCCGCGGCCGACATCATCTGCCCGGCCTGGCAGTAGCCGCACTGCGGAACATCCAGTTCCATCCAGGCGCGCTGCACCGGATGCGCGCCGTCGGCCGAGAGCCCTTCAATGGTCGTGACGGACTTGCCCGCGGCGCTCGATACCGGCGTGATGCAGGAGCGTGTGGCGACTCCATTGACGTGAACTGTGCAAGCGCCGCACTGGGCGATACCACAGCCGAATTTGGTGCCTTTGAGATTGAGAACGTCCCGGAGCACCCACAGCAGCGGAGTGTCATTCGGCACGTCGACGGTCTGGGATCTGCCGTTGACCGTAAGGGTTTGTGGCATGGCGTCAACTCCTCGGAATGGTTAGGTTCGAAACTGGGAAAACCGATCGCGGGCGTAGGTCGCCCAACGGGGTCCAGAGTAACATCCGGTCACCGCAAAGTCAAGGTTGGGAAGTATATGTGTCAACCCACTTTAGAAATGTCCCCCTCATTGCCTCGATAGAAGTGTCCCCTTTTACGTGCAACTTCGGAATCTCCCTTCGCCCTCGTATGGGGCAGGTTCGGCCGGCGAGGATCGCCGTCCAGGCC
>CAZTKA010000081.1:0-15597 GCA_964614015.1 uncultured Bordetella sp. | reverse complement strand
CTCCGCCAGAACTGCGACACTTCCAGCACGTTGGATTTATCGACGTTGGTCACCTTGCGCCGCCGGTTGCGCGCCAGTTGGAACGCCTTGTGCGTCACGCGCTCGACTTCCTTGCGCGTGTAGGACATAGTGTTGTACCCGCGGTCTTTTTCGATGCCGCGCGGCTGGCCGTAATACAGGCCCCCGGTCAATTCGCGCACGATCAGCATGTCCGTGCCGTCGACGATGTGATTCTTGAGTGGCGAGGACTCCACCAGTTCCGGATACGTCCGGACCGGACGCAGGTTCGCGAACACGTCGGTGAGGCGCCGGATGGCGAGCAGGCCGGCCTCGGGCCGCTGGCTCGGGGGGGCGTTATCGAACTCGGGCAGGCCGACGGCGCCCATCAGCGTCGCATCGGCCTTCAGGCACAGTTCTTCAGTTTCCTTTGGGAACGGTGTGCCAGTCTTGTGAATGGCGATGCCGCCGAGCAGGCCCTCGCTCAATTCGAGCGTATGCCCGAATTTGTTGGCGACCGCGTGCAGGACGTCAATGGCCGCACGGGTCACCTCCGTCCCGATCCCGTCGCCGGGCAGGATGAGTATTTTGAGGTTCATGATTGTATGGATTCCGCTATACCGCCGCCGTCTTGCTCTCCTCGACCACGCTGCGCGCCAGCGCTGCGATCTCTTCGTTGCGCAGCCCTTTTTTGCGGTCCGCGGCCGCGGTGAAGCGGTGATACACCGCGTCTAATTGTTCTTTCGTCAGGGGTATGCCCAGATCCTCGCAGCGCTTGGCCAGCGCGTGGCGGCCGCTGTGCTTGCCCAGAACCAGTTTCGATTCGGGCACACCCACGGATTTGGGCTCCATGATCTCGTAGGTTGTGCGCTCTTTCAGGAAGCCGTCCTGATGGATGCCGGCCTCGTGCGCGAAGGCGTTCTCGCCGACGATCGCCTTGTTCGGCTGCGGGCCGAACGTGATGATCGAGGAAAGCAACTGGCTGGCCGGGTAGAGATGCTCGGTGACGATGCGTGTTTCAAAGGGTATCCGGTCGCGGCGCGTGTTCATCGCCATCACGACTTCCTCCAGAGCCGCATTGCCCGCGCGCTCGCCGATGCCGTTGATGGTGCATTCCACCTGGCGCGCTCCCGCGGCCACGGCCGCGAGTGAGTTCGCGACCGCCAGGCCCAGGTCGTCATGACAGTGCACGCTCACGATGGCTGAATCGCCGAGCGCCTTCGAGATGCGCCGGATCAGGGCGGCGTATTCTTCCGGCACGGAGAAACCGACCGTATCCGGCAAGTTTACGGTGCGCGCGCCCGCGGCGACAACGGCTTTGGAAACTTCCTCGAGATAATCGGGATCCGTGCGCGTTGCATCCTCGGCGGAGAACTCGACGTCGTCGCAATACTCGCGCGCCAGGCGCACGGCGGCAACCGCATCGTCCAGAACCTGCTGGCGCGATTTCTTCAACTTGTACTTCAGGTGAATGTCGCTGGTGGCGATGAAAGTATGAATGCGGGGGCGGCGCGCATGTTTCAGCGCCTCGGCCGCGGCCATTACATCCATGCGATTGGCGCGCGCCAGTGCCGCCACGCTCATCCACGGATACTGGCCAGCCACTGCCGCGACAGCTTCGGAATCGCCGGCCGAGGCGATCGGGAACCCGGCCTCCAGGATATCGACACCCAGTTCCACGAGCTTGGCGGCCATGCGGAGTTTCTCCGCCACCGTCATGCTGCAACCCGGAGATTGTTCTCCGTCCCGTAACGTTGTGTCGAAGATATATACGCGTTCGGCCATTGTGCTGCCTCCCTGACGAAGCCGCCCGGTGGAGCGCTTCTTTTCCCTATTATCCCGGCCAGTTTACGATTTGGCAAATCAATAATATTGGAAAGTAGCATAATATGAAACTATGGAATTGCACCCGCTGCGGGTTTTTTTGGCCGTCGCCACGGAGAAGAGTTTCTCGCGGGCCGCAGAGAAACTTCTGCGGACCCAGCCGGCAGTATCCCTTTCAATTCAAAGACTTGAAGCGGAGATCGGCGAGAAACTCATCGACCGCTCGGCCAAGGATCTGCTGTTGACCGATGCGGGCCAGATTGTTCTGGAGTACGCCAGGCGTTTCGAGAACCTGCAAGCGGATCTGGAGAACGCCCTGGCCGAGCTGCGGGACAAGTTGGCCGGGCGGCTGGCCATCGGAGCCAACGAATCGTCCACGCTTTATCTGCTGGATCACATCGAACGCTACCGCGCGCTGTATCCGAAGGTGAAGGTGCAGGTGCGGCGGAGCCTTTCGAGCCGCATTCCTGCGGAGTTGATCGACGGCCAACTTGAGCTGGGCCTGCTTACCTACGATCCTGAGGACGACCGGCTGGTTTCCAAGGTGATCTACACCGATCACTTGTCGTTCGTCGTCTCGCCCGAGCACCGGCTCGCAGGGCGGCAAGAGGTTTCCATTACGGAACTAGGCGATGAGACCTTCATTGCGCACAACGTCGTTTCGCCCTACCGCGCGATGGTGTTGCGCGCCTTTCAGAGCCACAAGGTGCCGCTCAAGATGGACCTGGAGATGCCGACCATCGAGGCGATCCGCAAAATGGTGGAACGCAACGAGGGCGTTGCGTTTCTGCCCCGCATGTGCGTGGACTCGGAGATTCGCCGCGGCCTGCTGCGCGAGGTGAAGGTGCGCGAGATGTCGATGGAGCGCAAGATCCGTCTGGTGTATCCGGCGCGGCGGGCGCTGAGCCACGCGGCGCAGGCGTTCGTGGAGCTAGTGGGCGGCTAGGCGCCCGCGGTGAAACTGCGCAGCCGCGCCGCCTTCATATATCATGGATTCTGTCTCGTTCTCTCATTACGGTGGAGGAAGAATCCGCATGAAAACATCCACTCTTGCAACACTCGCGCTGGCGTCGCTCGCGCCGCTTGCCGCCCAAGACCTCACCATCACCAACGCGCGCATCGTCACCGGCAACGGCACGGTGATCGAGCGCGGATCGATCCTCGTGCGCGGCGGAAGAATCGCTTCCGTGCAGGACGGAGCGGCCTCTGGCGCGGCCGGCCAGGTCATCGATGCCCGCGGCATGAGCGCCATGCCCGGCTTCATCGATGGGCACCGCCACATCAACACCGGGCCGAATGAGAAGGCGCAGATGCAGGCGCTGCTCGAGGCAGGCTACACAACCATCCTCTCCGGCGGCGGTCCCGCGGAAGGCAACATCACGCTGCGCGATCGCATCGACAGCGGCCAGATCAACGGGCCGCGCATCCTTCCTTCGGGCGCGCTGCGGCTGGCGAATCAGACTCCCGAATCGGCCCGCGCCGAGATCCGCAAGATGGCGGCGATGGGCATCAAGTTCACGGGCGAAATCGTGCTGACGCCGGTCCCCGGGCCAACCGCGCAGGAGCTGGAAGTGCTGCGCGCCGTCGTGGATGAGGGGCAGAAGGCGGGCGTCCACGTTCAGGTCCACGCGGTCAGCACGCCCGCCATGGTGGCGGCCGTGGAGGCCGGAGTGAAACTTCTGGTCCACCTTCCCAACAAGGATTTCACCAGCAGGGAGGACGCCCGAAAAGTCGCCGCGGCAGGCACGAAGGTGCTGGGCACGGTGGGCTTCGGCTCGCCTGTGTTCGGCGTGTTCGCCAACGACAATAACCCGCGCTTCCGCGACGGCAGGCCGTGGCCGGACTCGATCCTTGACGGGGTCGGACTGGGCCGCGAGGCCGGATACATGCCGGTGAACGCGCGCACGGTCTGGGACGCGGGGGTTGTCCTCGGCTATTGCACCGACACCAATTACGATCCGCTGGCCGGGCTCGCGCATGAGCTGAAGATCCTCAACGTGATGTTCTCGACGCAGGATCTCGTCAAGATGATGGGGCCGAACACGGCCTCCTACATCCAGATGGGCGATCAACTGGGGACGCTCGAGCCGGGCAAGCTGGCCGACATCATCCTGCTCGACGGCGATCCGCTGGAGGGTTACTGGAACTGGTTGAAGACCAAGCTTGTGGTCAAAGGCGGCCGCGTCGTGGTGGATAAACGTTAGGCGCGCTGGCCGCGTCAACATGTACGGAGCGCGGTTTTGCGGAGCATCGGAGCAACAGCTCCTCCATGCCCTGAACCGCCTCAGGTTCAGGCCGCGCCCGGGCGAGCCGCCCTTAGCGAGGAGCCTCTGGAGGGCCGGAAGCCGGTTGAAACCCGCTGACGGCGCTATCGGGGCGCAGGTCGAGACTGTGCGTGACTGCTACAACGATCAGTGGCTTGGCCGAATCAGCAAGTCTCGCTATTTTAATCCCCGAAAGAGCCGACCTCTTCCTCGGCTTCCTTCTTTGCCGCCGGGGCGATCGCGCCGAGCGGCACCATGTTGGTAGGAGCAGGAGCTTCGCCGAGCACGTGCTGGCGATACAGCTTCATCATGCGCTCATTTTCCGCCGCCTTCAGCTTGGCGTCGCGCTCGCGCTTCTTCTCCTCGCGCGCGGTCTTGGCGATGCCCAACTCGTCGAGGTCGTGCTGGCGCTCGCGGTTGACGTCTTCCATGCGCAGCACCAGCGTGTGCTCCTTGCTGGTCAGGTTGACGTCCTTGCCGCCGGCGATGATCTCATGACGCCCGTGCTCCTCATACCATTTGGTAAGCGTAGCGGTCATGTGCATCTTCTCGACGATTTGGCGCCAACCCACGCCGGTGTTATAGGCGCAGAAACTGATCTCGCCTTCCTGCGTCGCGTAGGGGATGATGCACTGTTCGGTGCGGCGGAAGTCGTAGTTGAACAGGTCCTGGAACCACATGCCGGCAATGAACAGGAAGTTCCAGCGGTCGGCGCGGCGCTGCTGGATGTCGGCCATGGTGCGGTCGGCGGTCACCTTGCCGTACTTCTTGTTGGTCATGCCGAAGCACTTGTCGAACTTCTGGATCAGGTCCTTCAGCCGGAAGTGCGTCGGAGCCTTATAAGGGTTGTAGTTGCGCAACAGCGCGAGCGAAACGCCAAGGATGCTGAGCTTTTTGCCGCGGGCGGCATCATTGATTTTCGCGACGTCCCGGGCCAACCGATCGGCATTCAGGAATGCCGTCACCGGGACGTATTCCTTGGTCTCCTTGTCGCACATCACGGCCATGCCCACGCCGCAATTCGGGTGGCAGCCGCAGGAGAGTTGGCCCCACTCGGCGTTCGGACCATGCACCAGATCGGCGAAGTCGGAGAACGTGCTCATGAAGCTGATGGGGAACCAGTCGCGGGTGGGCTCGCCCAGTCCCGTCTGCTTCTTCACGTCATGCGCCAGGTGCGAAAGCGTGTAGCGCTGCGCCGCGCGGCGCTCCGGCGTGACCGCCTCGTCGCGGCCGGTGAAGCTCACGGGCTGGAAGCTCAGGAATGGAATCTTCTTGGGATTATCGAGCGCGAAGCGTACCACGGCGCCCACCTGCTCGTTGTTGACGCCGTTGATCAGCGTGATCACCGGCACGATGTCGACGCCGGCGTTGTACAAGTTCTCGATGGCCCGCAGCTTCACATCGAACAGGTTGCCGACGGCGCGGTGCGAATTGGCCTCGTTGCCGATGCCGTCAAACTGCAAGTAGGCGTAACGCAGGCCCGCCTCGGCGGCGGCCTTGGCGAACTCGGGGCGTTTGGCGAATTCGATGCCGTTGGTCGCCGCCTGCACGCTCTGGTAGCCGAGCTTGCGGCAGTAACGGATCGCGTCCAGGAAGTAGGGTGACAAGGTCGGCTCGCCGCCGGAGAACTGCACGGAGAGCTGGCGGCGCGGCTTGATCGTGATGGCGTTATCGAGCAGTTGTTTGATCTCTTCCCAGCTCAGCTCATGCACGAAACCCACCTGGTTGGCATCCATGAAACACGGATCGCACATCATATTGCAGCGGTTGGTCAGGTCGATGGTGAGTACGCTGCCGCGCCCGTGGGTCATGGTGGAAGAGCCGTGGTTGTGCAGCTTTTCGTCGTTGTGGGCGCGGATGTCGCGGCCTGGGAAGGCGTCTTCCAGATGTTTGGAGAAGGCCGGGTCGATCGACATCAGGTCTTCGAAGTGGCCATGGATGGGACAATCCTTGACCATCAGGATCTTGCCGTCGCGCTCGATGATCTGCGCTTTGATTTCGCCGGCTTTGGTGTTCTTCAGAATCTCCACCGGCAGCTCGCCGTCCAGGATCTTGTTGCGGATATCGGGGACGCACTTGGGGCACAGCGAATCGGTTTCGCGCGGCCAGCCGAGTTGGGGCTTCTGCTTTTCCCAGCTCTTCAGCAGGGGCTTGTCGGACCACTTGGGCGTGAAGGACGGGTTGGGGCTGATCGAGTTCAGCTTGTCGTACACGAACCAGGCGCCGTTGGCGGCAAGAGCTAGCGCTTTTTCAACGTGCTTAATCGGCTTAGTCAAGGGAAATTCTCCAGTCAAGGGGATAGACTGATACGCCCTACAGTATAGGCCCAAGACTGCGGGTCCTCCAGATGATTGAATTAAAGGGCGTTTTACCGCATTGGACGGCGATTGGAGGGGGCTGAACGGCTCCGATGTAAGTACTTCTAGAGCAATAAGATACGCATCGATCTCGGGGCTGTGTCTTAAAGTCTTGGGTCCGAATAATGCGACAAGTCCATGTCATCCAACTTTTTAAACCGCCGTCAGCCGCCGCCGGGGAGCATCCTGGAAATCTGCCTCGGAACCCTGTTCTGAAGCGCCAGAGCAGCGTAAGGCGACACTGAGTAGACCGACGGCGCGTGAACTCAATCAACCCAGCAGCTCCGCCGAGGGGGATACCCTGCCGAATGGCGGAGGTAGAGCCGGTAACTAAACCATGCTACGGACATCCTTTGAAATAGACACTTAACGTTGGAAATAGAGACTTAACTTAGCTTGGGAACACTGTTATACTTGGGAGGCGGCCGAGTACGGGGCGCGCCTGGAAGTGCGTCTTGAAAACTCTCCGTTAAGTCATTGAATTCAAAGGATTGCGCGCTCCCAGCGCGCAGGTGACCTACGTGGATCAGTTTGAGGATCAGTTTCTAGGCGAAGGCCATGAGCCTCTGGGAATGCCTTTCGATGAGGAAGGCGGCTTTTTTCATCCGGAGGAAGTCCATGAGGGCGAGGACTTCGCCCATGCCCACCCGGTAGAAGAGTCGATCTACACCGACGACCCTGTGCGGGTGTATCTGCGCGAGATGGGCGCCGTGCCGCTGCTGACGCGCGAAGGCGAAGTGAACCTGGCGCGTAAGATGGAGCGCGGCAAGCTGCGAATGCAGAAGGCCATTAGCCGTTCCGCGCTGGCGCAGTTGCTGGCCGTCGAAATCGCCGAGCAGGTCAAGCGCGATCCGGATAGTGTGGACAACTTCGCTGATCTGGGCGATCTGGAAGTCGGCAGCCCGGCGTACACCAAGCGCCGCAACGAAGTGCGGGCGCACATCGGCGAAATTCTGAATCTGCACAAGAAGCTGGTGCAGACCTACGCGAAGTACGACGCGGTTCCGGCGAGCAACAAGAAGCTGAAGAAGCGCTGGATGGGCAAAGTCAGCCGGGCGCGTGTGGAAGTCAGCAAAGCCATCCGGGAGGTGCCGTTTTATGGTTACCAGTGGCGGACCTTTTCGAAGGAAATCGAACGCGTCGCCGAAGAACTGTCGCACCTGGATCAGGATGTGCGCAAGCTGGAAGGCCGCGCGAGCGCAGCCGCCAAGGCGCGGATGAAGGAATTGCGAAAGGAGATCCGCAAGCGCGAGGAAACCGCCGGCGCGAACCTTTCCGATCTGCGGCACACGCTGGCCGTCATCCGGCATGGAGAAATCGAGGCCGAGCGCGCCAAGAAAGACCTGGTGGAGGCCAACCTTCGCCTGGTTGTTTCGGTGGCCAAGAAGTACGTGAACCGCGGGCTGCACCTGCTGGATCTGATTCAGGAAGGCAACATCGGCCTGATGCGCGCCGCCGACAAATTCGAGTACCGGCGCGGCTACAAGTTTTCGACCTACGCGACGTGGTGGATCCGCCAGGCAATCACGCGCGCGATCGCGGACCAGTCGCGCACCATTCGCATTCCGGTGCACATGAACGAGTCGATGAACAAATTCCTGCGGGCGACGCGCGAGCTGGAAAAAGAGATGGGCCGCGCTCCAACCAATGAAGAGATTTCGCGCCGCATGGACATTCCGGTGGAGAAGGTTCAGAAGCTGAAGACGATCTCGCGCGACCCGGTGTCGCTGGAGACGCCCGTGGGCCGCGACGGCGAATCGGCGCTCGGCGATCTGATCGAGGACCGCTGGGTGGGTTCGCCCGTGGATTCCGTGATCGACACCAACGTACGCGACGAGACGGCCAATATTCTCAAGACGCTTTCTCCCAAAGAAGAGAAGGTCATCCGTCTGCGCTTCGGCATCGGCTGCGAGCGCGAGCACACCCTGGAAGAGATCGGGCAGGAGTTCGACGTCACGCGCGAGCGCATCCGCCAGATCGAAGCCAAGGCGCTGCGCCAGTTGCGGTCGCCGGAGCGGGCTCGGCACCTGCGGGCGCTGCTGGCGGCGCGGTAGGGCTGGTTCATCTCAGCCGCGCAAGGCCAGACTGGCGGCTCCGTAAAGGCCCGCATCGCCGCCGAGGGCGGCGCGCTCGATGCGCGTGGTCGCTTTGGTCAAGCGGAAGGTGAGGCTGCGCCGCTCGACTTCGGCCAACATGGCGGGCGCGAACGCGTCCCAGCCCGCCGACATCCCGCCGCCAATCAGGTAGAGCGGAAAATTGAAAATGTTGATCAGCGCGGCAAGTGCGATTCCCAGCGTTTCGCCCGCGCTGCGATAGATCGCACAGGCGGTGGCGTCGCCTTGCGCGGCGAGATCGGCAACATCCTTCGCAGACAGATCCGGTCCGAGCCCGGCCAGCCTGGCCATGGCAGCGATGGCAGTGGCCGAGGCGTGTTTTTCCACGCATCCGCGATTGCCGCAGCCGCACGGATTCCCGTTGGGAACAACAGTGATATGGCCGAGCTCGCCGGCCATTCCGTTGCGTCCATGAAGAATCCGGCCGCCCGAGATGACTCCGCCGCCGATGCCGGTGCCCATGGTCAGCAGCACGAGATCATCGACGCCGCGGCCCGCGCCCATCCAGTGCTCGCCGAGGGCGGCCGCATTGGCGTCATTTTCGACGAACACAGGCGTGCCGAGGCGATCGCTCAGTTCCTGTCGCATCGCGCATCCGTTGAAAGACGGCACGTTGTTCCAGAGAACGACCACGCCCTGAGCCATGTCGAGGTTCCCCGGAACTCCCGCGCCGATGCCCACAAGGTTGGCGGCGCCGAACTCGCCGCGCAGCTCCGCGGCGGCGCGCGCCATGTCAGCCAGGACGGCCCGCGGGCCCTCATCGACGGGCGTGCTGCCGGAGACCTTACGTAGTACGGTACCGTCCTGGGCAATGGCGGCGGCGCGGAGATTGGTGCCGCCCAAGTCGATACCGATGGAATAACGGTCCATTGGTTGGCATGATATCAGTAACGTGGCAAATCGATTTTCCGTCTGGAACAATAGGTACAGGAAGAGCCCTACAGGGCCGATAAGGACGAGAGAGCGAAATATTCGCTCCATATATGAAGTGAGGGACGTATGATTCTGGGCGATCGGAAGTTCGTCGAAATTCCCGGGTCGAAAACCCATGAGCTGCCTCCGTTGCTGGTGCGCATGACGCCGGGCGTGAAACGCCTCGACCGCGTCATGGAAATGGCCGAGGGGTTGGTCGACCAGGAGGAAATTATTCCGCCCTCGCCGCTGGATAACGATCCTGGCCACGCCCTGGAGCTCCAGCGGCGCCGCATGGATCTGGCGCTGAACCTCACCGAACAATACCTCAATTTCGTTTCGCAGTGGCGCTGGGGCGACGACGTGCTGGAGTGGATCCGGCAGTGCGAGATCACCTTCGGCAACCGTGTGGAGCTGCGGAATCTGTTACGCCCTGATCTGTGGCCGCACGCGGGCCGGGCGAGCTTCGTCACGCTGCTCGAAGACAAGGCGGTCGACACGCACGGCGTGCCTATCGAGAAAGCTGTTGGGTTGCGGCTGACGTTCCGCCAGCCTCCTCCGCTCAAGTGCTTCTCCGATCAGTTCCTGCTGTATCTGAACGGCACGCTCGCTGATACCGCCTTCAACACCTGGGCCTCTCTGGACAACGACAACGTGGCGTCGCTTCCGCCGGAGCGGTTCCACTTCGAGGTAGTCAACATGAGCCTGGATTAGGGCGCGTTGGAGCGCCCTCGGCAGCCGGTGTTTCGATAGACTGGTGCGATGCGATTTGCCTCGGGCGATTCCTGGAAGGCTTCCTTAGGGGCGTCGGCGGCGATCATCGCCGCAACGGCCGCTGTCCTGTTTTCGATGGGCCGGGTTGCCTTCTGCCGCTGCGGAATCGTTCATCTGTGGTCATGGGATATTTGGAGCAACCAGAATTCCCAGCAACTGATCGACCCGTACACATTTTCCCACATCCTTCATGGCGTCATTGTCTACGGGCTCTTGTGGCTGGTGGCCCGCAAGCGGTTTTCGGTGGCGGCGCGGCTGGTCTGCGCGGTGGCGCTCGAGTCGGGCTGGGAAATTCTGGAAAATACAGACTTCATCATCAACCGTTATCGCGAGTCCACCATCTCGCTGGACTACTACGGAGACAGCGTTCTCAACTCTATTGGCGACATCCTGGCGATGATGTTGGGATTTATGCTGGCCTGGCATTTACCGGTGTGGGCCGTGGTTTCGGGCGCAATCCTTGTGGACGCCGGGTCGCTACTGTTGATCCGAGACAGTCTGGCGGTGAACATCATCATGCTGTCCTACCCGATCGAGGCGATCCGGCAGTGGCAGCTTCGATGAAGCGGTGGCTCGCGACGCAGCCCTGATAAACTGAAGAAGCATGGAGCGAGAAGTCGAAGCACAGTTTGAGCGCATCGAGTTGTTGCTGCGTGCCATGTCAGAGCGGAGGGCCAGATGCAGAAACGCGCGCATTGCCGGAAGAGCGTTTCAGCCGGCGCATGGACCGGACGCCACGGGTGAGCGACAGGATCTGCCGTTATCATGAAAGCAATGGTCCAGCGGGACGCCACAGCCAACCCCCCGCCTGTCTCTCTCGCTAAGCTCGCCGATATCGAAACGGCGCTAGGAGAAGCGATACAGGGCAAGCCGGACGTGGTCCGGCTGTCCCTCACGTGTCTGCTGGCGCGCGGCCATCTGCTGATCGAGGATGTGCCCGGCGTGGGCAAGACTACGCTGGCACAGGCTCTGGCGCGGAGCGTAGACGCGGGTTTCCACCGCATCCAGTTCACCTCCGACATGCTGCCGAGCGACGTGACTGGTGTTACGATCTACAACGCGCACACGCAGGAGTTTGAGTTCAAGCCCGGACCGGTCTTCACAAACTTTTTGCTGGCCGACGAAATCAACCGCGCCACGCCGAAAACCCAATCGGCGCTGCTGGAGGCGATGAACGAAGGCCAGATCACCATCGACGGACGCTCCTATCCGCTGCCGCAACCCTACATGGTGATCGCGACACAGAATCCGGTGGAGCACCATGGAACGTATCCGCTGCCCGAGTCGCAGCTCGACCGCTTTCTCATGCGCATCCGCATCGGGTATCCGGGACGGGACGCTGAGCGCGATATTGTGCGCCAAGCTCCGGCCGCACATGTGCGCAAACTGGCCGCCGCGATCTCCAGCGAGGAGCTGCTGGCCTTGCAGGAGGCGGTCACGCACGTCTCTGTCGATGAAGCGCTGGTGGAATACATGCTCGCGGTGGTGGAGCGCACGCGGTCGCATGAGTCGCTGGCATTGGGCGTCAGCCCGCGGGCCGCACAGGCCCTCTACCGGGCCACGCAGGCGCATGCGGCGATCGACGGCCGGGATTACGCCATTCCGGACGACGTAAAACGCCTGGTGCCGCCGGTGTTCGCGCATCGTGTGGTGGTCAACTCCCGCGCCGCCCTGGGGCAGCGCTCCACCGAGGCCGCCGAATTCATCCTGAACGAGATCCTGACGCTGGTGAACGTGCCCCTGTAGAACGCGGCTCATCCTCATGAAAACTGCCATTATAGGCCTGCCGATGGTGGGCAAGACGAGTCTGTTCACCATCCTGACCGGCGTTCACGAGGCGACGCGCGTCGGCACGATGGAGGCGCGCGTGGGTATCGCCAAGGTGCCGGATGCCCGGCTGGAGGCACTCGCGAAACTGTTCCAGCCGCCCAAGGTGACACACGCGACCGTCGAATACCTGGACTTTCCCGCGATCTCAAGGGAGGCGCTGCGCGACGCCGGCTTACTGGCGAGCCTGCGCGTCGTCGATGCTCTAGCGCATGTGTTGCGGGCCTTCGAAAGCGATACGGTGCCGCACGAAAAAGGCTCGGTCGATCCCGCGCGCGACTTCGAGGATGTCGAAACGGAGTTGATCCTGAGCGATCTTGTGGTGGTCGAGAAGCGGCTGGAGCGCGTGGACAAGGATCGCAGAAAGATCAAGAGCCTTGAGCTGGATCGCGAGTTCGCGTTGCTGGAGCGCCTGAAGAGCGCGCTGGAGGCCAACCGCGCCCTGCGCGAGCTGGAATTCAGCGATGAAGAAGAGAAACTGATCCGCGGTTTTCAATTCCTATCGCAGAAGCCGATGCTGTGCGTGTTGAACGTGGGCGAAACAGACGCTCCACGGTTGCACGAACTCGAAGAGCAATATCGGCGGGGCACATTCGCCAACCGCCGGAATCTTGCCGTTGCGGCGATCTGCGGCAGCGTCGAAGCGGAGCTGACAGAACTGCCGCCCGCCGAGGCGGCCGAATACTTGGCCAGCTATGGCCTCAAGGAATCCGGCCTGGAGCGCCTGATTTCGGCCACTTACCGCTTGCTGGGATTGATGAGTTTTCTCACCGCCGGGGAGACGGAAGTGCGCGCCTGGACCATACCCGTCAACAGCACCGCGGTCAAGGCGGCGGGCGCCATTCACAGCGACTTCGAGAAGAAGTTCATCCGCGCGGAAGTCGTCAACTGGGAGGCGCTCATCGAGCACGGTGGATACGCGGGCGTGCGCGAAAAAGGCCTACTGCGGCTGGAAGGGAAACAGTACATCGTCAAGGACGGCGACGTGCTGGTGATCCGCCACGGTTAGTCGTCACGCCACACGCATTGTTTCCGCGGCCCAGAGGAGGGCCTCAGAGTAGCACTGGCTGGCGGATCCAGGGTCCGTTCCAAGCTCCGCGGCGATGCCATCCACGGTCTCCCAGTTTCCCGCTTCGTAGTTCAGCGTCAGGCGTGGCGAGCAAAGTTTTGGCCAGAACCTGACTGGTGGCCTGGGACGCCTCAACTCGGCCGGAGCTATCCGCGGTAGCGGAAAAGCCGGAACAGCAGTTCATATCCATGCACGCGCAGGTTGCGGTCGAAGATCGGTTGCCGGGCAACGCAGACGTCCACGCAGGCTCTCATCGGCGCAAAGCGGGCGTTATTTAGGTTGCTTGGGCAGCGCTAGTCCGCCCATCGAAAACGCCCAGCACAGCCAGGCGAACCAGTCCCCATACCGGACGTAGGGCGTCATCTCGTCCAAGTAGCGGAACGTCATCAGCGTGGCGGTCTGCACAAAGCCCGGCAGCCGTTCGGTGACGCGCCCGGCCGGATCGATCATGGCGGTGATGCCGTCATTGGTCGAGCGCAGGATCCAGCGGCGATTCTCCGCGGCGCGCATGCGGACCAGTTCCAGATGCTGCTCGCGGGCGGCGCTGTCACCGAAGTAGCCGTCGTTGGAGAGATTCACCAAAAACTTTGCTCCCCGCGCGGTGAATTGCCGAACCAGGGAAGGAAACGCGGACTCGTAGCAGATGAATGCTCCCAGGCTGTGTCCGTCCACGTTCATCGTCACCACGCCGAGCCCTGGCTTGAAGTCACCCGCTTCGCGGGTAATGCGGTTCACCCAGCCGAAGGCGGGTGGAATGTATTCGCCAAATGGTACCAGCCGGATCTTGTCATAGCGTTGCCTGGGCTGCCCGGAAGCATCGAACAGAAACGCGGAGTTTAACGGATCGCGTTCCCCGGAAAAGGCGACGCCGCCCATTAACAAAGGCGTGCCAGCCTGGCGCGCGATCTCCGACAGGTAATTGCGAAAGCGCGGCTGCTCGGGATAGAAGCCGAAGGGAACTTCAGGCCACACGATCAAGGCGGCGCTGCCGCGCAGAGATAGAACGCGCAGGCGGTTCTCGATCTCGGTGAAGATCTCCTGCGAGGGGCGCACCAGTGTATCGATGTTCGGCTGCACGACTTGCACCGCCGTGTTCCCTTCGACCAGCGGCGGCGACCCGGGGAGCAGAAAAAGCCCTGCCAGCAGAGCGAGCGGGGAGATCTGGCGCCACGGCCTTCCAATGGCCAGCAGCGCGACGCCGCAGCCCAGCATCGCGAACACAAACGTCAATCCGTACACGCCGGTCACCGGAGCCAGCCGCATCGCCGATGGGAGATCCGCTCCGGCGTTACCCAGTTGCAACCACGCGAAACCCAGGCCGAGCCAAGCCAAGCCCAGTGATCCATGCGCGTACTCGATTCCGGTCCAGAGGGCGGGAACCAGCAGTGCGGCCCAGCGCGAGCGCAGCAACACGCCCGCCAGGGTTGCAAATAGCGCTGTGTGCAATCCCTTCAGCAGCGCGAACAGCAGGAAAGCGCCCCAGCCGCCCCACCGCCCCATGCCGCCGTGCACCTCCAGCACGAACTGGATCCAGGTGCAAACGAAGAACCAAAACAATCCGCCACTGGCCCAGCCAAGCAGGAAGCGCCGTTTCCATCTGGCTTCGCGCGCGCACGCGGCGATCAGCGGAGCTAAAGCCACGGGCGCGAGCCACACGAGATTCCAGCGCGGAAAAATCAGGACCAGCATCAGGCCCGATGCCAGGGATAACGCAAGATTCACGTGCCGGCCACTTCCCGATGGATCGAATCCGCCATGTAGGAACTGCGCACCAGCGGCCCGCTGAATACCAGGCGGAAACCAAGAGCACGTCCGTAGTCCCGGTATCCATCGAATTGTTCCGGGCGCAGGTATTCACCGACCGGCAGGCTCCGTCGCGTAGGCTGAAGGTACTGGCCTAGGGTAACGATCTCCACGCCGGAGGCCATCAGATCCCGCAACGCCTGTTCGATTTCCTGGCGCGTCTCGCCAAGCCCCAACATCAAGCCCGATTTTGTCAGCGCCTCCGGCCGGTGCGCTTTCGCAAAGCGCAGCACGGCGAGTGACTGCTGGTAATCGGCCCGCGGCCGGACTCTTCTGTAGAGCCGGGGCACCGTCTCCAAGTTGTGATTGAAGACGTCGGGCCCGGCGTCCAGGATGGTGGCCACCGAATCCATCCGCCCTTGGAAATCCGGCGTCAATACTTCGACGCGGGCCGTTGGCACAGCGCGGCGGACCTCCAGCACGGTGGCCGCGAAGTGGGCCGCGCCTCCGTCGGAAAGATCGTCGCGATTCACGCTGGTGATCACAACGTGGCGCAGACCCATGATAAGCGCGGCTTCCGCGACGCGCGCCGGCTCGTCTGGATCCGGTGAGCCGGGATGCCGCCGCTTCGGAACCCCGCAAAAGCCGCACCCGCGCGTGCACTGATTCCCGAGAATCATGAACGTGGCCGTGCCGTGCGCGAAGCACTCGTGCAG
>CAZTKA010000080.1:0-15709 GCA_964614015.1 uncultured Bordetella sp. | reverse complement strand
CGGTGATGCCGAGCGCATCGGTCACCTCGCGCGGCGACTGCGCGATGTTGGCGCCAATGGTGATCGCCCAGTAAGCCAACTGGTCCCAGGGCAGCAGGTAACCCGTGAAGGACAGGCCCAGCGTGGTCACCAACAGTCCCATCCCGATCAGCCAGTTGAATTCGCGCGGTTTGCGATAAGACGCGGTGTAGAAGGCGCGCGCCATGTGCAGAATCACCGTAATCACCATCACGTTTGCGGCCCAGCGGTGAATGTTGCGGATGAAACGTCCGGTGGGCACCACGAAATGAATGTCCTTGATCGAGTCGTAGGCTGCATCCGGATAGGGTTTGTAGTAGAACATCAGCAGCACGCCGGTCACCAGGGTGATGAAGAAGCCCGCGGCCGAGGCGATACCTAGCCCGAAGGTCGCGCTCCAGCGCAGGCTCCAGCGGTGTGTGCGCGCCGAATGCAGGTGCAGGAACACGTTGCCGAATACGAAGCTGGAGCGCGTCCGGTCTGTCCTGGGGGCGCCGCCGCGGAATGCGGTTTCGAGGATCCTGCGCGGCGCCAGGCGCAGATTGTGCAGGAACTCCTGCATGGCAGTACGAGGTTGTGCCGCCGGGCTCATGCATTCACCTTGGTCCCCGGCGGCACGGTCGCGCCGGCATCGACAATCCACTGGCCTCCGGAAGCCGTGACTTTCAGCCAGGAAAGCGGTTTCGGCGCCGGACCTCGCACCACGCCGCCCTCGTGATCAAAGCGCGAGCCGTGGCAGGGGCAATCAAAACCCTCCGCTGTCGGTTTCACGATGCAGCCTAGATGCGTGCAGATCAGAGAAATGGCGTGAACGCCGCTTTCGTCGCGGAAGACGCTTACAGTGCGGCCCGCGGGCACGAAGGCTTCGCCCGGCGGAAGCCCCTCGGGCAGCGTGACGCGGAATTTTTTCGACGGGCTGGCCAGCACCGCGGCCTTGGGCAACCGCATCATGCCGAACAACGAGAACAACAGCGCTCCGGCGGCCGACCACAGCGCGGCCAGGCCAAGAACGTCGCGGCGCGGAATCGGCTCCGGCTCCAGCCGCGAGCGCGGGCTCCCGGGAATCACACTCATGCACACCTCCAATGCGTCGAGAAAACGACGCGCTCCATGGCGATCGCCTCCACCGGACAGCGCATCGCGCACAGGGCGCAGCGGATACAGCGGTCTTCATCTTTCAAAATGGCGGAATGCTGGGCGGGATCGCCGTCCAGCGCCAGGTCGCCGATTGCAACGCGATCGAGTGACACCAGCTTCAGGCAGCGCGTGGGACATACGTCCGCACACCCGCCGCATAGTACGCATCGGCTCCCATCGAACACCGGCGTCACCCCGCAATCGAGGCAGCGCGAGGCCTCGCGCATCGCCTCCTCGCGGCCGTATCCAATCTCGACCACGACGTCCGGATGCCCGAGGCGCTCCGCCGGTTCCCGCACCGGCGGCGCTTGGCGGCGGATCGACTCATATCCGCGCTCGCGCCGGTATCCGGGAATCGCGAAGTGCGCCAGCGTGACCTCGGGCCGCAGCGTGCGGCCCGTCAGGTACTGATAGACGGAACGCGCCGCCTTCTTGCCGGAAGCCACCGCGTCAATCAGCAGGCGCGTGCCGTGCGCCAGGTCCCCGGCCACGAAAACACCGGGAGCCGAAGTCGCCAGCGTTTCCGCATGAATGCGTGGCCAGCCCGGACGCGCCATCGCGATGTCCGCTCCGCCTGTTTCGAGAAATCCGAGCGCGGGCGCCTGCCCCACGGCCAGCAGCACCGTGTCGCAGGGCACGATTTCGCGGAGGCTTTCATCGAACACTGGCGCGAAGCGGCGGTTCTCGTCGTACACGCGCAGGCATTTCTGAAACACCACGCCGGTGACACGGCCCGAGCCGTCGCGCTCGATCGAGATCGGTCCCCAGCCGTTCCAGCGCTCGACGCCTTCCTCGTCACCTTCCAGAATTTCGAGCGTATCGGCGGGCATCTCCTCCAAGCTTTCGAGCGAGACCAGGCGCACGCGCGAGGTTCCCGGAAGCCGTGCCGCCGTGCGCGCCGTGTCGTAGGCGATTTGCCGCAGCACGGTGCGCGCAACGTCGTAGGCCACGTTGCCGCCTCCGATCACAACGACATCGCGGCCAATGTCCATCGCCGGTTCCCCCAACGCCACGGCGCGCAGGAGATCGACGCCGCCATAGACCCGCGGCCCGCGTTCGCCCGGCAGCGACAGGCCGCGCGAGGCCTTCGCACCCACTGCGAGAATCACGGCCCCGTAGTCGCGGCGAAGTTCGGCGAAGGAAACCTCACGGCCCACCGCAACGCCGCAGCGGATCTCCACGCCCAGCGCCTCAATCACCGCAACCTCGCGCTCAATCACTTCGCGCGGCAAACGATACGCCGGCACGCCCAGCGCCAGCATGCCCGCCGGCACGGGTTCGCTTTCAAAGACCACTGGACCGAAACCGAGGAGCGCCAGATCATGCGCAGCGGAAAGTCCCGCCGGACCGGCTCCAATGATGGCCACCGGCTGGCCGCTTCCTTTCACAACTTCCGGATCGAGGCTTGCACGCAGCAGCGCGGCCATCTCCTCGCCGTGCGCCGCGGCTCGCGGCAGGTAGCCTCTGACCTGAGCCAGCACTTCCGCGGTGGGACGCGCCTCCGGTCCGGCGGCTTCGCAAGCGAATCGCTTCAGCGCGCGAATCGCGACAGGCCGGTCGGCGGCGACAAAGTGACCGTCATCATCGACCCGCGGGACTCTCCCGCGCCGGCAAGCGGCCTCGCAGGGAGCGCCGCAAATCCGCCCGCAGATGGATGCGAACGGATTCGGCCCCCGCGCGATCAGGTAGGCTTCTTCAAACCGGCCTTCGGCAATCGCGCGTACGTATCCCCGCGCATCCGTGTGGACTGGACACGCCACCTGGCAGGAGATCAACCCGGCGTGATAGCCTTCGCCGGGCACGCTGGCTTCGAGGGGCACGATTACGCTTTTGCATTCGCCGTTCCCCAACGCAAACAGTTGAAAATAGCGGAATGAAGAGAGCCGCAGGCTTGCGATTGCGCGATATCGCGCAATCGATCAAAGGTGGATATAGCCGAGCACCCCAGGTCGCGAGCGCTACTTGAGCCCCGCCTTCGCCAGGAACTCCCGGATCACGGTGTAAATCCGCGTGCGCTGCTCCGGGGTGAAGTTGCCGTGGCCGCCGCCCGGGATGGTCACCAGCTGATTGACGGTGTTGGTCCGGGCGAGCGCCTCATGCAGGCGCACGGCCTGCGGATAGGGGACGGTGCGGTCGGCCTCGCCATGAATCGTCAGGATCGGCGGCAACCCGTCCCGCACATAGGTGAGCGGCGAAACGCGCTTGGCGATCTCCATGCGGTTCGGCAGGCCGCCGAACCAGCGCGCCGCGGCGTTGGCCCGGTTGGGGCCGTCGATCACGTCGCTGACATCCGTGATTCCGAACCAGTTCAGAACGGCGGCCACCTTCGGCAGCGGCGGGCCCGCGCATTCCAGGTCGAGGCCCGCGCTATCCGGAATCATGCCCAGCGCGAGCGCCAGATGCCCGCCCGCCGATTCGCCCATCACCACGATCCTGTTGACGTCGATGTTATACGCCATGGCCTGCTGCGGCGAGGCGATAAAGCGCAGCGCGCATAGGCAGTCCTCGACCGCCGCCGGCGCCAGCGCCACTGGTCCCAGCCGGTATTCGACGTTGACGACGTTCCAGCCCATCTCCATCCACGGCAGCAAGCTGAAGATCGCTCCTTCTTTGTTGCCCGCCACCCAGAATCCGCCGTGCATGTAGACGAGCGTCGGCTGCGGACCTTGCACGTCCCGGCGCGCGTAAACATCCAGCTTCAAGTCGATGCCCCCGGCCGTGAGATACGTCACGTTGGGAACCATGCGGTACTTGCTGGCGGCCTGCGTGGCCCATTCAGCCGAAGGGGACAGTTGCGCGCAGGCCAACGGCGCCGCCAGCGCGGCGGCGGCCAGAGTGGTGAACGAAAAACGTCTCATGGGAATCCTTTCAAGCCTTGGCTCGAAAGTGATTGTATACCCGTGGAAGCCGGGGACGGAAACGCCTAGGCTGGAAATCGCATGGCCACGTGGCGATGCCGGTGAGCGCGTGGCGCGTTGACTCCAGCGCTTTTTCTCTTCGTCGTTCAGTTCTGTTGCGTCTTCACCGGAGGCGTGCGCGGGATCACCTTGGAGATGTCGTTGAAGATCACGAACACCACCAGTGCCATGATGAACACCAGGCCGATTTTCACCACGGCTTCCTTGACGCGCAGGCTCAGGTCGCGCTGCATCAGCATTTCGATCAGCAGCATCAGAATGCCGCCGCCGTCCAGCAGCGGGATCGGCAACAGGTTGATCACGGCCAGGTTCATGCTGACCATGGCCATCAGGCCCAGGAAGTCGGCCGCGCCGCGGCTGGCGGCCTCGCCCGATAACCGCGCGATGCCGATGGGTCCTTCCAGGTTCCGCGCCGACATGCGCTGCGCGATCATGCCTTGCAGAAACTTGTACAGCAGCGTCGCGTATTGCGTGTTCTGCCGTACCGCCTCGCGGAACGCCTCGGCTGGCGGCAATTGCAGAATCTCGAATGAAGGCTGCAAGGCCGCGCCGATCCGCCAGCGCTTGCTGCCTTCGTACTCGTTCCACACCGGGGTGACGGTGGTTTCGTATTCAACGCCCTCGCGCCGGTAAACCACCTTGGCGGGATTGCCCTGATTGGCGTCCAAAATCTCCAGCAGGCGCGTCGAGGAACGGATGGGCTGTCCGTTGATGCTCACGAATGCATCGCCTTTCCGCAGCCCGGCTTTCTCGGCGACGTCCACGCCACAGCAGAAACCGGCGATCTGGACTTCCAGTTGCGGACCCCAGCCCGCGTTGCCCATGCCTTGCGCCTCGTTGTAGTCGGGGATCAGGGTGAAATTCATCCTCTGGCCCTCGCGCTCCACCCACACATCCAGAGCTTGCCGCGCGCTGGCGATTTCCTTGATTTGAATCGTTTCCCAAGTCGGATTCACCTGTCCGTCAAACCGCACCACCCGGTCGCCTTCGCGGATCCCGGCGCGTTCCGCGGCTCCGCCCTTGCTCACCGTGCCGACGATTGGATTGGGCGGGTTCGGCAGCCGCATGTATTCAAACATGTACAGCCCGGTGAGGAGCGCCACCGCCAGGACCGCGTTCACTGCCGGGCCTGCGAAAATAATCAACAGGCGCTGCCAGCGGGGCTTGGAAGGAAACGCGCGCGGGTCGGCTGCGCCCTCCTCCCCCGGCTGTTCGCCGGCCATCTTGACGTAGCCCCCCATGGGGAAAGCGCATACGCGGAAATCGGTTTCGCCGCGCCTGCGCCCGAACAGCCGCGGACCGAAGCCGAAGCTGAACGCCTCGACTTTCACGTCGAACAAACGCGCCATCAGGTAGTGGCCCAGCTCATGCAGCAGGATCATCACTCCGATCAGGACAAGAAACCACCACGCTGTTTGCAACAAAGCCATCGGGAATCTCTGCTATAACTTACGTGCTCACCGCCGTTTCGGTTTGAACCATTTTCCCGGCGGCGGTAATCTGACGGGCCACGCGGCGGGCCTCGCGGTCGATTTCGAGAACTTCGCCGATCGAGGCGGCCTCCCGCACGGGCATTTTCTCCAGCGTCTCGGCGACGGTCGCCGCAATGCCCGGGAATGAAAGACGCCCGGCCAAAAATTCCGCCACCGCGACCTCATCGGCCGCGTTCAGCACGGCTGTGGCCGAGCCTCCGGCGCGCTGCGCCTGGTAGGCCAGCCCGAGCAGTGGAAACTTATCAAAATCCGGCGGATAGAAGCGCCACTGTGCCGCTTCCGACCACCTGAGACGGGGCGCCGGAGCCTCGGCGCGCTCGGGATAGGTGAGCGCGTACTGGATCGGCATGCGCATGTCGGTCGCGCATACTTGCGCAATCACACTGCCATCGTTGTATTCCACCATCGCGTGAACCTTCGATTCCGGATGCACCACTACCTCCACATCCTTCGGGTGAAAATCGAACAGCCAGCAGGCCTCGATCACTTCAAATCCCTTGTTCATCAGCGTGGCCGAATCGACGGTGATTCTCGGACCCATCTTCCAAGTTGGATGATTCAAAGCCTCCTCCGGCCTCACCCCCGAGAGTTTTTCTTTCGGCGTTTCGCGGAATGGCCCGCCCGAGGCAGTGAGGATCAACTTGGTGACTTCGTTGCGCAGGCCCGCGCGCAGGCACTGATGCGCTCCATTGTGCTCGCTGTCGACCGGGATCAGCTCGGCGCCGGAGGCGGCCCGAGCCTGCATCACCAATTTGCCCGCCGAGACCAGAACTTCCTTATTGGCGAGCCCGACACGTTTTCCGAGACGCACGGCCTCGTAAGTCGCCTCCAGGCCCTCGACGCCAACGATGGCCGACAGCACAAATCCAACCCGTGGCTCTGTGACGGCCGCGGCGCGCGCCTTCGCTCCGTAGGCCAGCTCCGGTTCGGTGATCCCTTTCGACTTCAGCGCCGCGCGAAGTGCGCACAACGCTGCTTCGTCGGCGACAACCACCACCTCCGGACGGAATTCCGCGATCTGACCGGCCAGGAGCGCAGCGTTTCTCCCGGCCACTAACGCATAGATTCCATAGCGGTTAGGCCAGCGCCGCACCACGTCGAGCGCGCTCACGCCGATCGATCCGGTGGAGCCGAGAACAGTAAGGAGAGTCACGCGCCTCCAATCATAGCACTGTGGAGGGCCAGTTTTCGGAGGAAAGTTAGGGGCGCCGGGGAGGTGCTTCAGGGGTCTTTTCTGAGGTTAGTCTCGCTTTGGTGGGAGTTTCCTCCCCGGCTTGATTCCAATAATAGTATAATCCCGGATAAGACGCAACACTTTTTTGTATCCAGGACCGCCGCCGCTCTTTAAGGAGAAGATAACAAGCCAGATTCAGTTGCTACGTCTTTCGGATCTCCAATCCTGTCCAATCTTCCAAAACACGGATTGCGGAACAAAAATCCTCGTCTCCCCACCCCTTCCCGATGGCGGCGCGCAGCATCTGCTCGGTTACAGAACTGGCCGGAACAGGCACGTTCAGCGAGCGGGCCATTTCGGTGGCGAAGCCGACATCCTTGTGCATCCACTTGGTGGAAAAGTGGGTGGTGAAATCGCGCGACAAAATGAAGGGCGCTTTGAACGATGCTAAACCGCTCTTCGCCGCGCTGTTCTCGATGATATCGACCATGAGCTGCGGCGGCACTCCCGCCTTGGCCGCGAGTACGAGCCCTTCGCAGAACGCTTGCAGGATCCCGGCCCCCACCATGTTCTGCACGACTTTCGCGCGCAGTCCCATGCCTGCTTCTCCGCAGTAGTAGAAATTCTTGCCCATGAGTTCCATGTACGGGCGGGCGCGTTCATAGGCGCCGCGGTCGCCGCCCACCATGAACGTGAGGGTCGCGTTGGTCGCGCCTCCGGTGGAACCGGTCACCGGCGAATCCAGGAACCAGGCTCCCTTGACCCGGAATGCCTCCCCGATCTGGACGCTTGCCCTGGGAGCGATCGAGCTGCAATCGGAGATGATCGCCTCCCGGCGCACCCCTTCGATCAGGCCGTTCTTCTCGAGAGCGATGCTGCGGACCATGGCCGTGTCGCCCACGCAGACGAAAATGAAGTCGGCGCGCTCGGCGACTTCGCGCGGCGTGGAACAAACAGTGCCCCTGCCTTCTTTGGCGAGCTGCTCCGCCTTGCCCGCGGTGTGGGTCCACAGCGCGACGTCGTGCCCGGCCCTGAGCAGATGGCCCGCCATGCGGTACCCCATGATGCCGAGTCCAAGAAATCCCAGTTGTGCCACAGCAGCCTCCCGAAGACGGTTTTCAAGAAGCTACGATTCTAGCAGTTCGGATTCAGGGGCTTGCCTGCGAGCAGGCGCAGGATCAGGAGATCGGAAGGCTGAAACGTGGTGACGGGGACGTTGTTCAGGTCCTCGTCGCGATCCACAACGTGGTTGCGTATCATCGCACGCAACTGTTGAACGGACACGCCGAGTTCCTCAGCCGCTTCCGTTGCCGAGTAATGAGACTTGATGCCTCGTGAAAATGCCATCTGTGGCCTGCTCCAGTTGACAGTGTAGGGCGAGGAGCGCAGAGCCCCAATTGGCAAAGTCCCTTATTTACTACCCCGCTTCGCCTCAAGTACCTCCGTACTAAAGTGCTGGCGTGACGGCTGCCGCAGCAGTCGATCCCGGCCCTTGACAGAAACCCGGTTCACTGTCCGGCGGGGCTGCTCGGTTTACTATGAAGAGATGAAGCTTCTCTGGTTGCTGGCGTCCGCCGCGTGCATGCACGCACAGACTCCGCCCGGGTTCAGCATCGCGGCCCTGGACCGCAACGTGGATCCGTGCCTGAATTTCTATCAATACGCCTGCGGCGGATGGATGGCGGCGAACCCCATGCCTCCCGACGTGCCCCGCTGGAGCCAGTTCGATATGTTGCAGGAGCGCAACCGCACCCTGCTGCGGAGCCTGCTGGAGGCGGCCGCGGAAAATCGCGAAGGCGGCTCCGAAATCGAACGGAAAATCGGCGACTACTACGCGGCCTGCATGGACGAATGGTTGTTGATCCGCGGCATGGATACGCTGCAACGCGACTTGAATCGCATTGCGCTGGTGGATAACAAGATGGACCTGCTCGATACAGTGGTCTTCCTGTACCGCATGGGCACGTGGCCGTTTTTCACCTTCTCCTCCGAACAGGACGCCAAGGACTCCACGCAGATGATCGCCTTGCTGGATCAGGGCGGACTTGCGCTGCCGGATCGCGATTACTACCTGAAAACCGATGCGCTCTCGGCGGAACTCCGTGAAAAGTACCGCATGCATGTGGAGCGCATGTTCGGGCTGCTGGGCAATGAGCCGGCGCAAGCGCGCGAGAAAGCGGCGGCCGTGCTGGCGATCGAAACGGCGCTGGCGCAGGGCTCGCTTGACCGTGTCTCGCGGCGTGATCCGGAGAAGGTCTACCACAAGCTCACGGTGGAAGAACTCCAGGCGCTCGGTCCGGCATTCGACTGGGTGCGCTTCTTCAACAATCTCGGCGCTCCGGAGATCCGGAGCCTGAACGTGGCCGTGCCGGAGTTCGTAACCGCATTCAGCAAGACGCTGGAAGCGCAGACGCTCGAAGACCTGAAGAGTTACCTGACCTGGACCCTGGTGAACGGGATGACGCCGTTTCTTTCCTTGCCCATCCAGCAGGAGCATTTTGACTTCTTCGAACGGACGCTGCGGGGCGCCAGGGAAATGCGGGCGCGCTGGAAACGCTGCGTGGATTTGACGGATCAGCAGTTGCCGGACGCTCTGGGCAAGGCTTTTGTCGATATGACGCTGGGGGAGAAAGGCATCGAGCGCATGCGGCAGATGGTGGCCGCGATCGAGCGGGCGATGGAACGCGATATCCGGGCGCTCGAGTGGATGACCGCGGAGACGAAGGAACGCGCCATCGAAAAGCTGCGCAAAATCGCGAACAAAGTGGGCCATCAGGAAAAGTGGCAGGATTACGCCGGCGTGCGCATCGCGCGGGATGATCCCTACGGCAACGCCGCGCGTGCCGCGCAGTATGAGGTTGCCCGCCAGCTCGCCAAAATCGGCAAGCCGGTGGACAAAACCGAGTGGCATATGAGCCAGCCGACCGTGAACGCCTACTACGATTCGCAAAACAACGACATCAATTTCCCGGCCGGGATCCTCCAGCCTCCCTTTTACGATAACGCCATGGATGACGCCGTCAATTACGGAGCCATCGGAGCCGTGATCGGCCACGAGCTGACACACGGATTCGACGATTCCGGCCGCCGGGTTGACGCCGACGGCAATCTGCGCGACTGGTGGACGGAGACCGATGCCAGAGCGTTCGAGTCGCGGGCCGCCTGCCTGGTGGATCAGTACGCCGGCTACCGTCCGGTCGAGGGCGTGAACCTGAATGGCCGCCTGACGCTTGGCGAAAATACGGCCGACAACGGCGGCTTGCGCATCGCCTATTTGGCGCTGACCGAGACGCTCGAGGGCAAGGAACAGACGCCGGTGGACGGGTTCACTCCAGAGCAGCGGTTTTTTTTGGGATGGGCGCAGGTGTGGTGCCAGAACATCACGCCGGAAAACTTGCGGCTGCGGGCGCAAACCGATTCTCATTCGCCCGGCGAATTTCGCGTAAACGGCACCGTGAGCAACATGGCCGAATTTCAGAAGGCCTTCGCGTGCCGTGCCAATCAGCCGATGGTGCGCAGACCCGCCTGCCGGGTCTGGTGAGGATGCGATGAACAAACTGCTTCTGGGCGGATTGATCGGCGCAGTGCTCGGCATGCTCGGCGCGCAATTCTATAACCTGAACCGCATGCGCTCCTCGGAGGCCGCCATCGAATCGTTGAAAGCCGAGCAAGCCGCGGCGCGGGAAGCGGTCGACCGGGAGATCGCGCACCTGCGCCAGGCCGATGCTTCCGCGGCCGCTGATGCGGAGAAAACCGGGAGGGATCTGAGTTCCCTGCGCGGCGAGATCAATCGCGCCCGGCGCCAGGCCCAGGACGCCGACAGCCGCCTGGAGGCCGTGCGCGCCGAGACCCTGCGGAATCTGGAGAACCTCTCGGCCCGGCTGGGAGGAACCGACGCCGTTGTGCGCGCCCATCAAGCGCAGCTCACTCAGGATCTCGAGCGCGCGCGTGCCGCGGCCCAGTCCGGGATTTCCGCCGTTTCCGGCGAAGTCAGTGCGCTGAAGGCCGAGGCCGCCGCGACGCGGCAGCGCGTCGAGCAGGCGCTGGCGGAACTTCAGAGGACCGTGGGAGACTTGGGCCGCCTGAGCGGACGGATCGCCACCAATGCGCAGGAGATCGCGTTACTCAAGCAGTTCGGCGAGCGCGAGTATCTCGAATTCGACTTGTTCAAGAGCAGCGCCGGCACGCGCTTGGGCAATGTCTCCGTGGTGCTGAAGAGCACCGATGTGCGGGCCCAGCGCTACAGCCTGGATGTGATGATCGACAGCCTGAGGATCGAAAAGAAGGACCGGCACATCAACGAGCCGCTTCAATTTTATATCGGCCGCAATCTCTACGAGCTGGTCGTGAACCGCGTGCGGCAGGATCAGTTGACGGGCTATCTCTCCTCGCCGAAGGTGATCGTGGCGCGATAGGATACACTAACGGGTAACTATGGCGCTCAGTAGAGACTTGCTCGACATTCTCGTGTGCCCGTTGTGCAAGGCGGAACTGCAACTGAAGCCCGATGAGAGCGGGTTGAAGTGCACGCAGTGCAAGCGCGTATACCCGATCCGCGACGATATCCCCGTGATGATCGTCGAGGAAGCACGGATCGAAGAATAAACCGTTTTCATGAACGACGTGCTGGAGCGGCTGCGGGAGGGTTCGCGGATCGCCGTGATCCGTCTGCGGAGCTTGGGCGACTGCGTGCTCACCACACCGGCGCTCGCGCTGCTGAAGGCGCACCGTCCGGACCTTCGGATCGGCGTGGTGGTCGAGGATCGCTTTCGCGGCGTGTTCGAGGGGAATCCGGATGTCGCCGAGTTTTTGCGGCCCGAGGTCCGCGCAATCACGGCCTGGCGGCCCCGGCTGGCGCTGAATTTCCACGGGGGGACGCGCAGCATGTGGTTGACCGCGGCCTCGGGCGCCCCGGTCCGGGCAGGCTTCGCGCACCATGCCTACAGTTTCCTGTACCACGTGAACATTCCGCGGGCGCAAGAGATTTTGGGAGTTGAACGCAAGGTGCACACGGCGGAACACTTGGCCTCGGCGATGTTTTTTCTGGGCGTGCCCCGGACCGAGATCCCGCGCGCGAAGCTGGTGGCGCCCTCCGGCGGGGAGCTCTTGCCTGAGCTATACGCCGTGCTGCATCCCTTCTCGTCGGCTCCCGGCAAGGCTTGGCCCATGGAACGGTTTATCGCGGTGGCGCGATACTTGCAGGAGCGCGCGGGCCTGGAGGTGGTGATTCTCGCCGGCCCGGCGGACGACGCCTCGGCGTGGGATGGATTCCGTGTGTTCCGGAACGCGCCGCTTGCGGAGGTCAAGCGCGTGATCGCCGGCGCGCAGTTATTCATCGGCAATGACAGCGGACCCGCCCACATCGCCGCCGCCTTCGGCGTGCCGGTGGTGGTGCTCTTCGGGCCAAGCGATCCGGTCACCTGGGCTCCCTGGCGCACCGAAGCGCAGGTGCTGACGGCTCCGCTCATCGATCAGATCGAGGTGCCCGCTGTGATCGCGGCCGCCGAAAGCCTGCGGGTGCGCGCATGAGCCAATTG
Organism: uncultured Bordetella sp.; assembly: GCA_964614015.1. Taxonomy (GTDB): domain Bacteria; phylum Acidobacteriota; class Terriglobia; order Bryobacterales; family Bryobacteraceae; genus Palsa-187. The sequence continues at coordinate 3,432 of CAZTKA010000080.1, read as the reverse complement.
CGCCGCTTGCTTGCCTATTCCCGGCCGTATGCGGCGCACCTGTTGCTCTCCGTCGTGCTGATGGCGATCGTCGGCGCGGCGCAGGCGTTGACAGCCTTGCTGATCGGGCCGGTCTTTGACCGCGTGCTCAATCCGAAGTCGGCGGAAGCTCCGGTTGTGCTGTTCACGATTCCCGCCGCCGGCTACCAGGTGCATCTGGACGCGTTCATGCCCTCCTGGATCAGCAACGTCTGGACCATGGTGGCAATCGGGATTCTGGCCGTGTTCCTGATCAAGGGGCTGTGCGATTACTGCGCGAATTACCTGGTGAATTACGTGGGCTTTTCGGCGGTGACCGATCTGCGGCAGGAAGTGTTCGAGCGCGTGGTGCGCCAGGACGCACATTTCTTCGCCGCGCACTCGACGGCGCGCGTAATGTCGTCGATCATGAATGATCTCGAAAAGATCCAGGTGGCGCTGTCGCACATTCTGGCGGATCTGCTGCGGCAGAGTTTCACCGCCGTGGCGCTGCTGGCCGTCGTCCTGCAAACCGATTGGAAGCTGGCGCTGGTGAGCCTCACCATCTTGCCGTTCGTGCTGGTGCCGACGGCCCGGCTCGGCAAGCGCCTGCGGCGCGCCACGCGGCGCGCGCAGGATGATGCGGCCGAACTGAACCAGACGCTGCAGGAGACGCTGACGGGCCATCAGGTGGTGAAATCCTTCGGGGCCGAAGACGTGGAGGCGAACCGGTTTCGCGAGCGCGCCGAGCGGCTGCGCAACAGCAACCTGCGGTACGTGGCGCAACAGGCCATCGCCTCGCCGCTGATCGAGTTCTTCGGGGCGATCACCATCGTCGGCCTGCTGACCTACGCGCGCGAGCAGATCAAGGCCGGCAGCATGACGACCGGAGAGTTCACCAGCTTCGTCATCGCGTTGCTGATGCTCTATGAGCCGGTGAAGCGCCTGACCGGAATTCACAACATCTTCCAGCAGGCGCTGGGCGCCTCGCAGAAGGTGTTCGAGTACCTGGATCGCGAGCAGCAGGTGCGGGAAGCGCCGGGCGCCCTGAAACTGGGGCGCTTCGCGAAATCCATCCGGTTTGAAAACGTCACGTTCCAGTATCCCGGCTCAGAGGCGGTCGTGCTCGACGCCATCGACCTCGACGTGAAGGCCGGCCAGGTCCTCGCCCTGGTGGGCGCGAGCGGAGCGGGCAAGACGACGCTGGCGAACCTGGTTCCACGCTTTTACGACGCCACGGAAGGTGCCGTGAAGATCGACGGGCATGACGTGCGCGATGTGCGCCTCTCATCGCTCCGCGAGCAGATCAGCATCGTGGCGCAGGATACGTTCCTGTTCAACGATTCGGTCGCGGCCAACATCGGCTACGGGCGCTTGCACGCCACGCCCGAGCAGGTGAGACAGGCCGCCCGTAACGCCCTGGCCGAAGAATTCATTCTGGGCATGCCGGAAGGCTACGAAACCATCATCGGAGAACGCGGCGCGAAGCTGAGCGGCGGCCAGCGGCAGAGGCTGGCCATCGCACGGGCGCTGTTGAAGAACTCCCCGATCCTGATTCTCGACGAGGCCACCTCGCACCTGGATACCGAATCCGAGGCCCTCGTGCAGCAGGCGCTGCAGACCCTGATGGAGCACCGCACGGTGATCGTCATCGCGCACCGCCTTTCGACCGTTCGGCGCGCCGACAAAATCGTCGTTCTGGACCGCGGCCGGATCGTCGAATCGGGCCGACACGACGAGTTGCTGGAGCGCGGCGGCGCGTACCGCCGCCTCTACGAGCTACAATTCCTCGAAGCCCGATGAGCATCCGATCCCCACTGCGCAGCATGACCGGTTTCGCGCGTGTCCGCCGCGCCGCCGGGGAGGGCGAAGTCGTGGTGAGCGTGAAAACCCTGAACCACCGGGGCCTCGATATTCACCTGCATGCTCCGAGCATCGCAGATTCGCTGGAGAACGCGATCCGCGCGCGCGTCAAGCAGAGCCTGGCGCGCGGACACGTGGACGTCCGTATCTCCATGACGGACGCGGCCAAGGGCCGCCGCGGCGCCTCGGTCGATCATGCCCTGCTGGAGGCGTATCTGACGGCCTTTCGCGAAGCGGCGGCCCGTTACGCCCTGAAAGATCAGCCGGATTTGAACGCCGCCTTGCGGGTTCCCGGCATGTTCGGAGAGGTCGAAGAGGGCGAGCCTGACGCCGAGCTCGAGGCGACGATTCTCGGGGCGCTCGCCGATGCCCTCAAGGAGCTGAATGCGTTCCGGGAGCGGGAGGGCGGCGAGATCGGCCAGGAGTTGCGGGGGCACAATTCTCGCATCGCGGCGGTGGCCGATGAGATCGACCGGATCCGCGCGGGCGCCACGGCGGCCTTTCAGGCGCGGTTGTCGGAGCGCCTGAGAGAGCTGCTCAAAGGGGCGCAGATCGAGCCGCAGCGGCTCGCGCAGGAAGCCGCGATCTTGGCCGACCGCAGCGACGTCGGCGAGGAAGTGGCGCGCCTGCGCATCCACTCGGCGCAACTCGATGCCTTGCTGGACGGCGGGGGCGAAGTCGGCAAGAAACTCGATTTTCTGCTGCAAGAGATGAATCGCGAGAGCAATACGATCCTTTCCAAGACCAGCGGGGTTGGCGAAGTCGGCCTGAAGATCACGGACCTGGCGCTGGAGGCCAAGGCAGCGATCGAGAAAATCCGGGAGCAATCGTTAAATCTCGAATGACCAGCGTCTTTATCATCTCCGCGCCGTCGGGTTCGGGCAAGTCCACACTGGTGAGTCATTTGATGCAGCGCGTGGCGGGTCTGCGTTTTTCGGTTTCCTATACGACCCGGCCGCCGCGCGGAGAGGAGCGGGACGGCCGCGAATACTACTTCATCTCGCGCGAGCAGTTCGAAGCCCGCATCGAGCGCGGCGAATTCCTGGAATGGGCCGAGGTCTTTGGGAACTTGTACGGAACGCACCGCAGCGAATTGGACCGGGCCGCGCTGGAGGGCGTGGACCTGGTGCTCGACATCGACGTCAAGGGTGCGAGACAATTAAAGGAGCGGATTCCGGAGGCGATTTCGATCTTTATTCTCCCTCCCAGCCGGAGAGTTCTGGAGCAGCGGTTGCGCGCGCGGTCGCAAGACGCGGGGCCGGTGATCGAACGCCGGCTGCGCGAGGCGGCCGAGGAGATCCGGAATTACTCGCAGTACGATTACGTGCTGGTGAACCGGGATCTGGAGGCCTCCGTGAACGTGCTGGCGTCGATCGTGATCAGCGCGCGGAGCCGGCGCGAACGGATGGAACAGGAAATCCTTCCGATATTGGAGACATTTGACAATGGCCGTAAATCCTAAACAGAATTCTCAGAGCGCGATTCCGGACGATCCGGAGGCCAGCGCCTACCGCTTCATCATCGTGGCGGCGAAGCGGGCGCGGCAGTTGCAGAACGGCGCGCGCAGCTTCC
>CAZTKA010000079.1:0-15738 GCA_964614015.1 uncultured Bordetella sp. | reverse complement strand
AGCCGGGCGTGACAGAATCGCTGAACTGTTAGTCGGACATAATCGCTGAACTACAACAGACTTTTTTGGGGGCATTTCTTTTGTTCGCTATGCGGGTTTGGTTCGCACCAATGCGGGATAATCGGAACGGGCGCGCGAGGAGCTGCGTCCAACCGGCGAATATGAGACAGCGGTGGATCGCGGCTATCTGCATCGCATCGGCGGTGGCGTTTGCACAGGCGCCAGGTCAAGTTCCTGGACAGTATCCCGGCCAGACGCCGCGCCCGCCGATCGGCCCACAGGCGCCTAGGACGTATCCGCCGCCGGGCACATACCCGCCAGGGACCACGATTCCGATTCCCGGGCGGCTTCCCACGGGAACATCGAGGATGCCGCAACTGGAACCAGCAGTGCAGGTGTCCCTTCGGCCGGTAACCCTTTCCGTGACCGGAATCCTGCGGCGGCTCTCGGAGAAGCCACTGATCGTCGAGCCTGATGATCACCGCATCGTGTGGTTCCGGCTGGCGGACGATTTCCGCCGCGAGGGTGCGGGAGGTTTCGCACCCGGCAACATCCGCTCGACTAGCGTGTGCGTGCGCAACCAGACGTCATTCCGCAACTATGTGAAATTCGATGCGGAATCGGAGATCACGTTCGAGAAATGATCGCGACCTTTGACGACGCCAAGCTGCTGTTCGGACGCTGGAGGGATGACGCCGCGAGCTTGCGCGTGAAGCTGATCAGCCGCTCGCTGGTATTCGAGGCGACCGGGACTGTTACGGACTTTACGGTGCAGGCGCTGCAATTGAACGGTCCGGCGTGGCAGTTTACGATCCCGCTGGAGGGCGCGCAGTACACGTTTTCGGACCCGCGCGAGATCGCCAGCGCGCCGATCCGGGCGGCGGAGACGGCCAAGTACGAGATGGGGCTGGCGCTGGAGCTGCCCAGCGGCGATCGCCTGGTGCTGCTCGAACTGAAGGAACGCGAGGAGCCGGAGGAGGCAGCCTCAACTGAGTAACCCGCCGTGGCCCAGGCAGGCGATCTCCCAGCCGGAGATGCGGTAGCGGGCCAGGATCGGGGGCAGAATCAAGTCGAGCACGTTAGTGCGGATGGACCGGAAGCATCCGGGCGCGGAGACGACCGGCGTGTTTTCTTTGTAGGCCAGCATCATGAGATTGCCGGGCTCCACCGGCGCCAGAAACCGCTCCAACTGGCAGCCGGCGGCCAGGATGCCGCGGCCCACAGCGTCATCCGGATCGGCCGGAGCAGTGGTGGAGGCAACCAGAACGGCGGCAGGCTTCATGCGAAACAGTTGATGGAGGGCACGGGCGATGGAGTCTTCGTCCTCGGTCACCGCCAGGGCATACGCGGGCCGAACGCCGAACTGGCCCAGCCGCTGCACCGTGGCGGCCTCAAACAATTGGCGGGCGCGATCGCCGTGAATCGGATCGGTATAGAGCACGGCGATGGAAGGGGAGCGGACCGGGCGCGCTTGCAGGATCGGGCCCCGGTCCTGGAGAATGCCGATCACCGTATCCAACTGTTCCTCTGGAACAGCGAACGGCGCGCTCTTAATCGTCGCGATCTTGTGTCCGGATCTGGCGAAGCTGAAATTCATCGCGGTGGCGACGGCGATGCCGGCCGAGCAGTTGACCGCCCGCAGCAGCTCATCGTCCACCAGGATGCAGGAGGTTTCCGTGGTGAAGACGTTGGCGCGGCCTCCCATCGCAAGACGGATCTCGAGGCTTCCGCAGCCGATCTCCGCCGACACGCGGCGGACGGCCTCATCCTCGCCGACGTCGCCAGGTTCGAGTTCGGTGACCCAGACCTGTTCCAGACCCTCGGTTTGCAGAACGCGGACATCCTCGGGGCTGAGCACGTGGCCCTTGGCCAGAAGTTTCTTGCCGCACGAGCGGAAGATGGTGCTGCACAGGATGCGTCCCGCGGATTTTTCGAGGTCGATGCTTTGCGCTTTCACTGGTATTCCCCCGGCTCCCTGACGCGCACGACACACTGTGCAGGCCGTCACTCAGGTAGTGGGGATCGGGGCGGGAACTTCTCAGCGGGGGGCGAAAAATGAACCTAAAGGATCTATGGGACTAGGCAGGTTCCCCGAGGCTCTCCGGCGAGCAACCTTAGTACGATGCCCGCTTCGGCTCCCGGCGCGATGACCACTTCGCCGACGCCCTGTTCGAGGGCCGCCGCGGCGGCTTCCAGTTTCGCCTGCATGCCTCCGGTGGCGATGCCCTGCGAGATCAATGCCTTGGCCTGAGCGACGGTGAGGCGCGGCTCGACTTGGCCGGAGGCGTTGCGGACGCCCTCCACATCGGTGAGGAACAGCAGTTTCGCCACGCGGAAGGACGCCGCGCAGGCCACCGCCATCTGATCCGCGTTGACGTTGTAGATGGCTCCCTGGGCGTCGCCCGCGATGCAGGCGATCACGGGCAGGTAACCGGCCTCGGTCAGGACTTCCAGCAAGCGCGTATCGGAACGCACCGGACGCCCGACCAAGCCGAGCTCGGGACTTAGGATCTCGGCGTCGACCAGCCCGGCATCGATGCCGCTCAAGCCGACAGGGCGCGCTCCGGCCGCGCGGAAGGCCGTGACCAGACTCGCGTTCACGCTGCCGCGAAACACTTTCACCACGGCGTCGATCACGTCCGGCGTGGTCACGCGGAGGCCGTTGATGAAGCGGCTTTCGATGCCCCGCTCGGCCAGAAAGCGCGTCATCTGTTTGCCGCCGCCATGCACGACGGCGATGTGGCGCCCGGGCGTGATCGCGCCGGCGATCTCGCGCGCCAGCCGGTGGCGGGATTCCTCGGCATCCAGCAGCGTGCCGCCCAGCTTGATCAGGATCCTCGCGGCGCCGCTCACAACAGGCCCGCTGTTTCGGCGAATCCGAGAGCCAGGTTCATGTTCTGGATAGCCTGCCCGGCGGCGCCCTTGCCCAGGTTGTCGATCGCGCTGACCACGACGGCGCGGCCCGTCGGCGCGTCGAAGTGCACACCGATATCGCAAAAATTCGTGTGGTTGACGGCGCGCAAGTCGGGTACTTGGCCCGCCGGATACGGGCGCACAAACGGCTCGTCTTTGTAGCGAGCCTGATAGATATCGATCAGGTCGCCCGCCGAGCGGATCCCGTGCGCCGCGCGGAAGTAGATCGTCTCGAGGATGCCGCGGTGGATCGGAATCAGTTGCGCCGTAAAGCTGAATTCGGCTTCTTCGAGGCCCGAAGTGCGCAGCACTTCCGGCACGTGGCGGTGATTCAGGATCGAATACGCCGAGAAATTTTCGGTCACTTCGCAGAAGCTGGTTTTGAGCGAGGCTTTTCGGCCGGCGCCGCTGACGCCGCTCTTGGAATCGCAGACGATGCCGGCCTCCCGGCGGATGACTTGCGCCTCCACCAGCGGCTTGATGGCCAGGTTTGCGGCGGTGGGGTAGCAGCCGGGGTTCGAGATCAGGCGCGCGGACCGGACGCGGTCACGGCAGAATTCCGGCAGCGCGTAGGCCGCTTCGGCCAGCAGCGCAGGCTGCGTGTGTTTCTGTTTGTACCAGCGCTCGTAATTCTCGGCGGCGCCGAGGCGGAAGGCGCCGCTCAGGTCGATGACCTTGGCGCCGGCGGCGAGCATGCCGGGCGCAAGTTCCATGGAGACTTCGTGCGCGGTCGCCAGAAAAACCGCGGCCAGACCCGCCGAACGCACCGAATCGGGCGAGCAGGGCAGGCGGCGCGGCCCGGTGTAGCCGATGGGGCGCGCTTCGGCCTCGGCCTCGCGATGTTCGAGCAAAACGGGCTCGACGTGGGGGTGGCGGGCAAGGATCGAGACGATCTCGGCGCCGCTGTAGCCGCTGAAACCGGCGATTCCGACAGGGGTTCGCTGCATCGTGAATTTTCAGTATGCCATGGCCGGCCCACTGCCCTGTCGGCTCACAACGGCTCGGCGGCGGAGCGCTCGGCCAGATCCCCCAGGACGGGCAGATGGTAGTCTTCCTCGTGAGCGGCTTTGACGATCATCCAGATCCAGCCGGCCAAGACGGCCAGGTGCAGCAGCGAAGGAACGAACCGGAGCGCGCGCGCCCAACCCGCAAAACCGAACATGGGCCCGAACACAAAGTCGACCATCAGCCACGCCACAAACAGGTACAGACCCTGAAACGCGTGGAACCGGACTCGCCGGTCGTTGCGGTAAGGCGCGTTGGCCAGGATCGCGACGGCCATAATCCAGCCGATCCAGGGCAGGTAGCAGAACAGGATCGCATTGCGCTGCGAAATCGAGTCCCAAAAAGCAGCGCCCGGGGCAGCCGCACCCTTTTGCCGGGTTCCGCACTTGGCGCAGAATTTGTCTTCGTCGCCGACCTGGTGGCCGCAGTGTACGCAGAAAGGCATTCTTACAGATAGAGTACGATAGCGGCATGAGGCTGGTTCCGTCGCCGGCCCGGGCCGCAGACGACCTCAACCTGTACTTCATTGACACCGGCGGCGGGCAGGCCATGCCCGTCGTCGCTGCTTCCGCGTCGCCATAGTTTCGCGCGTATCGCTATCCTGGTGGTTTGCAGCTTTTCTCCGGTATCTACTTCGTCTTCCTCGGGGGCCTTGTCCTGCTCTACTGGCCCTTCTTCTGGCGCAGCCGCATCGCGGCCCTGGCGCTGCTGCTGTTTGCGAATTATTTCTTCTATGCCCGCTGGAGCCTGTATTTCCTGGCCCTGATTCCGGCGGTTTCAAGTATCGATTACGCGATCGGCCTAGGCTTGCAGGCGTCCGGGCGCGACTGGGTGCGGCGGCTGCTGGTGACAGCCAGCCTGGCGATGAATCTCGGGCTGCTCGCAGTGCTGCGGGAGCTCCCGCGCTGGAATCTCGCCCTGCCGTTGACCCTGTCGTTTTATGTGTTCCAGGCGCTGACCTACACCATCGATCTCTACCGGCGCGACATTCCCGGCACCAAGAGCTACCTCGCTTACCTGACCGCCGTGTCTTTCTTTCCGACAATACTGGCCGGGCCGATCACGCGCGTTTGCGTCCTGCTCGACCAGATGGAAAAGCGCAGCCCGCTGACGCCGGAAAACGGCGGCCGCGCGCTGTTCCTGATCGGAATGGGCCTGACCAAAAAATTGCTTATCGCCGACTACCTGGCCGAGCAGCTCATTAACCGCGTCTTCGATTTTCCGAACCTGTACAGCGGCACGGAAGTGCTGCTGAGCGTGTACGGATACGCCCTGCAACTCTACTATGATTTCTCCGGCTACACCGATATCGCCATCGGCTCGGCGCTGCTGCTGGGAATTCAGTTGCCCGCGAACTTCAAGCAGCCCTATGCCGCTGTCAACATCGCCGATTTCTGGAGACGCTGGCACATTACGCTTTCCACCTGGCTGCGGGATTACTTGTACTTCTCGCTGCCGGGACTGCGATCGAAATGGAAGGTGCTGGCCTACACCAACCTGGTGGTCACGATGGCGATCGGCGGGTTGTGGCACGGGCCGAGCTGGACGTTTCTGGTTTGGGGAGCGCTGCATGGATTCGGACTCGCCGGAGTCCGCTTGTGGCAGGCCATGCGCGGGAAACGGACACCGCAGGCATGCGCGCGCCTGGCCAGTGTCGTGGCGACGTTCCATTTTGTCGCGCTGGCCTGGATTTTCTTTAGGGCGCCCAGCGTGGAGAGCGCAATCGCCATGCTGAGCCGCATCGGTTCGGGCACCGTTTCCTTCGCTAATGTCACCGGCGGTTACTGGATGATTTTGGCAGTCGCGTGGGTGTTCCATTATTTGCCGGAGCGCTGGTATGAGGCTGGACTGAACTTGTACGTACGGGCTCCGTTTTACGCGCAGGCCGCGGCGCTGCTGGCGCTGGTGCTCGGCCTCCAGCGGGTCGCGGCGACGGGTTCAGCGCCGTTCATTTATAACCGGTTCTAAGGGGAAAATGCAGAGTCAGAATTCAGAAGTCAAAATGCTGAGGATCCGCACATTGCCCGGGAAAACCCTGCTTGCCGTGGTTACATTCGCTGCCGTCGCGGCAGCGCCACAAGTCCGGATTCTCGACACGGCAACCATTCCCCGGATTTGGGACATGCCGGTGCCAAAACTAGAGCAGGCCGCCTTCGGGCCGTCGGTCGAGGCCTTGCGGGCGGACCGGCTGCATGTGCTGGAAGCCGAGGTTTTCAAGGGCAAGGGCGGTCCGCTCGATCATTTCTATGAAACGCTGGCGCGCCGAGGCACAGCGCGCGTCCTGCACTTCGGCGATTCACCGACGACGGCGGACCTGATCACGGCCGATGTGCGCGGCGTGCTCCAGAAGCAGTTCGGCAACGCCGGCACGGGATTCGTGTTGATCGCCAAGCCATGGGCCTGGTACAACCACCGCGGCGTGAAAATGGACTCGAGCGGTTGGAAGATCGAGGTGGCGGGAGTGGCGGAATCCAACGACGGGCTCTACGGACTCGGAGGCGCTCGCTTCACCGGCGAGGAAGGCGCGGAGGCGACTTGGACCGTCGGGACGGGACAGGACTCGGCCGAGGTCGCTTTCCTGTGCGGACCGGAGGGCGGCAGGTTCACCATCGAAGCGGACGGGCAGCCGCTCGGGGCATGGGACACGAATGCGCCGGAGCCCGCGCCGGGATTCGCGGACTTTGCAGTACCTGCGGGTGCAAGCGTGTTCCGGCTGCGCGTAACGTCGAAACGCGTGAAGTTATTCGGAATCGAGTTCCGGCGCAACCGGCCCGGCGTACTCTATAGCAGTCTGGGCATCAACGGAGCCAATATCACGCTGCTTTCGCGCGTGTACAATTACGGACATTTGGCCGCACAGCTCCAGCACTACCGGCCGGATCTGGTGGTGCTGGCCTATGGCACCAATGAGAGCGGATTCCCCAATTTTGTCGACACGGCGTGGGCTCAGGAGATGCGCCTTGCGGTGAAGCGCGTCCGTTCGGCGCTGCCCGCGGCATCCATCCTGTTGATGAGTCCGATGGACCGCGGAGAGAAGGCCGAGGACGGCACGATCCGCACCATCGGCGCCCTGCCGCGCCTGGTGGCCAAGGAGCAAGAAATCGCCGCCGAGATGGGCGTGGCCTTTTTCAACACGTATCAGGCCATGGGCGGCGCGGGCACCATGGGCGAGTGGTACGCGGCGCAGCCTCGCCTGGTGGGCGCCGATTACATCCATCCGTTGCCGGCGGGCGCCAAGATCGTCGGAGAGTTGTTGTACAGCGCCCTGGATGACGGCTATAACGAATATAAGCGGAGAATGCAGGCCTGGAGGGACTCCGCGGTTTCGAGTCCGACGGTCCCGTGAAGCAGCATCTTCAAGTCGTGCTGGCTCTGGCCGCCGCAGCCATCCTTCTGGCCCCGGCGAGCGAAGGGCAAACCACGTCGAAATCCAAGGCTCCGGGGAAAGCGCCTGCCTCTTCGAACGCCAAGGCCAAGACCCCGGCCAAGGTCAGTGCCCCGAAACCCAAACCGGCCGCCGAATACGTCGCCGAGAGCCTGGCGGCTCCAATCTCCGTTGTCAACGCGGGCGCCCTGGCGCCGTTCTTCGAACAACTCTACCGTCACCAGCGCGGAGAACTGCCTGGGCCGGTGAAGGTCCTGCAATACGGCGACTCGCACACGGCCGCCGACGAATTCACCGGCGAACTGCGCGCCTTGCTGCAAGCCGCTTTCGGAAACGGAGGCAGCGGATTTTCACTCGCTGGTTCTCCCTGGCGAGGTTACCGCCGTCACGACGTGAAGAGCGGATCCACCCGCGGCTGGTACACCGACGGCCTTACCACGCGTTCCGGCGACGGCTACTACGGACTGGGCGGCGTCAGCATCACCGCGACGCGCCCGCACGAATCCGTTTACATCGAAGCGGACGCCGCCGATTTCGAGCTGTTCTATTACCGGCAGCCGGGCGGCGGTTCCATGCAGTTGTTCGATAACGGTGTGCCCCTGGATCTGATCTCGACCGATGGCGACGCCGGGCCGGCCTATCACCACATCGAGACCGCTCCGGGCCCGCACCGGTTCGAGCTGGAAACGCTGGAGCGGAAGCCAGTGCGGCTGTTCGGCTGGGTGGCCGAGAATCCGACCGGGATTACTTACGAACCGCTCGGGATCAATGGAGCCCAGGTGGAGATCGTCAAACGCTGGGATCCGGCGGTGCTCGAAGCGAACATGGAACGCCGCAATCCGGATCTGATCGTTGTGGCTTACGGGACCAACGAAGCAGGTTCCCGGCTGTGGACCCTGGAATCCTACCGGGCGATGTTTACCGAACTGCTGGCGCGCTTCCATTCCGCGGCGCCCGCGGCATCCATTCTGGTGATCGGTCCTCCCGACCGCGATCAGCGGATCCGCCGCAAGTGGCAGACTCTGGAGCGCGTGGGGATGATCGCCGAGGCGCAGCGCCAGGCCGCCGTGGACATGGGCTGTGCGTTTATCGATTTGCGGGGCGCCATGGGCGGGGCCGGATCGATGTTGCAATGGGTGAAGGCGGGCTTGGCGCAGAAGGATCACGTGCATCTGACCGGACCGGGCTACCGGATGCTGGGCCATGCCGTATACCGCGGCCTGATGCGAAATTACGGGACGTTCCTGGCGGTGCGTCCGCAAATCATGGCAGGCCCCCTGTTGCCTTCGTTATGAGCGAACCAGTCACGGAGTATTATTGTCCGCGCTGCCAACAACCCGTGAGCGATCCGCTGGTCTGCGGAGATTGCACGGCGGTGATCTGCCGCCGCTGCGGCTCGCCTCTGGAGCGCGTGGACGAATTAGGAATCGGATAATCGCACTGGCGGTTGCGGCTGCTGCGCTGGCGGCCTGCGCATCGCGTTCCGCTCCGGCGGCCGTGGGGTTCGCCTACATTGCCCCCGCGAAACTGGAACTGCGCGCCGAACTGGACGCCGGAGCTCCGGTGACGGCCACGCTTGCCCATGCCGAGCGCGTCGAGATACTGGAAACCCGGCGGAAATTTGTGCGCGTGCGCGCCGCCAGCGGCGCCACTGGCTGGACCGATGCGGCCGATCTGCTGACCCAGGCGCAGATCGACGCCTTGAACGCACTGACCGCGCGCGCGGTTGCCCTGCCGCCGCAGGGCACGGCCACCGTGTATGCCACGCTGAATGTCCACGCGGCGCCCAGCCGGTCCGCCAGCAGTATCCTGCAAATCCGGGAAGGTGACCAGATCCAGGTGCTGGCGCACCGCGTGTCCCCGCGCACCCCTGCTTCGCAAGCCAGCGACGACTGGTTCCTGGTGCGGACCGGCGAAGGGCGCGCCGGTTGGGTGCTGATGCGCGCGGTCTTACTGCTAGTGCCCGATGAAGTGGCGCAGTACGCGGACCGGCAATGGATTACCTCCTATCACGCCCTGGGAGAAACACACGATGCGCGCCGCGGAAAAAAGAATCACTGGCTGTGGACGACCCTGGTGCGCGGCTCGCAGCCCTTTGACTTTGACAGCTTCCGCGTTTTTGTTCATAATCCCCGCCGCGGCCGCTACGAAACCGTTCTCCTCGAACGGAATCTGCGCGGCTACCTCCCCGTGGAAACTTCGCAAACCCCGGATGGAACCGTCTTCACCCTGCTCGTCGAGGGCAAAGACGGCCAGATCGAAAAACGGACCTATCTGTTCAAGGACCTGCGGGTGCGCCTGACGTCAAGGGCCCTCGGAAAATTGCCGGAGCCGCTCCCGGAAGTCCGCCCAGCCACGGCGTTCGATGCCGTGGACCGCGAGGAGCGCTGGTGGCGCCGGCTCGCCCGAGAGTGGTTCGGCAGGTAGGCTTTCGCCTGCTGCGTCTTGATTTTCGGCGCCCTCCCGTGTGTTACCCTAGACACAGCGAGCATGCGAACTCTGCATCTAGCCGGGATCGGTCTGTTGGCGGTTCTCACCGCTGCCGCAATCTCTGATGGGGCGGACCGTCACTGCCGGAGAGTGACGGGGCGGCACTACCGCGGACGCACGGACCACGACCACCTGGCGCACGCCACCGTCCACGTCCTCGACGACTTCACAGTGGCCGCGGCGGACGAAGACCGTTCCGGCGGCCAAATGAATCCGGATGATCTGGCGATTCCGGCGGCTGCTGCGATTTCTGTTTTTGCGCAAGCCTCCTCCGCTCCGGTGTACACGCCCCCTGCGGCGGAACCATCCGAGCATCTGACCTCGTTCTCCCGCGGTCCCCCTTCCTTCTTATCCTGACCTCCCCATCAAATTGTTGACGCGCCGCTGAAGCCCGCCAGCCGGCGCAGGTGTGCATGTGCGCGGGCCTTCCAAGCATCGAACGAAAGAGGACCTGCTATGAAAAAAATCCTGAATGGAGTTCTGGAATACCAGCGCGATATCTCCCCGGAAGAACGGCGCCACCTGGAAAGCCTCGCCTCCGGGCAGCAGCCCGAAGCGATGCTGATCACCTGCGCGGACTCGCGCATCGAGCCCGGGCGCATCACGCGAACCAAACCCGGGGAATTGTTCATCGTGCGGAACGTCGGCAATATCGTGCCGATTTTCGGCGAGACGGACCCGCATGTTCAGGCCGCCGTGGAGTACGCCCTGGAAGTGCTCAACGTCCGCCACATCATCATCTGCGGCCACACGCACTGCGGCGCGATGGACGCGGTGCTGCACCCGGAAAAACTCGAAACCCTGCCGGCTGTGGCCGCCTGGCTGAAGCAGGCCGGGGATCTGCGACGCGTCGACGGACCCGATGCGCTGAATCACCTGATCGAGCAGAACGTGCTCACCCAGATTGGGAACCTGCGCACGTATCCTTCAGTCGCCCGGCTGCTGAAGAAAGCTGAATTGCAGATTCACGGATGGGTCTACGACATCGCCACTGGCGGCGTGCTGTCGTGGCATGCGCCGGAAGGCAGGTTCGTCCCGATCACCGCTGTGGCGGGACACACATTGATGGAGGAAATGCATGTTCGCTGAAACCAGATCTGTTACTGCGGCGCCGGCTGCTTCTTCGGACGCCGCGCCGCTCGGGAAGCGGCTCCTGTATTATCTGAACCCGATTGACCGCCGCTACGAGGATCTCTTCCAGGGAAACCTGAAGCTGAACCTTTTCCGGGACTTCATGGCCGGTCTGATCGTGGCCATGGTCGCCATCCCCTTGGCGATGGGATTCGCCATGGCCTCCGGTCTGCGGCCGGAACAAGGCATCGTCGGCGGCGCTGTCGCCGGACTGGTCGGCGCACTGTTCGGGGGCTCAAAGTATCAGGTCTATGGGCCCACGGCCGCGTTCATCCCGGTGGTCGGCGGCCTGATGGCCGCCTACAACCACAGCATGCTGGTGTTGGCCTCGATTCTGGCCGGCGCGATTCTGATGATCTTTGGCGTGGCCCGGATGGGCCGCTTCGTGGCGATGGTACCGCACTCCATCGTCGTCGGATTTACGATCGGCATCGCGATCACGATCGCGCTTTCCCAGGTCACGGAGCTTTTTGGCATTGAGGCGAAATCCGGATATGCGGCCGCCGACAAAATCCGCGTCATCATCGAGAATCTGGGCCAGATCAACGGGTACTCGATCGCGCTCGGCTTGCTGACGTTCCTGATCACGAATTATATGCTGAAGGTCTCTCCTTTTATCCCGGCGCCTCTGCTGGCCATCGGCGTCACAACGGCCATCGCCGCCTTTGCCTGGCCTGACAAGCACCTGGTGCTGATCTCGGATCACTACGGCAAGATCCCGACCGATATTCTGGTGTTCACCTGGCCCGCGCCTTTCCCCGTGACCGGCCAGGCCCTGTTCGACCTGGCCTACTTCGCGGTGGCGATCGTTTTCGTGTCGGCCATCGAGAGCCTGCTGTGCTCGCGCATGGCCGACCGGCTGGCCGACAACCGGGGCTTCCCCTACAACCCGAACAAGGAGCTGTGGGGCCAGGGTCTGGTGCAGATCATCATTCCGATGCTGAATGGTTTCCCGCACACCGGCGCTCTCGCCCGCACCGCGACCAATATCAAGCTGGGGGCCATCTCACCCCTCGCCGGGATCATGAAGTGCATCCTGAAACTTCTGCTGGCAGCCTTTCTTGCACAATACCTGGAAAGAGTCCCGATGGCCTGCATCGGAGGGATTCTGCTGTATGTGGCCACGGCGATGGTCAAACCGGCGGAGGTCCGCGAAGTGCTCCGGCACAACCGCTTCCATATCTTCCTGATGATCTACACCGCGATCATGGTCGTAGCCCTGGACTTCCTCAAGGGCGTCCTTTCCGCTATCATTATCTGGATACTGCTGTACCGCTTTTTCGATAAGCCGGCAGCCGCCGGCGAGCAGGTCCCCGCAAGGGCCTAGGACCATTCATGGAACGATTCCAACGGATCCTGGTCGCGCTGGCGCGGCGCGCTTCGGATGCCCCGCTTCTTCGGTATGCGCGCATGGTCGCCGGGCTTGTGCCCGGCGCGATGTTTCATTTCGCTCACGTGGATGAACGCGGCAGCACCCCTACCAAACTGAGTGAACTGGAAGAATCTGTCGCCAGCCACTTCGCGGCCGCCGCGGCCCACGATTGCCGGATCGCCTCCGGCCACCGCGAGGATGAACTCCTGCGGCTGGCCATGGAGACCTCCGCGGACATGATCCTGCTGGGCCACCAGCCCAGCCACAGCAGCAGGCGGGCCTTGGCGCGGCGCCTGGCGATGAAAGCGCCCTGCTCCATTTGGATGGTGCCTAACGGCTCCCCGGCCGATGTCCGGCGCATCCTGGCGGCCGTCGATTTTTCACCCGCGTCTGCGGAGGCGTTGGTCGTGGCCACCTCCATCGCGCAACGGCGCGGGCTCGCCTCCTGCGAGGCCTTGCATGTGTATTTCGAAACCTCCCTGGCGGGCGTCGACGAATACCGGCAGGATGTCCGCGGGCGCGAACAGGAGGCTTTCAACGAATTCCTTCGCGGCCTGGAACTGCACGGCATTGAAGTGCAGCCGCGGTTCGAGGAAAGCCCCAACGTTTCCCACGCGATTACGCGGGCGGTCGCCGAGGATCGCGCCGATCTCGTGGTGATGGGCACGCGCGGCATGAGCCGCTCGGCCAGCATCTTGCTCGGGAGCCAGTCCGAACACACCATCATGGAAATTCACGTCCCCATCCTGGTCGTGAAGAAAAAAGGCGAGCGGCTGGGCTTCCTCAAGCTCTGGCTGGAACACAGCCTCGGAGCGCACCCCGGCCCCCGTTTCGGGTGAGAACGCCGGGGCTTGGTTCCATTAAGATAACGGTTCATGGCTCCTCTCGTTCTCGGTATCTTCCTCGCCGGCTACGCGCTGATCACACTGGAGCACCGCTATCACCTGCACAAGGCGATCACTGCCGCCGCGCTCGGAGCCGTGTTGTGGATGATCATCGCTCTGCGCGATGGCGCGGACGTCCAGGAAACGGTCGACCGTGCCGGCTCGGAGATCTTCGCGCTGGTGTTTTTCCTGCTGGCCGCGATGACGCTGGTCGAGATCCTCGTGCACTACCGCCTTTTCGACTGGATCCGCGCACGGCTGCTCGCGCTCGGCCTGAACGACTACCGGCAACTCTGGGTGATGGGCGGAGTGGCGTTCCTTCTGTCCGCCGTCATCGACAACCTCACCGCCACGCTGGTGATGCTGGCCATCGTGAAACGCTTCTTTTCCGGGCACAACCTGATCGTGGCCGCGGGGACCATCGTCATTGCGGCTAACGCCGGCGGCGCCTGGTCGCCGATCGGCGACGTGACCACCATCATGCTGTGGCTGGCCAACAAATTCACCGCCGCCGAAATCGTTTCCTGGGCGCTGCTGCCGTCGCTCGCGCTGTTCGCCGTCAGCACGGCGATGCTGGCCCGAGGCGTCCGCGGCGATACGAAGGACGTCACCGGCGAGGTTGTCACCCTGTCCGCGTCAGAGAAGGTCGTCGTGGCGTTCACCCTGGCTTCCTTCTTCCTGCCGCTCCTGTTCAATCAGCTCGGCCTGGAGCCGTATTTCGGATTGTTATTCGGCCTGGGACTGGTCGGCATCGTGATCGCCGCGTTCCGCCTGTTCGCCGCCAAAAGCCTCGGACTCCCTTTGGATGCCCTGCACGCCGGGGAAATCGATTCGGGGCATCACACTCATTTGACCGCGGACATCGAACAAAAGCTCGCGCGCACGGACATCGCGAGCCTGCTGTTCTTCGCCGGAATCCTGCTGGCGGTGGCCGCGCTGGAACACCTCGGCATCCTAGAAAACCTGTCCCAAGCACTACTGGGAGAAGATCCCGGCCTGGGGCGCTTTGTGGCCGGTTCGAGCGCCCTCGGCGTGCTGTCGGCGCTGGTCGACAACATCCCGCTGACGGCCGCCGCCATCACCATCCTCAAGACTGGCGATGCGGCGATCTGGAGCTTGCTCGCCCTGACGGTCGGCACCGGCGGTTCGATGCTGGTGATCGGCTCGGCTGCCGGCGTCGTGGCGATGGGCCGGGTGAAGGATTTGACGTTCTTTCGCTACCTGCGCACCGCGGCTCTTCCGGCCGCGGCAGGCTACGCCGTCGCGATCGGAGTGTGGTCGCTGGAATACTTGCTGTGGCGTTAACTCCGCGCCGCCGGATTCCGTTGTTCGTAGACGTAGGCCGCGGCTGCGGCATCCTCCACCGCGATGCCCAGCGACTTGAAAACCGCGACGCGGCCCGGATCGTAACCGGGTGTGACGTCCTTGAGCTCGATCACACCATCCCAATGGTTGGGAATCAGAAAATCGCCGGCCTCGATTCTGGCCTGTTCCAGATTGTCGACGCACACCAGCCCCGCGCGCCCCAACAGATCGGCGGGCAACTCGCGGCGCGTGGCCGCGTTCGATCCCGCCGCTGCGATGAAGGCCCCCGGTCGGATCCAGCCGGACTCGAGCACTGGATCCTTGGAGCTCGTGATGGTGACCACGATGGGCGCTCCGCGCACGGCGGCCTCGGCTGATTCCATGGCGCGCCCGCCGATCCCGGCGGCGAATTTGCGCGCGTTCTCCGGCGTGCGGCTCCATACCCGAACCTCGCGGATCGGCCGCACCGTGCGCACGGCCTCAACCTGCGTGCGCGCCTGGTAGCCGCTGCCAATCACCGCCAGTACGTCCGCCTTCGGATCGGAGAGGATCTCGGCCGCATAGCCGGTCGCCGCCCCCGTGCGGATCAGGCTCAGGTGATTCGCCTCCATGAATGCCAGCGGCTTGCCGGTTTCGGCGTCGTACAGCAACACGAACATCTGATGCAGTCCGCCGTGCTTCAGGTTGCTGGAGTAAATTTTCGTGGCGAAATAATTGCGGAAGCTGCCGGCCATTTGATGCAAAACCGATCCGGTCTTGAGGATCAAGCGCCTCCGCGCCTGATTCACCGCCCGCCCGGCGCACAGCTCTTCGAACGCCCGCCGCATCTGATCGATGCAGGCGCGCATGGGGAGAAGGGCGCGGACTTCCTCTTCCGTGAAATGTTGCATGCAATTCTGTATTGTAAGATGTTGCGTGGCGCGGACCGCCAGCTCTGCCGCGCCGCCCGTCATGGCGGCGTTTCGCCGCCATGACGCGGACGTACACTAGGCCTGCCCCGCCGATTTCGCCTTCAGGTGCGCCTGTTGCAGCTCATCGGATTTGGGCGGCCTCGGCACGATCATCGACACAGCCTTACGATAGTGTTCGTACGATGCGCCATAAGACCGGAGCAGATCCCGCTCTTCCAGCGCGATGCCCACCAAGATGTACGCCGTGGTCACCGCCGCGAACAGCAAGTGTCCGAGCGTCATCTGCGGCGTCGCCCAGAACGCCACGATGAATCCGAAGTAAATCGGGTGCCGCACGTACCG
>CAZTKA010000078.1:0-15748 GCA_964614015.1 uncultured Bordetella sp. | reverse complement strand
TTTCGCCGCGGTCGAGCAAAGCCCGCGCCACGTGCCAGCCGACGAATCCGGTGGCTCCGGTGACAAGAGCAGGTTTCAAGCGTTCCTTACTTCACCCTAGCAGCCAACTCAGCGTCTTGAACGGATCGCTCAGCCTGGCGTTGATGCCGTAAGCCGCCGAGGGCTCGTAGCCGCAGTGCACCATGCAGTGCTCGCAGCGCGGGTCGTTGCCGTGGCCGTAGTTTTCCCACGGCGTGCGCGTCATCAGATCCTCGAAGGTCTCATGGTGCGCGTCCGTAATCAGGTAGCAGGGACCTTTCCAGCCCTTGACGTTATAGGTCGGATTGCCCCAGGCCGTGCAGGGCAGATCGCGCTCGCCCTTCAGAAAATCCATGTAGACGGGCGAGGACACCAGCGGGAAGCGTTTCGCCATGGCGTCGATGTCCTTGAACTTCTCATGCACGTCCTCGCGCGTCAGGAACAGCTCCTGATCGTTCACCGAGGAGTAGCCGTAGGCCGGCGAAATCGTGTGGCCATCGACGGGGAACTGTTCCAGGAACTCGTACAGCTCCCAAACCTCCTTCATGTCGGTTTCGCGATAGACGGTGGTGTTGGTGAACACGCGGAAGCCGGCGGCCTTGGCGGCGCGGATGCCCTCGATGGCGGCCTTGAAAACGCCCGGGCGCTCGACGGCCCGATCGTGACTCTTTTCCATGCCGTCCAGGTGCACGTTGAACACCAGGCCCGGATCCGGCGTGAACTCCTTGAGGCGCTTCACCAGGAACATGCCATTGGTGCAGAGTTGAATGTAGCGGCCGCGCCGGAGGATCTCCGCGCATAACTGCGGCAGCTCCGGATAGAGGAACGGCTCGCCCCCGCAGATGGAAATCATGGGAGCGCCGCACTCATCGACGGCATGCAGGCACTGCTCGAGCGTCAGGCGGCTGGTGATGGAAGTTTCGTACTCTCGGATGCGGCCGCAGCCCGTGCAGGTCAGGTTGCAGGCGTGCAGCGGCTCCAGCATCAGCACCAGCGGAAAACGCTTGTGGATCATCGGGTGCGCCTTGCGCTCGGCGCGCGCCGAAGGGATTTGCGAATGAATGATGCGGAAGGGATTTTTCGGATCGTCCGCGGCAGCCAGATTCTTCTGCCACTCCGGCTTCGGACGAATCTTGTTCTTGGCGATATACGTGGCCATGTTGGCCGCCTGACGGATGGGGAATCTCATCGCGCTTACGATGCTCCTCTCGTGTTCCGGTAGGCGGCCAGGGCCAGCACCGGAAAAGAAATTCGATACAGATGATATTGCAGGTAGAACACGCGCGGGAAGCCGGTGCCTGTCGACAGCTCCTCGTCCCAGCCGCCGTCGGCGCGCTGGGTCTCGATCAGGTGCTCGACGCCCTTGCGCAGGCTGGAGCTGGTGGTGTCGCCGCCGGCAATCAATCCCAGGATGGCCCAGGCGGTCTGCGACGGCGTCGAGGGCGCCGGTACAAACGTGCCGCGATCGTAACCTTCACAGCTCTCTCCCCAGCCGCCGTCGGCGTTTTGCACCGAGCGCAGCCACTCGCCAGCGCGCAGGATGTGCGCCTCGCGGTCGTCTTCGCCCGATGCCCGCAGGCCCCGCAGCGCCAGGTAGGTGCCGTAAATGTAGTTCACGCCCCAGCGGCCGTACCAGCTCCCGTCGGCCTCCTGCGATTTGCGCAGGAATGCGACGCCGCGCCGCACCGACGCATGCGTATTCGGAACGCCGCAGGCGGCCAGCGCTTCCAGCACGCGCCCGGTAATATCCGGGCAGGTCGGATCAAGCATTGCGTTGTGATCGGCGAACGGCACTGAGCTCAGGAATTCCCAGTTGTTATCGACGTCGAACGCGGCCCAGCCGCCGTCGGAGCCTTGCATCTCGAGCAGCCAGTTCACCGCGCGCTGCGTTGCGGCCTGGTGCGCCACCGCGTCCGGCGCCTTGGCGTGCGAGAGGCCGAGCAGCACCTGCGCCGTGTCGTCGATATCCGGATAGAATTCGTTGGCGAATTCGAAATACCAGCCGGAGGGTTCGACATTCGGGCGCTTGATGCTCCAATCTCCCTTGCGGCGCACTTCCTTCGTCAGCAGCCAGCCGGCCGCGCGCGCCAACGCCTCCCCGGCCGCATAGCCTGCCTCGCCGAGTGCGTGCGTGGCGATGGCCGTATCCCAAACCGGCGAGAAACAAGGCATAAAAAAGAAACCGCGCGCGTCATCGACCAGCAGGCGCATGAACTGGCGCGTGGCCTCGACCACCGCAGGGTGGTCCTTGGAATAACCGAGCACATCCAGCGCCATCACCACGTACATCATCGACGGATAGATCGCAGCAAGGCCATCGGAGTACTGCGTCCGTTCCAGGATCCACTCTTCGGCCTTCTGGATCGCTTTGCGCCGCAGGCTCTTGGAGCCGTACTTCTCGCCCAGCTTCAACGCCCGGTCGGCTTGGAGAAAAAAATTGCGCCAGCTCAGCAGCCCTTCATTGTTCGGGAACTGCAACGGCTTGTCCGGCAGCAGCAGTTCCTCGACGGTGAATCCCTTGGGCACCGGACGCCGCGGATTCGACGCGTGCAGGATGGACAGCGGAATCACGATCGCCCGCGTCCAGGAGGACATTTCGTAGATGGCGTTGCCGAGCAGCATGAACTCGGGCGGCACCGTGGGCGTGTGCTCGCGCGGGTACAGGTTGAACAAGCTGAGGTTGATCTTGACGTAGCTGTTGGCGGCCTGCAAACCACCCAATGCCAGGATGCGCTCGCGCAGCCGCGACAGATTCGGGTCATCGTAGTTCAGTCCCGCCAGCTTCAAGGCTACGTAGGCCTTGACGCTGGCGCTGATTT
This sequence comes from uncultured Bordetella sp., assembly GCA_964614015.1. Classification (GTDB taxonomy): domain Bacteria; phylum Acidobacteriota; class Terriglobia; order Bryobacterales; family Bryobacteraceae; genus Palsa-187. The sequence goes on along the minus strand of CAZTKA010000078.1, from coordinate 12,911 downwards.
CCGCCGGACCTTTTTCGTAGACGCTGAAGCCGCCGTCGGCCAACTGGCGTGCCAGGATCGAACCGGCCGCTTTGTCGATCAGCGCGCGCGTCGGGGGGTTCCAGGCGCCGCTGTTGTCCGGAGGGTGGCGCCACAGTTCGAGCAGAATAAAGTCCGATTCGAGGGTGGTATCCGCGGTAAGCTCGCCCCACCAGTATCCTTCCGGCGTCTGGCGGCTGAGGAGATAGGCGGCAGCCTTGTCCAACGCCTGCCGGCAGGACGCCCCCAGCGTGTCCGCGACTTGAAAACCTGCGCTCATAGGCGCGCCGCTGCCTGCCCGGCGGCGGGCGCGACACGCACTAATTCGGCCGGCAGGTTGAAGCGAACATCCTCCTCTTTCACTTCCATCTCTTCCAGTTCCGCGAAGCCCCGTTTGCGCAGGGACTCGATCAGTTGCTGCACCAGGTTCTCCGGCGCCGAAGCGCCCGCGGTGACCGCGACTGTCGCGGCGTCTGCCAGCCACTCGGCCTGGACCTCGCTCATGTCGTCAATCAAATGCGCCGGCACGCCCATTTGTTCGCAAACTTCGACCAGCCGGCGCGAATTCGAGCTGTTCTGCGATCCCACAACCAGCAGCACGTCGCACAAGGGAGCCACGGCCTTCACGGCCACCTGGCGGTTCTCGGTGGCGTAACAGATATCCTGCGCCGCGGGCCCCTGGATCTTCGGATAGCGCTCCTTCAGGCGGGCCACGATGTCGCGCGTTTCATCCAGGCTCAGCGTGGTCTGCGTGATGTAAGCGACTTTTTCGGGATTCTGGATTTCCAGCCGGTCCACGTCCGCGACATCCGACACAAGCACGGTTTCCTCGGGAGCCTCGCCCAGCGTTCCGATGACTTCATCGTGATCCTTGTGGCCGATCAGCACGATGGTGTACTTCTGGCGGGCGAACTTGACGGCCTCCAGGTGAACCTTGGTCACCAGCGGGCAAGTCGCATCGATCACTTTCAGTTGCCGGTCTTTGGCCTCTTGCCGCACCAAGGGCGCCACGCCATGGGCGCTGAAAATCGCGCGCGCGCCCACCGGGACTTCGTTCAATTCCTCCACAAAGATTGCACCGGCGGCGCGCAACTCCTCGACCACGTGGCGGTTATGGACGATCTCCTTGCGGACGTAAATGGGCGCGCCGTAGGCCGCAAGCGCGATCTTCACCACATCGATGGCCCGCACGACGCCGGCGCAAAACCCTCGTGGCCTCAACAGAATAATCTTTTTCACGGGATTCAACAGCAATTATATCAGGCGGCCGCGCTCTGATTCCTTCAGGCCCGCCGACCGACCGACGCGGGAGTGATGTCCTTGAGCGTGGGCGTTCCGCACTGCCGCATCGTCAGCGCCAACTCCGCGCGCAGGATCTCGAGCACGCGCTCCACGCCGGCCTGCCCGAACGCCGCCAAGCCGAAAATGTAGGGCCGGCCAATGCCCACCGCTCTGGCCCCCAGCGCCAGCGCTTTGAAGATGTCCGTCCCGCGCCGGAACCCGCCGTCGATCAACACCGGGATCCGCCCGCCGATCGCATCCACGATCTCCGGCAGCGTCTCGATGGTGCTGCGCAGCGTCTCGGCGGCGCGGCCGCCATGATTGGAGACGATGATCCCATCGGCGCCGTTCTCCCGCGCCAATCTCGCATCCGCGGCCGTGTCGATGCCCTTGATCAGCAGCTTCATCCGCGTCAATTTCTTCAGCCGCCCGATATAGCTCCAATTGGCCTCGCGCGGATTGATGCCCACATCGATCCCTTTGAACATCGGCCGGTGGGAGAACGATCCAAGGCCGTTCACATGGCAGTTGTCGCAAGCGCGCGTGTCCTGCCTGGCCAGGCGCGAGGCCGTTTCCGTGTTGCGCCCGCCCAGCAGGTCGATGGTCCAGGCCATGACGGGGCAGCCGGCCTCTTCGACGCGCCGCACCATGCGTTCGGTCGCGTCCCATGTGGCGGGCATGTAGAGCTGATACCAGGGAGCTGTTCCCAGCGCGTCGCGCACGTCCTCGACGGAATTCGACGTGACCGTGGAAAGGATCTGGACGTGCTTCCTGGCTTTCGCCGCGCGGGCCACCGCGACCTCGCCTTCCGGGTGAAAGGCGCCCTGCGCCCCCACCGGGCACAGAAAGATCGGGCTGTCCCAGGGCACGCCGAAGATTTCCGTGCGCATGTCGGTTTTCGAAACATCCACCAGTCGCCGCGGGCGCAGGTCCCATTTCTGGAAACCCTGCCGGTTCGCCGCTAGCGTCAGATCGTCATCGACGCCCGTCATCAGATATCCGAGATGAGCGGCAGGAAGTTTCGCCCGCGTCAAGGCCTCGAACTCCGCGACGCTGAGCACATCGGCAGGGGCTGCGGGCACGGCGTTGCCGCCCGCCGTGCGGAATCCGGAATCGTCCTGCCCGAAAGCTTGCGCAAGCAGCGGGCTGGCGGCCAGGAATCGCAGGAATTGACGACGGTGGCGGATTCGCATCGGCGTCATTGTAGCACCGCCATTCAGAGTATGCGCCGTAGAGCGAAGCCGATCCGGTGCGCGGCGCCGCAACTTGGGCATTGCAACTGGGGCGCTCCGTTCCTCCTGCGTGACTTGGCGCAAGCGTAGATCTTCCCGGAGGGAAACGTAGTCGCAACGCGCACCTTGCTTGTAGAAGCGCCCATCCTGCTTTCCACCTCCGTGGCGTCGACTTCAACGCCGCTCCCAAGTCGGCAGATAAATTGCAATGGAATCTGCAAGCTGCCCGGGGCGCGGGAACGGCCCGGTCAAGCGATTTCAGGAGGCGGCTATGATCGAAACGCCGAGTATACGTGCGCCATTGCCCATACAGGGGCGGCGCCGGATTACACAAGCGTTGAGCATCACCTGCCTGATGACTGGCGTAGCGTCAGCCGGCTCGATGTTGAGCGCTTCGGAGGTGGTTGGACGGATGCTGGAGATGGATGACGCGCGTGCGGCCGCTCTTGAGCGGTATTGCTCTCAGCGCCGCTACGTGGCTGCGAATCCGCGTTTCTCCCAGCGCGCCGAAGTCCTGGTGGAGGAATCTTATACTCGTTCCGGCCAGAGGGTGTTCCAAGTCCTCTCGGCGAGCGGATCGTCCACTGTCCGCCGCAAGGTGATCGAGGAACTGATCAAGGCCGAGGCCGATGCAGGCAAGGACCGCGAGCAGGCCCGGTTTACACCACAGAACTACACCTTTACGCTGACCGGCAGCGAAGAGATCGATGGCCGCTCCTGTTACGTACTGGAGGTAACGCCCAGGGCTTCCAAAAAATATCTGATGCGAGGACGAATCTGGGTGGACGGCAGCGACTTTGCCGTGGTCCGCATCGAAGGCTCACCCGCCAAGAACCCGTCGTTCTGGACCAGGAGGGTAAGTTTCATCCGGCGCTACGAGAAGCACGGGCCTTTCTGGCTGCCAGCTTCCGTGGAATCGCGATCCGATATCCGCATCGCAGGCAAGAGCACCTTGAGCATCGAATACTTCCAGTATCGGATCCAGGAGGCCGCCGCTGAGCCTACAGAGGCTCGTTCGCCAGCAACTTCAGGAGGGGGGCAATGAGCTATAGTTCCGAATTCATTTCCATTACCGGAACCGAAGAGGCCGTCCGGCGCCAACTGGCCGCCCAACGCGAAAGGCTCCACCAGGCTGCCGGTCCAGGAGAGGTGCGGCACTTTCGCCGTCCGGAGGAGCGGCCGTTTCTCGCCCATGAGCGGGACCGGGTCACGATCCTGTTCGGAGGATTGACGTGGAAACACGAAGAGCTGATCCGGGCGGTGTTTCATGGCAGCGGCTACCGCTGCCAGACGCTGCCGAGTCCGGACGTGGCCGCCTTCCAGCTCGGCAAGGAGTTCGGCAATAACGGGCAGTGCAATCCCACCTACTTCACGGTCGGGAGCCTCATCCAGTACTTGAAGCGCCTGGAAGCGCAAGGCGTGCCGCGCCAGCAGATACTCGACAACTACGTTCTGTTCACGGCGGGATCCTGTGGCCCGTGCCGCTTCGGCATGTACGAGGCCGAATACCGTTACGCTCTGCGGAACGCCGGCTTCGAAGGATTTCGCGTCCTGCTGTTTCAGCAAACCCACGGCATTAAGGCCGCCTCGGGGCAGCCGGGGTTGCAATTTACGGTGAATTTCGGGTTGGGCATGCTCAACGCCATGCAAATGGGCGACGTCATGAATGACCTGGTCTATCAGATCCGGCCTTTTGAAACCAACGCCGGCGAGACCGACCGGGTATTCAACGAGGCGGTTGCCAGCCTGTGCGCCACGCTGCGCGACCGCACACCGTTTGAATTCATGCGAGACGCTCCGGCCTGGCTGACCCGGCGCGTAGCCGGTAAGAACGGTCTGAAGAACACGTTGAACATTCTCTGTAAGATCCACGACCATCTCTACGGCAAGGAGATCGCGGCGGCACTGGCAGCGTGCCGCGAACGCATCGACCAGATTGAAGTGGACCGGACCAGAATCAAGCCGGTCGTCAAAATCACCGGCGAATTCTGGGCGCAAACCACCGAGGGCGACGGGAATTTCCAGATGTTCCGTTTTCTGGAGCGGGAGGGCGCGCAGGTTTTGGTGGAGCCTGTCGCGACCTGGGTCACCTACTTGCTGCACTGGGCCCGTCTTAACGTGGAGGCGCGCAAGCGCGCCCATCGCGTCTATCGGCATCCGGCCTGGTATGAGTTCCGCAAACATCTCGCCAACGAGATGAAGTTCCGCAAGAAGGTGCTGGCGCTGAGCGCGGGCGAAGTGTTGTGGACGCATTTCTATCACCGGGTCTGTGACCAGCTTGGGGACATCACGCACCGCCTGATTCCGCAAAAGGAGCTGGCGCGCCTGGCCCATCCCTTTTATCCCCGGCATCTGGCTGGCGGCGAGGGCTACATGGAAGTCGGCAAGAACATCTATTACACGACCAACCGCCTGTGCCACATGGTGCTTTCGCTCAAACCCTTCGGCTGCATGCCTTCCTCGCAATCTGACGGCATTCAGTCGGCCGTGGTGAATCGATACAAGGACATGATCTTCCTGCCCATCGAAACTTCCGGCGAAGGCGAAGTCAATGCGCACAGCCGCGTGCAGATGGCGCTGGGCGAAGCCAAAGCCAAGGCGCGCCGGGAGTTTGAAGCCGTCTTGCAGTCCACCGGCAAGCGCCTGGAGGACATCCGGGACTACACCGCCGAGCACCGCGAGCTGCGCCGTCCCTTCTACCATGTCCCCCACCGGCCGGGCGTCGCCGGCACCGCCGCCCGGTTTTTTCTCCACGTGAGCGACTTGATGGATCGAAGAAAGCGGTTTTGGCGCATGTCGCCCGGCCGGCTGGCGGAGGGCGTCCAATCATGATCGCCCATCACGAACGCCGCTACATGGCGGGCCTGGATGTGGGATCGACGACGGTCAAGGCTGTTGTCCTGGACCGAAGAGACGGCCGGATTGTCTGGCGGGAGTATCAGCGGCATGAAACCAAGCAGCCTGAAAAAGTGCTCGAGTTTCTCCGCCGCATGGAAACCGAGGCCGGCATCTCGCCCCGCAATACGCGGATCTTCATCACCGGATCCGGCGGCGGCACGCTGGCCGGCTTGATCGGCGCGAAGTTCGTGCAGGAGGTGACCGCCGTCAGCGCCGCCGTCGAAACGTTTCATCCGGAAGCGTACTCGGTGATCGAACTGGGCGGGCAAGACGCCAAAATCATCGTGTTCCGGGACAACCCGGAAAGCGGCGGGAAGAAGAAAATTCCCTCCATGAACGACAAGTGCGCCGGAGGCACCGGGGCGGTCATCGACAAGATCAACGCCAAACTCAAGATCCCGCCCGAGGAGTTGTGCGCCCAGGGTTACCATGGCATCAAACTCCACAAAGTGGCCGGCAAGTGCGGCGTCTTTGCCGAGACGGACATCAACAGCCTTCAGAAACAGGGAATCCCCAACGACGAGTTGATGGCTTCCCTGTTCGACGCGATCGTGCTGCAAAATCTGACGGTGCTGACGCGCGGCAACACGCTCCGGCCGCACGTGCTGCTGCTGGGCGGACCGAACTCCTTTATTCGCGGCATGCGGGAAGCCTGGCAGGCCAACATCCCGAAAATGTGGGCGGACCGCAAAGTCGACATCCCGGAAGGAACCGCTCCCGAAGATCTGATCCGCGTGCCGCAGGGCGCCGAGTATTTCGCGGCCATCGGCGCCGTGGAGCTCGGCAAGGACGAAGACGAATGCGTTGGCTGCTACCGCGGCACGGAAGACCTGGCGCGTTACATCGACACGGGGCGCATCGAGGAAAAGGCGAAATCGGGAACGCGCGGTCTGGCCGCGTCGCCGGAAGAACTGGAACAATTCAAGGCCCGGTATGCGCCCAGGAAATTTGCCCCCGCGAAGTTCCGCGCGGGCCAGGCCGTTTCAGGATTCATCGGTTTGGACGGCGGTTCCACTTCGACGAAGGCGGTGCTGCTGTCGCCGGAAGGAGAAGTACTCACCAAAGCGTATCAGCTTTCCGGCGGCAATCCGATCGAAGATACGAAAGAACTGTTCCAGTCACTTCGCAAGCAGGTGGAAGCCCAGGGGGCCTGGCTGGACATCCTGGGAGTGGGGACCACTGGATACGCCAAGGATATCCTCAAGGACGTGCTGCACGCCGACGTCGCGCTGGTTGAAACCGTGGCGCATGCCGAAGCGGCGATGCTTTTCTATGAAGATCCGCACGTCATCGTCGACGTGGGTGGACAAGATATCAAGCTGATCGTGCTGAAGGACGGCCGTGTCAAGGATTTCAAGCTCAACACGCAGTGCTCGGCCGGCAACGGCTACTTTCTCCAATCCACCGCCGAGGGCTTCGGTCTGAAGGTTCACGAGTACGCCGACGCGGCTTTTTCCGCCGGAGCGATGCCGGTGTTCGGGTATGGCTGCGCCGTGTTTCTGCAATCCGACATCGTCAACTTTCAGCGCCAGGGATGGCGCGCCGAGGAAATCTTGTCAGGCCTGGCGGCGGTGCTTCCCAAGAATGTTTTCCTGTACGTCGCCGGCGTCCCCAACCTGGCGGCCTTGGGTTCGCGTTTCATCCTGCAAGGCGGCACGCAAAACAACCTGGCGGTGGTCAAGGCCGAAGTGGATTTCATCCGCTCCAGTTTTCATGCCGGCGGCAGGCAGCCGGAGATCATCGTGCATGAGCATTGTGGAGAATCCGGCGCCATCGGCGCCGCGGTCGAAGCGCTGCGGCTTTGGCGCCATGGCCGGAAAACGAGCTTCATCGGCCTCGACGCGGTCTGCAACATCCGCTACCGGACCACCCGCAACGAAGACACGCGCTGCAATTTCTGCAAGAATTCCTGCCTGCGCACGTTCATCGATGTGAACACCGGATCGGGAGCCGTCGTGCCCGTGGCCGCGCTTTCGAAAGTTCCCCGTCATGCCGGCGAACAACGCCTGATCATCGCCACCTGCGAGAAAGGCGCCGTGGAGGATCTCAGCCAGATGCGCGAGATTAAGGCCGGACTTGACTCCGCCCGGGAAGCCCATCCGAACTTCGTGGACATCGCCGCCCATGAGGCCTTCAAGCCGCGCCTGGTCAGCAACGTGTCGGATCCTGTTCCCGCGCGCGCCTGGAGCAAGGCGGCGCGCGAGCGCGCGGCGCTGATGCAAAACCGCGCGAAGCTCCGCATCGGCATACCCCGCGTGCTCTACGCGTATGTCTATGCGCCTCTGTTCAACGCTTATCTTGAAAGCCTGGGCGTGCCCTCGGAAAACATCGTTTATTCCGACTACACCAGCAATGAACTCTACCGCACCGGCTCCAGCCGCGGCGCCATCGACCCCTGTTTCCCGGCCAAGATCGGGATCGCCCATGTCCACAACCTGATCTTCGTGAAAGCCGCGCGCAAGCCGCTCGACGTGATTTTCTTCCCCATGATCGCCAGTCTGAAATCGCCGCTGGTGCAGCTCCAGGGAAGCCAGGCTTGCCCCACCACGACGGCCTGCCCGGCCACCGTTCGGGCGGCCTTCACCAAGGAAACGGACGTGTTCGCCGAACACGGCATCCGCTATCTGGATCCTCTGTTGCACCTGGCTGAGCCGAAACTTTTCGCTCACCAGATGTGGGAGGCTTGGGCGCCGGTGCTGGGCCTTTCCGAGCAGGAGAACCAGCGTGCGGTCGAGGCCGGATTCCGGGCCCTGGAGGATTTCGAGACCGGCATGCGCAAGCGCGCGCGGCAAGTTCTGGATCAACTCGAGCGAGAAGACCGCATCGGCATCGTCATGCTGGGCCGGCCTTACCATCACGATCCCGGCGTCAACCACGAGATCATGGAGGAGTTCCAAAAACTCGGCTACCCCGTTTTTTCCCAGAGCACGCTGCCGATGGATCGAGATCTTCTGGAGCGGCTCTTCGGAGACGAGGTGCGGGCCGGGGTGATCGAACATCCCCTGGACATCTCCGATGTGTGGAAGAACTCCTTCTCCGCCAGCACCAACCATAAAGTGTGGGCCGCGAAGTTCACGGCCCGGCATCCGAATCTGGTCGCGCTGGAGGTCTCGAGCTTCAAGTGCGGCCACGACGCTCCCATCTACGCCGTCATCGAAAGCATCATCGAACAGTCCGGGACGCCCTACTTTTGCTTTAAGGACGTGGACGAGAACAGGCCCGCCGGCTCGATCCGCATCCGCGTGGAAACCATCGACTATTTCCTGAAGCGCTACCGGGAGACGTTGCTGGAGCAGCGGCGCGCCGAGCGCGCCATCGCCGAGCAGATGGCGGCCCTCGAGCAGCAATTGTGCGCGAGCGCGGCTTCGTAACTCCCTGGCGCCAAGGGGCTACTTCTGTTTTCCTTCCGCCTTCGGTTTCGCCGGAGCCGGCGCCGGGGGGAAGGCCTTGGCCAGGTACGCAACGATCGTCGCGACTTCCTCGTTGGTTGCCGTCATGCCGCGCGAGACCATGTAGGCAACGATCGTCTCCCAACCATCTTTGTCCGCCCGCTGCGAAGTCACGGAATCCAACCCATGACAAGCCGAACAGTAATCGGCCACTAGTTCCTTTCCCTTGCCGTCTGGCAGGTTCTGAGCTCGTGACGGCGCGAGCGCGGCGGTCAGCAACAAAGAAAGCGCACACTTCATGTTTCTTTCATGATATGCGGCGCCATGCGGGAAGCGCCAGCCGCCGCACGCATCCACGCCTCAGTTGCCATCACTGTGATCCTTGGCCTGTCATGATAGAAAGAGGTGTCCGTTCACCCGTCCGTCGTCATCCTGGGACGGCCCAACGTGGGCAAGTCCACTCTGTTTAACGCGATCTTGAAATCGCGCCGCGCGATCGTCGGCGATGAGCCCGGCATCACGCGCGACCGCATCTATGGCCAGGCCATGCACCGCCGCCGGCCCTTCGAACTGGTCGATACCGGCGGCATCATCCCCGATGACGCCGGGATGATCCCGGGCCAGATCTTCAAGCAGGCCCGGGTCGCTTTGGAAAAGGCGGCTCATATCATCTTCCTGATCGACGGCCGCGCCGAAATCACCGGCATCGACCGGGAACTGGCCAAGCTCCTGCGCAAGACCGGAAAGCCGGTGACGCTTGCGGTAAACAAGATCGACAGCCCGCGCCGCGAGGACCTGACGCACGAGTTCCACGAACTGGGCTTCGAGCACGTCTTCCCCATCTCGGCCGAACACCAGTTGGGAATCGCGGAACTGCTGGATCACGTCACAGAGGGTTTCCCGGCGGAGGAGAAGCCGGAAGAAGCGGCGGAGGCCGCGCCCGCGCGGATCAAGGTCGCCATCATCGGCCGGCCCAACGTCGGCAAATCGACCCTGCTGAACGCGCTGACCGGAACCGAGCGCGCCATCGTCTCGCCGGTCGCGGGCACCACCCGCGATGCGGTCGATGAAACGGTCCTGCACGGCGGCGTCGAGTACGTCTTCGTCGATACGGCCGGCATCCGCCGCAAGGGCAAGACCAAGCGGATGGCCGAAAAGTTGAGCATCGTGATGGCGCGCCGCCATCTGCGCATGTCGCATGTCGCGGTGCTGGTGCTGGACGCGGCCGAAGGCGTGCTCGCGCTGGACGCCACCATCGCCGGCTACGCGCACCAGGAAGGACGCGCCATCGTGATCTGCGTGAACAAATGGGACAGGGTCGCCGCCGGCGGCAAGCGCAAATTTCTCGAGCAGATCCGGGAGCGGCTGAAGTTCATCGACTACGCGCCCGTGGTATTTGTGTCGGCGCAATCGGGCGAAGGCGTGCGCGGCCTGTTTCCGCGCATCCGCAAAGCTTACCAAGCGGCCTCGCGCCGCATCGGCACGGGCGAATTGAACCGGTTTCTGGAGACGCTGCGCTGGGAATTTCCGCAGCGGATCAAGTACCTGACGCAAGCTTCTTTCCGCCCGCCCACGTTCGTGGTCTTCACCAGCAGCCCGGAAAAACTGCATTTTTCGGCGGAGCGCTACCTGGTCAACCGCCTGCGGGAGCAGTTCGGTTTCGAAGGAACGCCCGTCGTGATCAAGACCAGAGTGCGCGAAAAAGAACGCGGCGAAGCTCGAAAATCGCGTCGTTAGCCGCCTTCACCTTCGGCCCCGCGGCGACGGGCGGCGCGGGCGCGCCGATGATGCTGCCGCGCGCCGGTCCTTCCTGCTTGCGGCGGGCCGCACGTTCCTGGCCGAACGCTCCGCCGTCTAGAACTGGAAGTAAACAAACGGACGCGCCTGGTCCGTCGCGCCGATGAGTTCCACGGACAACAGCAGGAGGATCATGAGTCCGGCGTAGGCCCAGGCCGGACCGGCTGCGAACCGCTCCAGCAGCTCCCATTTCTCCTCGAGCAGAGCGATCAGCAGCGCCAGCGCAACAGCGGCGAGGAGCCACGCCGAAATCAGATTGCCGGAGACGTCCCAGCCGCCCGAGAACATCTGGCCGATCACGTAGGCGCTGTCCCGCAGTGTGACCGCGCGAAAGAACACCCAGCCGACCAGCACCGCGGGAAATGTCAGCACGATGCCGAGGCCGCGCCCGAGCATTCGCTCGAGGCTCAACAGCGCGCCGTGATAGCCGCCCCAGATCACGAAGTTCCAACTGGCTCCGTGCCACAGCCCGCCGAGCAGCATCGTCAGCATCAGATTCCGGTACGTCATCCACGTGCTCCGGCGGTTGCCGCCGAGGGAAATGTAAAGATAGTCGCGCAGCCAGCGCGAAAGCGAAATATGCCAGCGGCGCCAGAAGCCGGTGATGCTGGCGGCCAGATACGGACGGCGGAAGTTGACCGGAAAATGAAAGCCGAGCACCAGAGCCATGCCGATCGCCATGTCGGTGTAACCCGAAAAATCGAAGAAAATCTGCATGGCGAAGGCGAATGTGCCGCTCCAGGCCGCGGCCGCTCCGGCGTGCATGGCAAGGTTTCCGAAATAGGCGTCGGCGATCTGGGCGAACTGGTCGGCCAGCGCGACCTTCTTCACCAGCCCGAAGACAATCCACAGCGTCCCGCGCAGGATTTCTTCCGCGCCCGGCTGGCGCCAGTGATAAAAGTCGGCGAAGAACTCATGCGCGCGGACGATCGGTCCGGCGACCAGTTGCGGAAAAAACGCGATGAACAGCGCGTAGTCGATGGGGTTGCGGATGGCGCGCTGCTGGCCGCGGTAGACGTCGATGACGTAGGAGATGCTCTGGAACGTGTGGAAGCTGATGCCGAGCGGAAGAATGATCGACAGCGCGAAGGAATCCGGAGACTGCCCGAGCGCCTGCGCCACCATACCGGCCAGAAAATTGTAGTATTTGAAGAATCCCAGGAATCCGAGGTTCGCGGCCAGGCTCAGGACCAGGAACGCCTTGCGATTGCCTGGGGCCGTGACGCGCTCCATCCATAAGGCGGCTGCGTAGTCGATGGCGGTGAGCGTCAGCAACAAGGCGACGAACACTGGGTTCCAGGCCATGTAGAAGACGTAGCTTGCGGCCAGCAGAAGGTACTTGCGCACGGGGCGCGGCAAGGCGTAATGCAGCGTGACGGTGAGCGTCAAGAAGACGAAAAACTGAACCGTGTTAAAGAGCATCCGGCCTTAAAGTAGTGTACAGCGGCAGTGTAAAGCTACACTAAGGATGCATGCGGGAAAAAGGCATCGTCTCGGCCACCCTGCGCGAAGAGGAGCGCCAGTTCGAGGCCACGCTCCGGCCGCAGCGGCTGGCCGATTTCGCCGGGCAGGCCAAGGTCAAGGAGAATCTCGCCATCGCCATCGAGGCGGCGCGCCGCCGCGGCGAGGCGATGGATCACGTGCTGCTCTACGGCCCGCCGGGTTTGGGGAAAACGACGCTGGCGGGCATCATCGCCGCGGAGCTGGGCGTGGGCATCCAGCAGAGCTCCGGTCCGGTATTGCAGAAGAAACTCGACCTAGTCGGCATCCTGAGCAACGTGCAGGAGCGCGAGGTGTTCTTCATCGACGAGATCCACCGCCTGCTGCCGGATGTCGAAGAGATGATTTATTCGGCGCTGGAGGATTTCCGCATGGACATTCTGATCGGCACGGGCCCGGGCGCGCGCACGGTGCCCATGGAGATCAAACGCTTCACCGCCATCGGCGCGACCACGCGGCAGGGGCTGATCAGCGCTCCGCTGCGCGGGCGCTTCGGGCTGGTGCTGCGGCTGAATCATTACGAGCTGCAAGAGCTGGCGCGCATCGTGGCGCGGTCGGCGCATCTGCTGGAGGTGGAAATCGACCAGGCCGGGGCCGAAGAAATCGCGCGCCGCAGCCGCGGCACGCCGCGCATCGCGAACCGCCTGTTGCGCCGCGTGCGCGATTACGCCGAAGTGCGCGCCACCGGAACCATTGACGCCGAAGTCGCGCGCAGGGCGCTCGACCTGCTGGAAGTCGACCGCTTCGGGCTCGATGAAATCGACCAGAAGATCATGCTCACCCTGCTCGGAAAGTA
>CAZTKA010000077.1:11849-15815 GCA_964614015.1 uncultured Bordetella sp. | reverse complement strand
ACGTACGCTCACCGTCTCGGTGAAAGATCCATCCGCTTTCAAACGCCGTTCCACGATCTGTTGCTCTTGCAGGACGGGCCGGGCGCTGGCGTGCTGCGCCATGCCGGCGGCATCGGGCAGAAACGTGTCGGTCTGGGTTACCTCAACGCCATCGGCCCTTTTGGCCTTGGTCGTCACTTCCTGCCGGATCAAAGCCGGCTGGTAACCGCCCCGGTTTTCGTACACGTTTGTGGTCGTCTTCGTCTCCCCGTTTTGCGTGGTTGCCGTCATCTCTTTGCGCTGCGAGACAGTAAAACGGCCAGAGACATCCGGTCGCAGGACGGTCTCCGTAGTCGACTGATTGCTGGCATCCCCGCTGGTGACAATGGAGCGGCGCTCGCTTATGGCAAAGCGGTGGTTGAGGTCCGGCCGCTCCACGGTCACTTCCGTGTTGGTCGTGCCGTTCCGGGTGCGCGTTTGCGAGGTATGGCGTTCCTCTTCCAGCCAGGGGCCGTTGGGCGCGCTGCGATAAACCGTCTGCCGCACCGTCTTGGTTTCGTCGGCTCCCGCCGTCTCTTCGATCACCACTCGCTCCGTTCCCGAGGGACGACCGTCGGGGTCGAAATTTTGAACGATGCGCTCCACTATCTTGCCCGAGGTGTCGCTGCGCAGGACTCTTTCAGAAACCTGCTGGCGGGAGATAGTCCGGCCGTTGATCGTCTCCTGCAGCTCGACCGTTTTGCGCCCCTCAGCGTCGACTGTGGATTTGGAAACCGCCACCGGCCGGCCATTGATATCGCGCTGATACGTCGTAGTAGTGGATTGCGCCCACGCCAGGACAGTACCGCAAAGGACGAAGAGGGAGTACTGTTGCACACTTTAAATCTAGAGCGAATCCCGCCCTGCGGCAATCCAACGAACCCCTTAGGAGCCGGACCGGGAATGCCTGCCACCGCGGGCGCCGGTGGCTCCGCAGGAGTCTCCCGTACAATGGATATGGTGAAGACCTTCTACATCGAGACGTTCGGCTGCCAGATGAACGTCCATGACTCGGAAAAAGTCATCGGCACACTCATCGGCCAGGGCTACCGCCAAGTGGAAACGCCCGAGGAAGCCGAGCTGGTCTTCTACAACACGTGCAGCATTCGCGACAAGGCCGAACAAAAAGTCTTCTCCCGCCTCCAGCAGTTTAAAAAGGACCACGGCAAGGGCAGGACTTTCGCCGTACTCGGCTGTGTCGCCCAACAGGAAGGCGAAAAGATTTTCGAGAAAGCCCCGCATGTGAGCTTGGTCTGCGGGTCGGCCAGCTACAACCGGTTACCTGAGTTGCTGGTGCAGTTGGAAACGGGGCAGGGCCGCGTCACCGGCCTGGGCCTCGACACCGAGAGCACCTTCGAGACGCCGTTCACCCGGCGCGATAATCCTCACCGCGCCTACATCACGATCATCGAAGGCTGCGACAAATCCTGCGCCTATTGCGTGGTCCCGTTCACGCGCGGACCCGAGCGCAGCCGCACCAGTGCCTCGGTGATGAGTGAGGCCCGGGAACTGGCGCGCGCGGGTTACACAGAGATCCAGTTGCTCGGGCAGAACGTCAACAGCTACCGCGATCCTTCGCCGGCCGGATGGGACTTCGCCACGTTGCTCGACCATGTGGGCCGCGTGCCTCGCATCCGCCGCGTGCGCTTCACAACTTCGCACCCGCGCGATTTTGGCAGGGACATCGTCGATGCGATCGACCGCAATGTGTGCCTGTGCAACCACGTGCACTTGCCCGTGCAGTCGGGCTCCTCGCGGGTGCTGGCCGCGATGCAGCGTCTCTATACGCGCGAGCACTACATGCAGCGCATCGCCTGGATGAAGGCCGCCCGCCGCCCCATTGCGATCACCACCGACATCATCGTCGGCTTCCCGGGCGAAACGCCGGAAGATTTCGAGGCGACGCTGGGACTGCTCGATGAAGTCGAATACGACTCCGTGTTCAGCTTCAAATATTCGCGGCGGCCCAATACGCCGGCCCTGGCGCTCGGCGACCAGATCAGCGAAGACGAGAAGGGCCGCCGCCTGGCGATCCTCCAGGAGCACCAGCGCAACATTCAGATCCGCCGCAACGCGGCCTACATAGGCACGGTCGAGGAGTGCCTGGTGGAGGGCTTTAATAAAGCCACGGGTCAGTGGATTGGACGGACTTCTCAGCACAAGACGCTGAATTTCCTGCGGCCCGGCAGCGATGCCGATTTGACGGGACAATATTTGGAAGTGCGGGTCATGCGGGCCGGCCCGAACTCTTTGGCCGGCGAGGCGGTAAACTAGGGGGCGCGTATGGAAGTCGAAATGAAAATCCGGGGGTTGATGATGGACCCTAGCAGCAATCTGCCCATCGTTGTGCTGAAAGATGTCAACGGCGGAAGTGTGCTGCCCATCTGGGTCGGTCTCTACGAGGCCAAAGCCATCGCGCTTGAGATAGAAAAGATCGCCACGGCCCGCCCCATGACACACGATCTGATCCGCAATCTGCTGTTTGGTCTGGATATGGGCGTGAAGAAAGTCGTGGTGTGCGATCTGAAGGAAGACACCTACTATGCCACCATCTGGCTGGAGCGCGACGGCAAGATGATCGCCCTGGATTCCCGGCCGAGCGACGCCCTGGCCATTGCTTTGCGCCTGGATTGTCCCATTTATGTGGACGAAACCGTGCTCAAAACTTCTCGCGCGGTGATCACCGAAGCCGACACAAACGAGGAAACGCGCCGCTGGCTCGAAGGCCTCAATGATGAGGATCTCGGCCGCTATAAGATGTGAACCCGGCGGTTGCTTCCACACCCGGATCTTGAAGGCCGAACCCAAGCGCGTTGCGCCAAGGCGAGTCCGGCGCAGTGCGCCGGGCCAGCCCTCTGGCGCTCGTCTGAACTTGCTACGATAACGGGATACAAGGAGTATCCAATACCAGACATGCGGAAACGATTGACATTGACATTGGCGCTCGCCGTGGCCATTGGCACACTCGGCGCGCAGGAAAAAGGCAAGGGCGGCGGAAAGGGCAAAGGTCCGAATCTTCCTCCTTCGATCGTGCTGACCGTGGCCGGCATGACCGACGCGGGCCGCTTCCCGGCGGCCAACGCCGGGCCCGCGGGACCTTCCCCCGCGCTTTCCTGGATTTCGGTCCCGGCCGGCACACAAAGCTTCACGATTCTGTTCCATGATCCCGATCCGGTCATCAACCGCAATGCTTCGACCGACGTCACGCACTGGCTGATTTACAACATTCCCGGAACAGCCACGGGGCTGCCCGCGGGCGTGCCCGCCGGCGCGGAGCTTCCGGATGGGTCCAGGCAGGCACCCAACATCACGGGCCAGCCCGCCTACTTTGGGCCGGCGCCACCGGCTGGTCATGGGGTCCATCACTACACCTTCGAGATCTGGGCTCTGGATTCGAAGATCGAAGTCCCCGCCGGAACGGCTCCGGCCGACGTGCGCAACGCCATCATCAAGGCCATGGACGGACACGTGCTCGCCAAGGGCGTCACCATCGGCCTGTACAGCAACGAGTAGCGAGCGTGGCTCGGATTACCAGGCGCGCGGTCATCGGCAGCGCGGCCATCGTTCCGGTGGCCGCGCTTACCTCACCGGCGCAGCAAAACGCGGAGGGGGTGAGGCGATCCGCCTCCTCTGTTTTTTCACCCGCGCAGATGAGCACGCTTGAAGCCTTCATCGATCGTCTGATCCCTGCCGACGAAACCGGTCCAGGAGCCGTGGACGCCGGAGCGCAGAACTACATCGATCGACAGCTATCCGGATACCTGGCCGCGGAGAAGACCGCGTTCCTGGCGGGCCTGGACGATCTTGACGCCTACGCGCGGCGGACGCTGGGCAGGGCCTTCGCCGAACTCGGCCCGGCACAACGCGATCAAATCCTCACGGCGATGGAGGCGGGCGACGCGCAAGGTTTCCAGAGCGCGTCCAGGTTGTCCCGTGTGACGTTGGGAT
>CAZTKA010000077.1:0-11839 GCA_964614015.1 uncultured Bordetella sp. | reverse complement strand
GACGCGCAAGGTTTCCAGACAGCGCGAAACTTTTTTAACCGTGTCCGACGCCTGACGCTCGAAGGCACGTTCGGCGATCCCATCTATGGCGGCAACAAGAACGGCGCCGGTTGGGATATCATCCGCTATCCCGGTCCGCGGCCTTCCGTCGGAGCCGAGATGCAGCGCCTGGATCAGGCTCCGCCTCCGTACCGGCGCTCGGCGTACGGCGCCGAGCCCGATCACGAGCACTAGCGCGGAACAAAAACCTGCCGCACCAGCCCGGCAGGCTCACTTCTTCGGCGGATACTTGTCGAAGGCCTTCTTCACCATCTCATCCAGTTTGTCTTGCAACTTTGCCGCGTCAGGCTCCTCCTCGGTGGCCACCGCGCGCCACACCAGATCCCGGCTGCTGCCATCCAGCAGATCAATCGTGAGGGTCCCTTCCGCATTGACGCTCTTGGTCACGCCTCGAACGCGCCCGCGCGGTCCGCGAAACACGTTGGTCTCGGTCCGCGGCGCCGCGCCCAGGTTGTAGCGCACGGCCACGTCCGGGCGCCCGGCGGTGACCTCGGTCAGCTTCTTCTCCATCAGGCGCTTGCGGATCTCGCCTTCGATCTTCTTCCGCGTCAGCTCGTTGTTCAGCAGCGGCTGTTGGGTGTTCAGGTTTCCATCCATCAGGCGGAAGGTCTTGAAGTTGGCGAAGTTGACGGATTCATCGAACTCCACGTCCACGTCCTGCGCCCATCCCATGGCCGCGCATGCCAGCACCAGCAAGAGTATATGCTTCATATCTGGCACTCTATCAAATCTTGCGCTACTGCAACACCGGCAGCAGTGCCGAGCCCGGGGGCGCGTACAGGCTGCCTTCCGTCACGCCCTCGGGAGCCAGACGGCACAGCGTGCGAATGGCCTCGGGCGGCTCCCACAGCGTGAATCCGGATTTCGCCCGCGCCGTGAAATGCGTCAGGCCGAAGTACACCGCATCCGTGCCGGCCTCGACGGCGGCGTAGAGTCGCGGCCAGCGCCCGGCAGGGCTCTTGATTTCGGGCTTAAACACGACCTGACTCCATTCTGGCAGGAGCGCTACCATGAAAGCGGTAAACTAGGAACCTATGATCTTCGCCGTAATTATCGAATACGGACCCGACAAAGCCAAGATCGACGAATTCCGGCCGCCGCACCGCGAATATTTGCGCCAGCTCATCGCCCAGGGCAAACTGGTCCTCGCCGGGCCGTTTACCGACAATTCGGGAGGGCTCATCGTTTACGAAGTTCCCTCCGAAGACGAGATCGAAGGCATCATCAAAGCCGATCCGTTCTACAAGGCGGGCGTGTTTCAGACCTGGAAGATCCGGCCGTGGCGCATCGTTATGGCGAACCGGGAATTGCTGCCCTGATGCCGCGTGCGCTCTGGTCAGGCTTCGTGTTGCTGGCGGCGGTCGCCCTGCTGGAGGCTTACCAGCGCCCCTTCCGCCTGTACGACAGCCTGGAACCCTACGATAACGTTCCGATCCCACCGGAAGTCGACAAGCCGGCCGAGTGGGTCTTCGGCCGCCTGATGTATCCTTCGACGCCTTACGCGCGGTTCGAATTCCGCCGGCGCGACTGGCGCGAGGGCGGCACCAGTTGGACCGAAGATTACCCGCGCGCCGACCGCCATTTCGTGATCGCCCTGCGCCGTTTGAGCCGCGTGGACGCGCGCGCCGTCGAGCAGCCGGTGAATCCCGACGACGGCGACGACATTTACAACTGGCCGTGGCTCTACGCCGGGCTGCCGGGCAACTGGGACCTGACCAGCAAGCAGGCTGCCAAGATCCGTGATTTCCTTGACCGCGGCGGGTTTCTCATGGCCGAGGACTTTTGGGGCCCGCAGGAATGGCGCGACTTTGAGACCGGCATGCGGAAAATCTTTCCCGAGCGCGACATCGTGGAGCTGGACGATGACGCGGCCATCTTCCACTCCGTCTTCGATCTTTCCGAGCGGTACCAGATCCCTGGCCAGTGGGCCACACGCCGCGGCGCCATGAGCCGCGATGGCGGCATCACGCCCCACTGGATGGCCGTGCTCGACGACCGGGGCCGCGTGGCGGTGGCGATCTGTTTCAACAACGATCTGGGCGATTCCTGGGAATTCGCCGACGAGCCGACGTATCCGGAAAAATATTCCGCGCTTGGGATCCGGATGGGCGTGAACTATGTCGTCTATGCGCTGACGCACTAGGGAGAGGCCCCTAGCTTCTCTAGTCCCTAGCTTTTCTAGTTATGGCTGGTAGGAAAGGAGGGTCACCGGAAATCGTGCGACGGCGCCGCCACCGCCCCGAGCCGCAACTCCGCGGCTCGCTGAAGCTTCACCGACACCGCCCCCTGCTGATTTTGCAGCACCCCCTCGATCAACAAATACGGAGCTGTCACCAAAACCTCGCGGTAGGCCTCGAACAAATCTGGTTTGACGATCGCGTTGGCGATGCCGGTTTCATCCTCCATGCTCAGGAACATGAAACCCTTCGCCGTGCCGGGCCGCTGGCGGCAGATCACGCATCCGGCCACCTTCACGATGCGCCCCTTGTGCGTGTACGGCAAATCCTCGGCCGCAAGGATGCCGCGGGCGCGCAGAGCGTCGCGGTACAAACGCATGGGATGCGGGCCGATGGTCAGCCCCGTGCCATAAAAATCAGCGCGCATGCGTTCGGGGACCGTCATCGCCGCAAGCGGCGAAGCCTGCTCAATTGTTTCCACTGCCTCGAAAAGCGGCCCCGCCGGACGCAGCGCCTTTTCTGCTTCCCACAGCGCTGAGCGGCGGTCGATGCCCAAAGAATGAAACGCTCCGATCTCCGCGAGCATGCGCAATTCATCTTTCCGAATCCCCGGAACGCGCCGCACAAAATCCGCAATGGAGGTAAACGGCCGCGCGGCTGCAATGGCTTCCCCCATTTCCTTGCGCAATCTCCGCACATAATTGAATCCTAACCGCACCTCCCACCCGCGGCGGTCGCTCTCCAGCACACACCGCCACTCCGACCTCTGCACATCCACCGGCCGGAAATGCAGCCCGTGCCGCTGCGCGTCCTTCACCAGCGTCGACGGATGATAGAACCCCATCGGCTGGTGGTTCAGCATCGCCGCCGTGAACGCAGCCAGATAGTGGCACTTCAGATACGCGCTCGCGTAGGCGATCAGGGCGAAGCTGGCCGCGTGCGACTCCGGAAATCCGTACAGCGCGAATGACGTGATCGACTGCACGATGCGGTCCTGCGTCTCGCCCACGATGCCGTTGGCCGTCATGCCGGCGCGCAGCCTCGTCTCAATCTCCTTCATACGGGCCTCGCTGCGCTTGAAGCCCATCGCGCGGCGCAGCTCCTCGGCCTCGCCCCCCGTGAAATTCGCCGCGATCATGGCGATGCGCAGCAACTGCTCCTGAAACAGCGGCACGCCCAGCGTGCGCTTGAGCACGGCCTCGAGCGACGGATGCAGGCATGCGGTCTCTTCGAATCCCTGCCGCCGGCGCAAGTACGGATGCAGCATCTTGCCCACAATCGGACCCGGACGGATGATCGCCACCTGCACCACGAGGTCGTAAAACTTCTTCGGCTTCAGGCGCGGCAGACAGGACATTTGCGCGCGGCTCTCCACCTGGAACATGCCGATGGTGTCGGCTTTCTGCAACGCCGCGTACACCGCCGGATCGTCCTGCGGCAGATGCGCCAGATCGACCGGCTCGGGGTAATGCGTGCGGATCAGCTCGATCGATTCTTCGAGCACCGCCATCATGCCCAGACCCAGCAGGTCCACTTTGATCAGCCCCAGATCGGCGCAGTCTTCTTTGTCCCACTGGATCACTACGCGGCCCGGCATGGTCGCGGGCTCGAGCGGCGCCACCGCATCGAGCTGGCCCTGGCAAATCACCATGCCTCCGGAGTGTTGCCCCAGATGGCGCGGCAGATTCTGCGCGGCCTTGTAGAGCGTCAAGTAGTTCTGAATGCGCGGATCGCGAAGGTCAAAGCCCGCCTGCTCGAACTGCCGGCGCGCCGTGTCTTCCGGATCGCGCCAGCCCCAGCGGGCCACCAGCGGCGACAGCTTCTCCAGCGTCTCCGGCGGAAAACCCAAGGCTTTCCCGACGTCGCGCGCCGCCGAGCGCCCGCGGTAGGTGATCACGTTGGCCGTCATGGCCGCGCCGCGCGAGCCGTAGCGCTGGTAGACATATTGGATCACGCGCTCGCGCGGATCGCCGCTCGGCAGGTCGAGATCGATGTCCGGCCACTCGCCGCGCTCCTCCGAGAGAAAGCGCTCGAACAGAAGATCCATCGCGACGGGATCAACGGCGGTGATGCCGAGCGAATAGCACACGGCGCTGTTGGCGGCCGAGCCGCGCCCTTGCACCAGAATGTGGTTCTCGCGGCAGAAGCGCACCAGGTCCCAGACGATCAGGAAATAGCCGGCCAGATCCAGTTTTTCGATCAGCGCGAGCTCGCGTTCGATCTGGCGCCGCGCTTTTTCGTGATAGGGGCGGAAGCGCTGCCGCGCGCCTTCGTCGGTGCGCTGGCGAAGAAACGAATTCATCGTTTCCCCGGGGCCCACCGGATACTTCGGAAACTCGTAGCCGAGATCCGCCAGCGTGAAGCTGAGCCGGGCGGATAACTCGCGCGTTTCGGCGACGGCTTCGGGGATATCGGCAAACAGGCGCTCCATCACGCGCGGCGATTTCAGATACCGCTCTGAATTGCGCGCCAGCAGTTGCCCGGCGGCCATCACCGTGGTCTTGTGGCGCACCGCGGTCAATACGTCGGCGAGCTCGCGCTCGGCGGGCGACGCATGGCGCACGCCGTTGGTCGCCAGCACCGGCAGCTTCATCGCGCGCGCCAGCTCGATGGCGGCCTGGTTGCGCGCTTCCTGATCGCGATGGAAGTGGCGCTGGAGCTCGACATAGACGTTGCCCCGGCCGTAGATGCGAAGCAGGTGTTCAAAGCGCTCTCGCGAAGGCGCGGCTTCGCCGGTGAGGCACACCAGGCCCGCGGAATAGCGCTCCAGTTCTTCATGCGAGGCCGCCGCCTGCCCTTTGGGCGCGCGGAGTTTCATCGATGTGATCAAGCGGCAGAGGTTCTGATAGCCGGTGCGGTTTTCCGCCAGCAGCGGGTAGAGGTTGCCGTCCGCGCCTGTGATCTCGGCCCCGATGTGGGCCTTGGCGCCGATTCTCTTCGCCGCCATGTGGAAACGCGGGGCGCCGCACAGGTTGTCACGATCCATCAATGCCATGGCGGAATGGCCCAGCTCGGAGGCCCGCTCGACGAGATCCTCGGGCAACGATGCGGCTTCCAGGAAGCTGAAGGCGGAGCGCGTGTGAAAATCGGCGAACTCAATCATACTCCCCGTCCACAAGCCACCGCTCCGATCCCCGCTCGCGATACACGCAATACAACGATCCGTCGCGCAGCACGACATCCCACTCGTCGCGATCCCAGGAATCCTGGCGCCACCACTCTCCGCTCGTGCGCCAAGGTCCTGAGCGGCGCACAATCCGGTTTTTGAACGCCTTGCTCATCTCCAGCGGCGGGCGAAAACGCCGCAGCGCCAGCGGGGGCCAGAAGCATGCCGGCCGGCCTGCTCCCGGCCGGTACGAATCGAGCAGTTCGGGATACCCCACATTCGCCTCGCCCACCAGCGCGCGAATCTTTCCCAGCGCCAGCTCCAGTTTTTCCGGCTCCGGCGCGGCGGGCGTGAACAAATCATGCTGCACGCGGCGCGGCGCGGCGGGGATCATCTCCAGATGCACCTTGCTGACCGGCTCCTCGGGAGCCTGCCGGTCGAGTGAATGCTCGATCCGCTTCAGCAGCAGTTTGGTGTCGCGCGTGGGGAAGGGAAGCTCGAGCACGCGCTCCTGCCGGTTCAACCGCAAGCGCAGAGCCTGCGCCGCAAGAGACTGCGATTTCAGCCGGCCAGCCAGCTCGTGCACGAACTGCCCGATCAGAAAAAGCAACGGCTCGCGCAGATCGATACTGTACTCAAGGTCGGCTCCGGCCTCGTATTTCGTGGGCGCGATCCAGGGTTTCAGCGGCCGGTCCAACACTCCGCGCGCGAGCTGCTGCAGCCGCACGCCCTCGGGCCCCAGCCGCGCCGCAAGTTCGTCCTCCGGCAGGCGGGCGAGGTCCGCCAGCGTGGGGATGCCCCACATGTCGAATGTTTCGAAGATCGCAAGATCCGGCGCCAGCACGTCCACCGGCAGCGAGCCCAGATCCGTAGTGCGATGCCGTGCCGCCAGGATCGCCGCCTCGATGGTGGGAGCGATGCCGACCGACACGCCCTTCAGCCCCGCCAGTAATGGCGGGGACAACTGCCGCGGCGTGATCGAAAACACCGCTGTCCGTTCATCCACTCTTTCCACGAAGGGAGAAAACGATTCGGCCAGGCGGCCCGCGTCCGGGCCATGCAGACACGCGTACATTGCTCAAATCGCCTCCCGCAACAGCAGGAACGGCGCGCGTCCCGTAAACACCGGCCGCCGCGGGCCTAGCTTGAACACGCGCGGGGCGCACGACTTTGCCAGCGGCCGGTCCGCGAGCACCGCGAAAATCACCGGCGTCGTTTGCAGCACGCCGCGAAAACGGAACCATGCCGTCGGTGGAATGCGGTCGAGCTCCCGCGGAGCCGCTCCGGCCAGGTCCAAAGCCACCACCCCAAAACCGCCGGCGTGGATCAGCAGGTCGGCGGCGCGCAGAGCATGCTCGACGTTGCCCGCGCAGCGCACCCACACCAGCCGGGCCAGGTCAACTCCAACCGCGGCGGCCGAAGGCGCATCGAAACTGTTCTTAAGATCCACCAAAGCGCCGGTTTCCCCGAGCCCGGTGGAAGCAGCCAGCAGCGCGTGCAGCAAAGAGGTGCGGCCGCTCGAAGCCGCGCCCACGATTTCACTGATGCGCCCGCGCGGGAACTCGCGGCCCGCGACGGCGAGGGTTTCGATTTCCGTGGTCCGTGGCCAGTGGCCGGCGGCTAGTAAGGGACTTCTGGCCACTGCAGTGATATTCGCCATATCTTCGCCTATTGGTTTAACCAGAATAGGCTCTCCTGGGGGGCGTGTCAAGAGCCCGCTGAAACAGATGAAACAGAGCCCGCCGAGCACCGATCTTCCTCGAAGAAGATGTGAGACGCTTAAACTTAAAAGGGAGACAGGACCATGCGATCCCTATGGATGCTTATTGCGATAGCCGCTGTGGCGTGCGCCCAGGAATATCGCGCCGAGCGGACCTCGGACCATGGCGTCGCCGTCGTACGGCTGACCGACACCGCGCGCGATGTGGAGGTGGCTGTCGTGCCCGGCGTGGGCAACACTGCCTATGAAATGAAAGTGCGCGGGAAGAACATTCTCTACTTCCCATTTGCGGACGTGAGCGAATTCCGCCAGCGGCCGCAGCTTTCCGGGATTCCCCTTCTGGCACCCTGGGCGAACCGCCTGGATCAAACCGCCTTCTTCGCCAACGGCAAGAAGTACAACTTCGACATGGAGTTCGGTAATGTGCGCGGCCAGATCCCGATTCACGGCCTGCTTTCGACGGCGCCATGGGAGGTGATCAAGGTGGATTCGGACCGGAACTCAGCCTGGTACACGGCGCGCCTCGAGTTCTGGCGCTACCCCGATTGGATGGCGCAGTGGCCCTTCGCGCACGAATACGAGATGACTTACCGCCTGCGCGGCGGCGAGCTGGAGGTGCAGCTCGCGATCCGCAACCTGAGCACGGAGCCGATGCCCGTGGCGGTGGGATTTCATCCGTACTTTCAGATTCCCGGCGTCCCGCGCGATCAGTACGCCGCGCACATTCCGGCGCGCAGCCGCGTTATGGCGGATCAGCGTCTGATCCCGACCGGCGAGTATCGCCCCATGGATCTTCCAGCCGAGTTCCCGTTGCGCGGACGCACGCTCGACGACGGCTTCACCGATTTGCAACGCGATGCCGACGGCCGCGCCCGCTTCTATATCAAGAGCGGACAGATGACGGTGGAGACAAGCTTCGGGCCGAAGTATCCGGTCGCGGTCGTGTGGGCGCCAAACAACCCGGCCGGACAGCCCGAGCCCTTCATCTGCATCGAGCCGATGGCTGGCGTGACGAATGCCATCAACCTCGCGCAGCAGGGCAAGTATGCCGGACTTCAGACTGTGGCGCCCGGCGGGCGGTGGTCGGAAAGTTTTTGGGTGAAGGCCACTGGGATGTAGCGCCGGTCCAAGGCCGCCGCGTGGCGGCGATCTTACTTATCGTCGTACCGCGGAGGCTTGATCCGCCCTTCCCACAGGCTCTTGTTATTCTCCTCGCAGGAGTATTCTTCAATCTCCCATTCTGGGCGCAGAATCCAGGTGCGCACGCTGGTCCACGGTTTGGTGTAGGTCTTCGGATCGTCGATCGTGATGGTGTAGTCGATGTGTCCCAGGTCCCTGCGGCGGAAGCGTTCGACGGTGTGCAACTGGTCGCTGATCGGATGGCCGATGGTGTCCACCCTGGTCTTGCCGTTGAAGGCGATGGTGTCGATGACCAGCGTGTCGCCTTCCCAGTGTCCGACCGAATCGCCGAACCAGCTCGGGTCGGGGTCCGGGCGGTGCGCCCGGCCGTCGATGGGCGTGACGTGGAACCAACTGTTCTGCTCATACAGCATCGCGATATACTTGTCGTCCTGCATGATTTGAATCGGGTGCGGTCCGCCCACCGAGCGCAGCAGACCGAACGGCAGGCAGGCTCCGGCATAATCGCCTTCTTCGGGATCGTAGCTTTCCCATTGCCTGCGGCCCCATTCCGTGTAAGGCAGCTCGCCGGCGCCTTTGCAGCAGGCCGAGTCCTTCGTCACGTCGGCCATGCGCGGGCTTTGCCACACGCCGCTGAAATCCGGCTTTCCATTGGGCTTGCGCGGCGCCGGACCCTTTGGCGCATTGTCCTGGGATCCGGCCGGCGCCGGCAGCAGGACCAGCACGGAGGCGGTGAGCGCGACGGCGATCAATGCGGAAGGATGAGGGCGCATGGGAACCTCCCCGGGTGGCCGTTTCCGATGCTACCCCGGGGCGGCGCACATGTCAACGATGCATGACGAACGAGGCTTGCGCCGGGCGCACGTTGTACGCATTCGCTTGCCCGAGGTCACTCCTCCGGTGTTAGCCTAGTGGCATGAGGAAATTGGCTGTTTTTGTTTTCCTGTTCGCCCTCTGCACGGCCCCGATTCCCGCTCAAACTCCTCCCGCTCCCACCAAGGTCACTTCGGTTGAAGGGATCACCGAATACCGGCTGGCGAATGGACTCAAGATTCTTCTGTTCCCGGACAACTCCAAGCCCACGGTCACGGTGAACATGACGTATCTGGTCGGCTCGCGGCACGAAGGCTACGGCGAATCGGGCATGGCGCATCTGCTGGAGCACATGCTGTTCAAGGGCACGCAGAAGCGCGAGTCGATCATGAAGCTGTTGACCGAGAAGGGCGCGGATTGGAACGGAACGACGTGGTTCGACCGCACCAATTATTTCGAGACGCTGGATGCCACCACGGACGACAACCTGCGCTGGGCGCTCGAGATGGAAGCCGACCGCATGGTGAACTCGCGGGTCTCGCGCGAGGACCTGGACAGTGAGATGACGGTCGTGCGCAACGAATTCGAGCGCGGCGAGAACGATCCGGGTTCGGTTCTGGAAGAGCGCGTCATGGCGATGGCTTACCTGTGGCACAACTACGGCCGCAGTACGATCGGGGCGCGCAGCGACATCGAAAACGTTCCAATCGAGCGCTTGCAAGCCTTCTACCGCAAGTATTATCAGCCGGATAACGCTGTGCTCGTGGTGGCGGGCAAATTCGACGAGGCGAAGACGTTGGGCTGGATCAACGAGTTCTTCGGCGGGATTCCGAAACCGGCCCGGGTGCTCGAAACAACCTATACGGCTGAGCCGCCACAGGACGGCGAACGTGAAGTTGTATTGCACCGCGTCGGCGATACGCAGCAGTTGCTGGTGGGCTACCACATCCCATCCGCTTCGCATCCGGATTCCTCGGTGTTCGACGTGCTGGCCTTCGTGCTGGGCAACGCGCCGTCAGGCCGGCTGTACAAGGCCCTGGTGGAGTCGAAACTGGCGACCCGCGTCAGCGCCGACGAGTATGAACTGCACGATCCCGGCATGTTTTTGATGGGTGCGGAAATGCTCAAGACGCAGGATTTTCAGGTAGTCGAGGACACGCTGTTGCGCGTGGTGGACAACCTCGTGAAGGAGCCTCCCACCGAAGAGGAAGTCAACCGCGCCAAGAACAATATCCTGAAGAATTTCGAGCTGGCCATGACCAACACGGCCAGCATCGCGCGGGCGCTGAGCGAGAACATCGCCTCGGGCGACTGGCGGCTCCGTTTTCTGGACCGCGACCAGATCGAAAAGATCACGCCGGCCGACGTGCTGCGGGTGGCCGAGCAGTATTTCGTGCCTTCCAACCGCACCATCGGCCGGTTCATCCCGGCTGCGGAGACTCCCAAGCGGGTCGAGATCCCGCCGAACCGTGACCTGGCAGCCGTGCTGAACGGATATACAGGAAAACCACCGGTGCAGGAAGGCGAGGCATTCGATCCCTCGCCTGCCAACATCGAATCGCGCGTGACGCGGCTGACGCTGCCGAGCGGGCTGAAATTGGTGATGCTGCCGAAGAAGACGCGCGGCGCGACCGTGGTGGCGAATCTGCAATTCCATTGGGGGACGCTGGAGACGCTCAAAGGAAAGGGTGCGGCTCCGGGCCTGGGCGGGGCGCTGCTGATGCGTGGAACGGCGAAACATACGCGCCAGCAATTGCAGGACGAATTCGACCGCCTCAAGATGCGTGTGAACGTCAGCGGAGGACTCACTGGAGCGACTGCTTCGGTGAGCGGCGTGCGGACCGGTCTGGTAGAAGCGCTGCGTCTGGCAGCGGAGATCCTACAGCAGCCCACGTTTCCGGAAAGCGATTTCGAGGAGATCCGCCGCGCGCGCATCGCCCAGCTTGAGTCCGCCCGCAGCGAGCCGGGCTCGATTGCGGCCATCGCGCGCAACAAACACATCAACCGCTATCCGCTGGACGACCCGCGCGCCGCCTTGAACATCGACGAGCAACTGGAGCGCATCCGCGCCGCCACGCTCGAAGACGCCAAGCAGTTCTACCGCGATTTCTACGGCGCATCCAACGGAGAAATCTCCGTGGTGGGCGATTTCGATCCTGCCGAGATCCAGCCGCTGATCGAGGAGCTGTTCGGCAAGTGGAAGAGCCCCAAGCCGTACACCCGCATTCCGGATGAATTGCAACCGGTGGAGGCGGTCAACCGGATGCTGGAAGCTCCGGACAAGGCCAACGCCGTGCTCCTGGCCGTGTCCGCAATGGCCATGGATCAACAGGATCCCGATTATCCGGCGCTCTATCTGGCGAACTTGATTTTCGGCGGCGACCCGAAGAGCCGGTTGTGGCGCCGCATCCGCGAAAAGGACGGGCTGAGCTACGGCACAACAACCGGCTTCTCGGCGAGCGCTCGCGACAAGGTGGCCACCTTCAGCCTGAATTCGACGTTTGCTCCCGAGAACGTGTTGAAAGTGGAGAACGCCTTCAAAGAGGAGTTGGCCCTCCTCCTGAAGGAGGGTTTCAACGCGGAAGAAGTCGCGATTGCCAAGGAAGCGTTCTTGCAGGAGCGCCAGATCGGGCGCACCTCCGATAATTCGCTCGCCTCTTTGTTCGTGAGCCAAGCCGAGCTGGGCCGCACCATGCAGCGCGACATCGATCTGGAGAACGCCGTGCGCAATGTGACGGTGGAGCAGTTGAACGCGGTGTTCCGCAAATGGATCAAGCCCGAAACTATTTCGTACTTCAAGTCGGGAGACTTCAAAAAAGCGGG
>CAZTKA010000076.1:0-15945 GCA_964614015.1 uncultured Bordetella sp. | reverse complement strand
CTCACCACGGTGATCTATTACGGCGGCTTTATTGGCAACGTGCTGGCCGGACTTCCCTATTTCTTTTCCGTCTGGCTTGGCTACGCGCAGCCGGACATGGCTGGTCACGTGCATGACTATGGCACGAAATTCCTGGTCGCGGCGGGTCTGCTGAACCTGCTGGCCATGGTCGACGCTTTCGAAATCGCCACGGGAGCCAAAGACTGATGCCGAACCTGAATCTGTCACACTTCGAGGCGGCCCTGGTATTCGCGTTTTTTACCTCCATCGTGCTCGGGATCATCACCAAGCGCACCGACGAAGAACGCGTGCGTTATGCGCTTTACTGCTTTGTTTGCTTCGTAGGAGCACTCTTCGGGCTGAGCTGGCTGATGTACCTCGGCCATGGCTGACCAAGGCCGGGGGCACTCTCGTCTTATCAGGCTGGATAGCCTGCGCCAACGATCGGATTCCTGTACCCCTCCAGGCGGGGGCGTGCGTCGACCCTCGGCTGGAGCGCCGGTGGAGGAATGGCCATTTTTTTGTACCCGCTCCTCCTTCCAGCGCATCTACTTACGTGGGGCTATAATGAAAGCCGGAAGGAGTGTTTCCATGCGCCGTTTTCTTGGAGTCCTTGTTCTCACCGCCTTCACGCTAACCTCTGCCGGTCTCGCGGCTGATACCGACAAAGCCGCCCAAGCGAATGCCAAGAAACTTGAGGAACAGGCCAAGAAGGAAGAAAAGGCTCGCAAGGCCGCCGAGGAAAAAGCCCGGAAGGAAGCCGAGAAACTCGCCAAGGCGGAGGCTGAGAAGGCAAAGAAGGTCAAAAAGAAGGACGACCCCGACGAAATCGGCAACCGCGACGTCGGCAAAGGCGTGAACTTCTATTCAATCGAGAAGGAGATCGCGCTCGGCAAGGGGCTGGCGCAGGAGGTCGAACGGCAGGCCAAAATCATTGACGATCCTATTGTGGCCGAGTACGTCAACCGCATCGGGCAGAACATCGTGCGCAACTCGGATGCGGAAGTTCCCTTCGTCATCAAGGTGATCGATGACGAATCGGTGAACGCCTTCGCGCTGCCGGGCGGGTTTTTCTTTGTGAACTCCGGTTTGATTCTGAAGGCGGAAACCGAAGCTGAGCTGGCCGGCGTAATGGCGCATGAAATCGCGCACGTGGCGGCGCGCCACGGCACGCGTCAGGACACGCGCGGGCAGATCGCGAATTTAGCATCCATCCCGCTGATCTTCATGGGCGGCTGGACCGGCTACGGAATCCGGCAAGCGGCCCAGCTCGCAATCCCTCTAGGGTTCCTGACGTTCTCCCGCGGTTTTGAAAAAGAAGCGGACAATCTCGGACTGCAGTACTTGTACAAGACCGGATATGACCCGGTGGCTTTCGTCGACTTCTTCGAAAAAATCCAGGCTTTGGAGAAAAAGAAGAAAGGCACGATCAGCCAGTTATTCTCCACGCACCCGATGACCGAGGATCGTATCCAGAACGCCCAGGAGAACATTCAGAACAACCTGAATCCACGGCCGGAGTACGTGGTCACCACCTCGGAGTTCAACAAGGTCAAGGCCCGGCTGGCGATGCTCGAGAACCGGCGCAAAGTGGACGAAAAGGATCTGGACCGTCCGACGCTGAAAAAGAAGCCCGGCGCCAACGGCGACGATGACGGAGCCGCCGCCGAAGATGAGGACGAGCGTCCTACTTTGAAGCGCAGGTGACCGGAAAGACCGGGCGGGGCTGACGGCCCTATGCCAGCAGCAGCGCGATAACGCGACGTGACCTGCCGCGCTTCCTCGATGCAATCCGCGACTCTGTGCTCACCACGTTTAGCCGCGTGGACATTCTGCTGAACGCTGCCGGGTTCACCGGCGCGGCGCGGAATTCTTGATGCGCACGCCCATGGGGCGCTTCAGCCCGTTCGAGGAACTCGTGGGCGTGGCGCTGCTGCTCGGCTCCGATGGCGCGAGTTTTCTCACGGGCCAGTGCATCGGCGCCAAGGGCGGATTCCTGGCGTCCGGCGTACACTCATAGTTGGTGCTCACTCCCACGATATTCTTCGGCCACGGCTCGCCCATGATGACGCTCGGGCCGAATCCGTACACCGAGGCCTGGACGCGCATGGGGCGGTCCTTCGCGAAGCCGAAGGCGATCCTGTGCGTTTCAGCGCATTGGTACACCTCAGGCTGCAGCGTGATGGTGAACACGCATCCGCGCACGATTCACGATTTTGGCGGATTTCCGGGCGCATTGTACGAAATCGAGTACCCGGCTCCGGGCGATCCGGTGCTGGCGCGGCGCGTGCGGCAGATTCTCGCCCCGATTTCCGTGGAGCTCTCCGAACATTGGGGCTTCGATCATGGAACCTGGACGGTCTTGCGGCACATGTATCCGGACGCCGATGTACCCATCGTGCAGTTGAGCATCGACGGCTCGAAGGCGCCGCAGTATCACTACGAGGTGGGGCGCAGGCTGGCCTCCCTGCGCGAGGAAGGCGTGCTGATCGCCGGCAGCGGGAATCTCGTGCACAATTTGATGGCGTACCGCGGCGACAGCGCAGCCGCGCCTCCGTTCGATTGGGCCGTGCGCTTCGATGCCTGGGCGCGCGAGGCCATTGAGGCGAAACACTTCGAGGAACTGGTGAAGTTTCCGCAATTGGGGCGGGATGCGGCCCTGTCGAATCCCACTCCCGAACATTATTTGCCACTGCTCTACGTAGCTGGAGCCAGCGGCGCAGACGAATCGCTCGCGTTCCCGGTGGAGGGGATCGTGGGCAGTTCGGTGTCCATGTTAACGGTCCAAATCGGTGCGTAATCTTTTCGTCTTGCTGCTTGCGGGCGGCGCTCTGATGGCGCAGCCCGCCGTGGTTTGCGAAAGCATCTTCCAGCCGGAAACGCCTGCCGCCTGGAACGGCTGGGGCCTGAGCGTCGCGAACACCCGCTACCAGGCCGATGCCGGGATGACCGCCGCGCAGGTTCCGCAGTTGCAGCTCAAGTGGGCCTTCGGATTCCCCGGTGTCCGTGCGGTGATCGGCCAGCCGTCGGTGATCGGCGGGCGCGTGTTTATCGGTGTGGACACGGGGCAGGTCTACGCGATCGACGCATTGAAGGGTTGCTTGGTGTGGTCCTACAAGGCCAATGCCGGAGTGCGAACGGCAATCACCGTGGCCCGCGTGGCCGCCTCGCGCCACGCGGCCTTCTTCGGCGATCTTGCGGGGATGGTGTACGCGGTGGATGCGGCGACGGGCGCGGAACTATGGAAATCGCGCGCCGATACGCATCCGGCGGCCCGCATTACTGGCGCGCCGCAGTTTTTTGAAGGCATCCTATACGTGCCGGTGGCTTCGGGCGAAGAGGGCGCGGGCGGCGCCGCCAACTACGCTTGTTGCACCTTCCGCGGGAGCATGGTGGCGATGGCCGCACAAAGCGGACGAGTGATCTGGAAAACCTACATGATCGAGGATGAGCCCAGGCAGACGGGCACGGCCCCGAACAGCACGCCCCGCATGGGTCCCTCGGGCGCGGGTATCTGGAGTGCACCCACGATCGATGCCAGACGGCGCTCCATTTATGTGGGCACGGGCGATGCGTACAGCGAACCGGCAGATAAGGCCACCGATGCACTCGTCGCGCTTGATATGGACACGGGCAAAATCCGCTGGATTGCGCAGGACACCGCCAACGACGTGTGGACCTCGGCCTGCATGCGGCCTACAAACAAGCCGGACAATTGCGGCCCGGATCACGATTTTGGCTCGCCGCCGATGCTGAAGACACTGGCGGACGGGCGCGACATTCTGGTGGCCGGACAGAAAAGCGGCAACGTGTGGGCGCATGATCCCGATACAGGCCAAGTGCTGTGGCGGTCGCCGCTGGTGGCGAACACGGAGGAGTTCGGCGGCAAGATCGTGTGGGGCGGAGCGTCGGACTCGGACACGGCGTACTTCGGGCTCGGCCCCGGCGGAATCGGCGCCGTGGCGCTGCGCAATGGCGAACGGAAGTGGCTGATGGAGATTTCGCCCGCGTCAGGAATGGAGACGCACCCGGGCCATGACGGTCCGCTGACGGCCATCCCGGGGGTGATCTTCTCGGGCGGCTGGGACGGCATGCTGCGCGCGCTGAACGCATCCGACGGCAAGCTGATCTGGTCATTCAACACGGCTCGCGAGTTTCCCACGGTGAACGGGATCGCCGCCAAGGGCGGCTCGATGGGAGCGGCGGGCCCGGTGGCCGCAGGCGGGATGCTGTTCGTGCCATCCGGCTATGTCGGCGTGCGGAATGGAGTGGGCGGAAATGTACTGCTGGCGTTCGGGATTTCCCAATGAAGGCTGAACGGCGCGATCGCCGCGGGGACCGAGTGCGTGCCTACCCCTGCGCCGCGAGCTCCCGGGCCCGGTGCTCCTTGTAGGCAGCGCGCACGGCCTGAATCTCGCACACATGATCTTCGGTGTGCGTGGCGAAAAACTCGACCACTTCACGCAGCGTCACTGGCCCATCCTTCGAATGCGTGCCCGTGCGCGCGAAGGCGGCCTCGGGCAGGTCCTTTAACAGCTCGTGATTGTCCGAGCGCAAGCGCCGGAACGTCTCCAGTCCGACTGAGAGCTTGCGCTTGCCGTAATCGAGGTTCCGCGCCCAAGCCTCGTCATCGAAGGATTGCAGCGTCGGGTCCTCCTCGGCGACCAACTGGCGAAAGCGCACCACCGCGACGGCCTCGGCGTCGGCCAGATGACAGACGATCTGGCGCACCGTCCAGGGGTGCCCTTCGGCGCGGAAATCGAGCATGGGTCCCGCGGCTCCGGTGGTGGCCATAGCCAGCAGCTCGGCGCCGCGGCGAAAACGTTCTAATAAGTCAGGAAGGTCGCTCATGGGTCAGTAGTAGTCGGCACAGGACAAGTAATAACCGCACTGCTCGCAGAGCAGTTTGCACTTGCGCTCGCGCAGGCGCCTGCTGCACACGGGGCAGTACAGCATCGGCTCGTGCCCGGAAGGATGCGCGTCGGAAGCCGCTGCCGCGTGGCTAAGGTCCGTGTCCACTACGAAACCCATTATAATGAGGCGGGAGATCTTATGTTGCGCAGAACCGCAATTCTGGCATTTTCGGCCTTATTGGTGACGGCATGCATCGGGCAGTCACAGCGGCGCGAGCCACAGATCCGGCAGGCCGTGCGCGGCGCCAACGGAGCCGTGGCCGCGGGCAGCGACTACGCGACCGAAGCCGGAATGCGGTTGTTCGCGCAGGGGGGCAATGCCGTGGATGCCGGCGTCGCGGCGATGTACGCCGCGTCGGTGACCGAGCTTTCGCACTTCGGACTCGGGGGCGAAGCTCCGATTCTGATTCGCACTCAGGACGGCAAGGTGCACTCGATCGCGGGCGTCGGCACGATGCCCAAGCTCGCCACCGCGGACTTCTTCCGGAAGCGGCCGCTAAAAATCGGCGAGACGACGTTCGAGGATGATGGCAAGGGACTTGCCGGAGTGATGCCCAATGCGGGGCTGATGCCCGCTCTGGTGCCCGGGATGGTGGACGCAGGGCTAGTCGCGCTGCGCGAGTTTGGAACGAAGTCGTTTGCCGAAGTCATCGCTCCGGCGATCGAATACGCCGACGGCTACGTCGTGGACGAGATGCGCGCGCGCAGCTTCGCCAGTGCTGTGCAGTTCTTTGAGCTGTGGCCGACCTCGAAGGCGCACTTTATGCCGAACGGCCGCACGGCGCGCGTGGGCGAGATTTTCCGCCAGCCGAATACGGCCAGGACGCTGCGCGCGATGGCGCAGGCCGAAAAATCGGCGCTGGCCGCGGGCAGGAGCCGCCAGGCCGCCATCGACGCCGTGCGCGATTATTTCTATCGCGGCGAGATCGCACGCAAGATCGACGCCTTCAGCAAGGCCAACGACGGCCTGCTGCGGTACGAAGACATGGCTGCCTTCCGCGCCGACGTGGAAGAGCCGGTAACAACCACGTACCGCGGCTACCATGTCTACAAACCGGGATTCTGGAGTCAGGGTCCGGATCTGATTCAAGCGCTGAATATTCTGGAGGGATTCGAGGGCCGGCCCGCGCAGAACTCGGCCGAATACATTCACCGGTCGGTGGAGGCCTTGAAGCTGGCCTACGCGGATCGCGATACGTATTACGCCGATCCCAAGTTCAGCAAGCTGGATTACAAGGCGCTGCTCACGAAAGCGTACGCCGTCAAGCGGAGAGCGCTGATCACCGACCGCGCCTCGTTGAGTTTCCAGCCGGGCGATATCAACGGGCTGAGGCTTCCGCATCCGACGTCTTTCCAGACGGCTTTCTACCGCATTGACGATGCTCTGATGTCGCGCGACACGACCTGCGTGGATGTGATCGACAACAACGGGGTGATGTTCACCGCCACGCCCTCCGGCGCCTGGATGCCGAGCGTGATCGCGGGCGATACTGGCATTCCCCTCACGCAGCGCGCGCAGAGCTTTGTGCTGGTGCCCGGGCATCCGAACGAGCTCGAAGGCGGCAAGCGCCCGCGCGTGACGCTTTCGCCCACGCTGGTGACCAATCCGGACGGCTCGCCGTTGCTGGCGCTTTCGACGCCCGGCGCCGACGTCCAGGATCAGGCGCTGCTGCAGGTGATGCTGAACACGCTCGAGTTCGGTTTCGATGCGCAGGCCGCGGTCGAGGCGCCGCGCTATCAGACGCGCCACATGGTGGCCAGCTTGGACAACCACGCCTGGAACATCGGCGACCTGCTGCTCGATGAGCGCATTCCGCAGAACGTTGCGCAGGAGCTGGCCGCGCGTGGGCACAAGGTGCGGATCATGTCGCGCTACAACAATGGTTCGGCTCCGGTGATGGTGCGCGTACTGCCTAACGGCGTTATCGAAGCGGGCGCAGATCCGTTTTACAATCGCTCGGCCAGAGCCCGGTGACTTTGCCGCTGTTCGCTTCCTCTGCTCCATTCGACCGCCGGGCGCTCGCGCACAAACTGCGGGCGCTCGCCCAGGACAACATCTGGATCGGAACCAGTTCCTGGAAATATGAGGGTTGGCTGGATCAGATCTACAGCCGCGAACGGTACCTTTCGCGTGGACGCTTTTCGCGCAAGCGCTTCGAAGGCGAATGCCTGGCCGAGTACGCCGAGACGTTCCCG
This sequence comes from uncultured Bordetella sp., assembly GCA_964614015.1. Classification (GTDB taxonomy): domain Bacteria; phylum Acidobacteriota; class Terriglobia; order Bryobacterales; family Bryobacteraceae; genus Palsa-187. Next base: position 8,836 of record CAZTKA010000076.1, on the reverse strand, counting down.
ACGGTTTGCGGTGATTTTTCCTTTTACCAGTTCCCTTCCCCCGAGTTTTGGCACAAGCTGTTTGCATCGGCTCCGGCGCATTTGCGCATCGCGCTGAAGGTTCCCGAGGAGGTAACCGTCGAAGTTTTTCCGAAGCATGCGCGCTACGGTCCTCGCGCTGGCATGAAGAATGAATCATACCTGAACGCCGAGGCGCTGCGGGCGTTGTTCCTGGAGCCGCTCAATCCGTACGCCGGGCGGCTCGGACCGTTGATCTTCGAGTTCGGCGCCCGCGGCACGCCACCGCGGGAGTTCGTTCCGGATTTGGACGCATTCCTGTCGCAGTTGCCCGGGACGCTCCGCTATGCCGTGGAGGTGCGGAACCGCGAATATCTGCGGCCGCCGTACTTCGACTGCCTGCGGGCGCATCGCGTCGCGCACGTCTTCAACGCCTGGACGCGCATGCCCGCCGCGGGCGAACAGATGGCGGTCCCGGGCGTGTTCACCGCCGATTTCACGGTGACCCGCGCGCTGCTTCGTCAGGGCCGGACGTACGAAGAGGCCGTTCAGAAGTTTCAGCCGTACGACCGGATTCAGGACGAGAACCCGGAATTGCGCGGTGCGCTGCGCGCGCTGATCCGCCGCATGAAAGAAGAACGCCGCGCGGCCTACATCTACGTGAACAACCGCCTGGAGGGAAATGCTCCTGAAACGATACGAGCAGTCGTTGCCGATTGACGATCTGCTGCCGCGGATCGTGGAGTCCCTGAAGTCCGTTTCGAACGCGGTGATTGAGGCGGCTCCGGGCGCGGGCAAAACGACACGGGTGCCGCCCGCTCTGCTCGAGTTCGGGGAAGTGCTGGTGCTTGAACCGCGCCGCCTGGCCGCGCGCATGGCCGCGAAACAGGTTGCGAGCGAGATGGGCGAAAGCATCGGGGGAACCGTCGGGTATCAGGTGCGCTTCGAAGACGTGAGCGGTCCGCGCACCAGGCTCCGCTTTCTCACCGAGGGCGTGCTGACGCGCCGGTTCCTCTCCGATCCCGACCTTAAGGGCGTGAGTACGGTGATCCTTGACGAGTTCCATGAGCGTCACTTGGAAACGGATCTGGCGCTCGCATTGGTGCGGCGCATACAGCGAACCTCGCGGCCGGAGTTGCGCATCGTCGTGATGTCGGCGACGTTGAACGCCGCACCCGTTGCAAAGTTTCTGGGCGATTGCCCAGTGTTCCGCTCGGCAACGCGCCAGAATCCGCTGGAGATCGAGCACACGCCGCACTCGGCGGCTCCGCTCGAGGAACAAGTCGCGGCCGCGGTGGAACGGCTGGGACGGAACGGGGACACGCTGGTATTCCTCCCCGGCGCGGCTGAGATCCGCCGCGCGGCGCGGGCTTTGGAAGGCTTCGCTGCACGCGCGGGTGTGCTGGTGCTCCCGCTTCACGGCGATCTTTCGCCCGCCGAACAGGATCGCGCGGTTGCCCCCGCCGGCCAGCCCAAAGTGATTCTTTCGACCAACGTCGCCGAAAGCTCGGTGACCATCGAAGACGTCAACGCCGTCGTCGACAGCGGCTTGGCGCGCGTTGCGGCGGACTCACCCTGGACCGGACTGCCTTCGGTTGAAGTGCGCCGCATCAGCCAGGCGTCGGCGATCCAGCGCGCGGGCCGCGCCGGACGCACCGGACCGGGGCGTGTCATCCGCCTCTACACCGAACAGGAATTCCATCGCCGGCCGGCCGCCGATACGCCGGAAATCCTGCGCCGCGAGCTTTCCCAAGTCGTGCTGCATCTGCGCGCGATGGGCATCGAGAAACTCGATTGGCTCGACGCTCCCCCCGAGCCCGCATGGAAGGCCGCCAGCGATCTGCTCGATCAACTGCGGATCACGCCGGAGATGGCGCACCTCCCGCTCCCGCCGCGCCTCGCGAAGTTGGTCTTCGAGGCTCAGCAGCGTGGCGTACCGGAGAAAGGCTGCGCCGTCGCGGCCGTACTCAGCGCGGGCGAGCGCAGCTCCTCCGACCTGCTCGCCCTTATCGAAAGCGATTGGCTCCCACAGACACGGCGGGTTTATGAGCAACTCCGCAAACGCGCCGGCGGGCGCGATCGCAAGGGCAACAACGACGACGCGATCCTGCAAAGCGTGCTTGCGGCGTTTCCGGATCGCGTGGCCCGCCATCGGCAAGATCGACGGCGCGAAGGCGAGCTGCTGCTTTCCGGCGGGGAGCCGGCGCGCTTCCCGGGTTGCCGCTGGGGGTTTCTGGTGGCCATTGACATTGAGGAGCGCCGCGAGCATGGTGTACCGCTGGTGCGGCTGGCCGCTCCGATCGAACCTGAATGGCTGTTGGATCGCGCGTTGGAGCGCACACGGTATGAGTGGAACCGCGAGGCGGAGCGGGTCGAACAAGTCTCCGCACTGCTCTACGATCAACTGGTCATCGAGGAAACGCGGGCTCCCGCGGCCCCGTGCGAGGAGGCAGGCCGCCTGCTCGCCCAGAAAGCTCTCGAAGCGGGAGTCGAAAGCTTCGTGGATCGCGATGCGCTGGCGCAGTTGACCGCTCGGGCCGCGCTGGCGGGCGTGCGGATCGATGCGGCGGCGGCGCTCCGGGAAGCGTGCCGCGAGTTCACCAGCTTCGCCGGTTTGCGCAACGCGGACCTGCTGGCTCGGATGCGGCCGCCGCGGCTGGAGCAGATCGCGCCGGAGCGGCTGAAGCTTCCCGGCGGACGCTGGGTCCAGGTGCATTACGAAACCGGCAAACCGCCGTGGATCGAATCGCGCTTGCAGGATTTCTTCGGAATGACGGACACGCCGCGCCTGAACGGCGCGCCGGTCGTGGTGCATCTGCTGGCTCCGAACCACCGGCCCGTCCAGGTCACGCGCGATCTAGCGGGGTTCTGGCAGCGCCTGTATCCGCAAGTTCGCCGCGAGCTTATGCGGCGGTACCCGAAGCACAGGTGGCCGGAGAATCCCGCCTAGCCGTCCGGGGCAACCGGCGGTCCGCTGCCACCGGCCTCGCCCGGCTGAAATTTCAAGAAGGAGATGCATGCAACCTGGAGCGTGTCTTCAACCATTCTTTCGATTTGACGGTTTCCGTAGTTTGGCGCCATGTTTGCTTTCAAGTCCTTCGACGTCGCCCGAAAGATGGTGCGCGTCGCCAGACCTCACGGCCGCATCGTGATGGGCACTTGCGGGACACCAGGGCCAGCCTGCGGCGCCGATGAGAATGTGATACATCTCAATTGGCGAAGGATGAACGCAATACTCGCTATGCAGACGCTGATCCACATTTACTGCCAGAAGGGCCCCAGCCTCCGGGAGCGGATCGCGGCGGACCCCCATTTGGAACGCCACTTGCTGCAAGTCGTCCGGCAGCAACAGCAGGGGCGCGCGCCCGGATGGATGAAGATTCGCAGCACGGATTACGAGCGGCCCGGCGCGATCAATGTGGAGTGGGATGGCAGCAGCTCCGTACTGAAATGCCGGGTAGTGAATCGCGGCACGGGCAAGCCTCATCTGATCGTCGGCGACTTCCTGGAATACGTGCTCGCGCGCCACAGGAAACGCGTGAAGACCATCGCCATCATTCCCGGTTAGCTCCAGTGCACGCGCTACGACTCTTGCTGGGCGGCCTTGCGATCGCCTATCTCGGTCTCTGCGGAGCGTTGTTCATGTTTCAACGTTCCTATATCTACTTTCCTCAACCCAGCCGGGTCACGACGCAAACGCTCACCCTGCCGGTCGCGGGCGAGCGCGTGCTCGCTTCCATGCGTCCTGCGAACGGCCCGCGCGCCCTCCTCTATTTCGGAGGCAATGCCGAGGACGTCTCACTAAATCTGCCCAGCCTGTCCGATGCGTTTCCGGAACACGCGATTTACCTGCTGCATTACCGGGGCTACGGCGGAAGCTCCGGGAGTCCTTCGGAGGCGGCGCTGTTCGCTGATGCCCTGACTCTTTTCGACGAAGTGCACCGCGAGCATCCGGATATCGATGTTGTGGGGCGCAGCTTGGGTTGCGGTGTCGCTGTGTATGTCGCGAGCCGGCGCCCTGTCGCCCGGCTGGTCTTGGTAACGCCATTCGACAGCCTGCGGGAACTTGCGGCCTTTCACTATCCGTACCTTCCGGCGAGGTGGTTCCTGCTGGATAAGTTCGAATCCACGAAATACGCTCCGCTGGTGAACGCTCCCACGCTCATCCTCGCCGCGGAGCGCGACGAAATCGTGCCCCGCGCGAGCACTGATTTGCTTGCCTCGCGGTTCCGCAGTGGTCTCGTATCGCTGAAGGTTGTGCCGGAGGCGGGCCACAACACGATCTCTGACAGCGACCAGTACCTGCGGCTCCTGCGGGGAACGCCGTGAAGGCCGCGCGGCAATTTAGAATAAGTTGTGGCAAGCTTTACGTGTAACCTGTGCGGCGCCGCGTGCATGCGTAGCACGGAACCACTCGGCCGGGAAGTGCCGAGCTGCACCCGGTGCGGCTCCACTGTGCGTTTGCGCTCTCTGGCCGCACTGCTCTCGCGTGAGTTTTTTGGCACGGATCTCGCGCTGCCTCACCTGCCGGCGCTCAAGACGGTGCGCGGCTTCGGCATGAGCGATCCACCGCCGCTGGCGGCCCGTCTGGCCGAGAAATTTGACTACACGAACACCTTCTATCACCAGCCTCCGGTGCTCGATATCACCAGACCGCCCGAGGACGCGCTCGGCACGTATGACTTCATCGTTTCCAGTGAAGTGATGGAGCACGTGCCGCCACCGGTCGAACATGCTTTCGCGAACCTGTATCGCCTGCTCAAGCCGGACGGCCTGCTGCTTCTGACCGTGCCGTATTCGCTCGAGGCCCGCACCCAGGAGCATTTCCCGGATCTGCACCAGTACGCGCTCGCATCGCCCGGCGGCCGTACCGTGCTGGTCAACCGGAGGCGTGACGGTCTCATCGAAGTGTTCGAAAACCTGTGCTTCCACGGCGGTGACGGCTCGACGCTTGAAATGCGGGTCTTCACGGAGGCGTCCCTCAGGGCTATGCTCACCGGAGCGGGGTTCCGCGAAGTTCACATTGCCAGCGAAAATGTTCCGGAATTCGGCGTGGATCACGCCGAAAGCTGGTCTCTGCCCATTGTGGCGCGCAAGGGGAAGTTCGCGCCTCCGGCGCACGACATCGTGCAAGCCTACGGAGCGGCTTCGCGGCGCATCGCACAACTGGAGCGCGAGCTTGAAACCATTCGCGGCGAATACCAGCGCTACATTGCCTTCCACGAGCAGTCGCACAAGGAAATGGAGCGGCTGCTGGAAGAGCGCACCGCATGGGCGCAACAACTCGACCGCGAACTGAATGAGGTCCGGGCGCGGATGGCAGCCCTGGAGTCGCGGCTATGGGTGCGTGCCTGGAAGAAGCTCGGCGGAGTGTGACGCGCGTGCTATCATACGGCGCATGCTGCTGCGCTCCTCCGTCAAACTGATCAAAGCCGCATACGTGTTCGCAGCGCTGCTGGCGGCGGCGATCCTGGTCTTTTCCTACCACCAGCCCGAAATCGCGGGCCTGTCCTCGGACTGGCTGCTGTTGATCCCGGCGGCCATCGCCTCGACCGCCGCTTTCAAACACTTGGTCCGGCTGGGAACCAAGCTGATCATTTCCGAGGATCGCGTGCGCTATGAGACGGGCATAGTTTCCAAAACCACGCGCGTGATGGAGCTGGTGAAGGTCCAGGACGTGCGTACCGATCAGACTTTCGGCCAGCGCCTGATCGGCGTGGGCAATGTGTCCCTCGAAACAGCCGGAGAAACCAGCCGCATCGAAATAGCCAGCGTCGACGAGCCTCGGAAAGTCGCCGATCACATTCTCGAAATGGCGCGGCTGCAGCGCCAAAAGAGTTAACGCGCCTTATCCCAGGATGCCTGCTGCTGCCCCGCATCGGTCCCCGCGACCGAATACAGAGCGCCGGGCGCGTTGCGCGTCTTCTGGAAATCCTCCAGCGACTGCCCGCGCATGGCGGCGTAAATGTGCAGATTCGAGACTCCGATCACGGCTCCCAGCTTCTCCAGCATGAAGAAGCTGACGCCGTAATGGATCATCCCGCGCCAGTCCAGATTGCGCACCAAGCTGGCTTCTTCGGCCGTTAATCCGGCCTCCTTAAACAGCGCTTCTTGATCGGAGCGGAACTTCGCGCGCCACACGGGATTGGTCAGGCTATGCAGGAACTTGTTCAGGCGGTATCCCTTGACGCTGCGCGCCAGCGTGAACGGATACGTGCCCGGCAACTTCTCTACGCCCGCCAGCTCATGATTGACATGCGCCAGATAGGCCGCATCCGGATGAGCCGGCTGCTCCGCTTCATTTTCGTAGATCGCCGTCGCGATGCCGGTCATGCTCGGGAGGTAATAGCTCTGGTGCAATTTGCGGATGTTGGCGGAAAGCGCGCCGCGCATCACCAGCCACATGATGATCTCGGCGCCTTCCATTCCGCCCAGCTCGGCGTACTCGGCAATCGTCATCTCGGTCAGACGCACCGGATCCTTTTCGATCAGGTCGAGAAACTTCATGTCCCATTCGACGTTATTGAAGCCGCAACGCTCGCCGTGGACCTGGTGGGACAGGCCGCCGGTGGCTACGATCACCACGCCCAAATCCTCGGGGTAACTTTGAATCGCGCGGCGCAGGCTCTGGCCGAGTTTGTAGCAGCGCCTGGCGGAGGGAATCGGAAACTCGAGCACGCCGATCTGGAGCGGCACGATCGCGCCCGGCCAGGTGGGCTCATGCGGCCACAGAATCGAGAGCGGCGAAAAGCAGCCGTGATCGAGCGCCTTGTCCTGAAAATAGGAGAGGTCGAACTCGTCGGCCACCAGCCCGGCAGCGATGTGATGCGAGAGGCCGACGTGCCCGCGCACAGGCGGCAGAGCGCGCGGGCCGCCGCCTTCATCCGCGACGGCGTAAGATTCGCCGATGCCCAGGGCGAACTGCGAGTAGTGATCGAAAAAAAACGATGTTACGTGATCGTTGAAAATCAGCAGCAGAACGTCAGGTTTCTTTGCGGCCAGCCAGTCCTGGACGGGCTTGTAGCCTTCAAAAATGGGAGCCCAGACGGGATCGCCTTCCTTGTGCTTGTCGAGAGCAAACCCGATGGTCGGAGTATGAGAGCTGGCGACGGCGCCGAGAATTCTTGCCATGGTTTGATTCTATCAGCCCCCGCCAGCGGGCATCCGGTCATTGCAATGGCGTAGTATACGGTGAAAGGAGGCTTCATGCCGTTTGATACCGCGCTGATCCCGCTTCTGATCCTGATCTTCTACGTGGTCTCCAGCATCAAGATTCTGGCTGAATACGAACGCGGAGTCATTTTCCGCCTCGGCCGCGTTCTGCCCGGCCCGAAAGGCCCCGGAGTGATTCTCGTGTTTCCCCCGATCGACCGCATGGTGCGACTGTCGCTGCGCGTTGAAGTATTCGATGTCCCGGCGCAGGACGCCGTTACCCGCGACAACGTGACCGTCAAAGTGAACGCCGTCATCTACACTCGCATCGTGGATCCCGTAAAGGCGGTGCTGGAGGTATCGAATTACCTGTATGCCACCTCGCAGTTGGCGCAGACAACGCTGCGCAGCGTGCTCGGCGAAGTCGAGTTGGACGAGCTGCTGGGCCAGCGCGAGAAACTCAACGTCAAACTCCAATCGGTGCTCGATCAGCACACCGGCCCGTGGGGTGTGAAGGTAACCATGGTCGAGATCAAGCAGGTGGACTTGCCGGAGCAAATGATCCGGGCCATTGCCAAGCAGGCCGAAGCCGAGCGCGAGCGGCGCGCCAAGATCATCCACGCGGAAGGCGAAATGGCGGCTGCCGAGAACTTGCAAAAGGCCGCCGAGATGATGTCGCGGCAGCCCGCCGCGATCCAGCTCCGCTATTTGCAAACGCTGGTCGAGATCGGTGCGGAAAAGAATACAACGGTTGTGTTCCCGCTGCCCGTCGATATACTGTCATCAGTAGGGGCGATGCTCAAGAGATTCGAAGGGCCGAACCCCGGCTGATAAAGGATTCAAATCGTGGCGACGAACGAAGACGGGGAATTTGAATTAGTTCTCGGCAATAAGCAACTGTTTAGCGTGTTCTTCATCGTGGTGATCTTGTTAGGGGTGTGCTTCCTGATGGGCTACGTCGTCGGCAAGAATTCCGCACCGGTGCTGACCGCCGCCGTCGCCTCCAAGGACGAACGCGAGGCCTTGGTGATCCCTCCAGCCGCGGCCGCTCCGGCTCCCGCCGCCGAGCCACGCGAGCAGACCATCACGGAGACGGCCCCGCACGTGTCCCCGGATGCCAGCGCGCCCTCCGCGCCGGCGCCCGCCCCGAAGCAGGAACCCGCAAAAGCACCACCGCCGTCTGCGCCTGCCGCGCCGCCCGAGCCGGCCCCGAAAGTCAAAGCCCTGCCGTCCTTCCAGCCCGAACCCGCGGCCAAATCCCCGCCCAAGCTTCCCCCCAAACAAGCGCCGCTTGCTTCACAGCCGGTTCCGGGGAGAGTGTACCTCCAGCTGTCTGCAACGGATCGCGATTCCGCCGAAACCATGGCGGACCTGCTGCGCGGACGGGGATTCTCCGCCATTGCCGCGCAGGTGCCGGAGCGTCCGGAGTTGTTCCGCGTGCTGGTCGGCCCCCTCAACGAGGCCGACATCGCCAGGACGCGCGCGGATCTGAAGGCCAAGAACTTTCCATCGGACGAGGCGGTCCGGCGGGTCTTCTGATGATCGAGATTCATCCCGCCGCTCCGCGCCTGCCTGAATGGCTGCGGCGGCCGGTCCCGCACTACGCGGAGGTGCACGCGCTCAAGAGCCGGCTGCGCGAGCTAGGCCTGCATACGGTCTGCGAATCGGCGCGTTGTCCCAATCTGCA
>CAZTKA010000075.1:9030-16397 GCA_964614015.1 uncultured Bordetella sp. | reverse complement strand
TTCGATCTCGGCCCAGTGGCATGGGCGGGCATCGCGGCGGTCGGCGGCTTGCTCGCCTGGGAGCACCGCCTGGTCCGCGCCGGCGATCTCTCGCGCGTCGATGCGGCCTTCTTTACCATGAACGGCTACGTCAGCGTGATCTTTTTCCTGTTCTGGGCGGCCGATATTTTCTGGACGTGAAGAATGAGGACCGTTAGGCTGGCTGTTGGGTTTCTGGCGCCAGTCACAGCCGCGCTTTCCCAGCCCGCCCCGGCCCCACAGCCTCCTGAGCGTCTGGAAGAGGAGATCACGGTATACGCCACCCGCACCGACCGGCGATTGCAGGACTCCCCGGCGCGCGTCGAGGTGCTGACGCGCGAGGAAATTGAAGAAAAGATCCTCATGACGCCCGGCGACATCGTCATGATGCTGAATGAAATGGGCGGCCTCCGCGTGCAGACCACTTCGCCCGGTTTAGGGGCCGCCGCCGTGCGCATCCAGGGCATGCGGGGACGCTACACGCGTTTTCTTTCCGACGGCTTGCCGCTGTTCGGCCAGCAGGGCGCGGGGCTCGGTCTCCTGCAAATCCCGCCCACGGATCTCGGACAGGTCGAGGTGATCAAGGGCGTGTCCTCGGCGTTGTACGGCTCGGCTGCTATGGCGGGCGTGGTGAATTTGATCTCCCGGCGTCCCGGCGAAAAGCCGGCGCACGAGCTTCTGCTGAACCGTACCAGCCTCGGCGGCACGGACGCGACGTTGTTCCTGAGCGCGCCGCTTGGCGCCCGGTGGGGCGCTTCGCTGCTCGCTGGCGGACACGGCCAGCAAAAGAACGATCGCGACGGAGACGGATGGGCCGATCTTGCGGGTTACGCGCGCGGTGTGCTGCGCCCGCGTTTCTTCTGGCAGGGACGGGGCGGGCGCAGCGGAGGAATCGCCGGCGGGATCACGTATGAAGACCGGGAAGGCGGCAGCGCGCGCATCCCCTACATCGAGGCGCTGGACACGCGGCGCTACGACGTGGGCGGCAACCTCACGCTGCCGCTCGGGGGACGCCTGGTAGTGACCACCCGGCTCGCCGCCTCATGGCTGCGTCACGATCACCGCTTCGGCGAACTTCGCGAGCGAGACCGGCACGACCTGCTGTTCGGCGAAGTTGCTGTGCGCGGCGTCGCCGGGCGGCATACCTGGGTGGCCGGCGCCGCCGTCGACCGCGACGCGTACCGTCCGCGAGACGTTCCGCGCTTTGCTTACCTCTATGTCACGCCCGGGATCTTTGTACAAGACGACTTCGACGTGGCTTCATGGCTGTCCTTGTCGGCTGGTGCGCGCGCCGATTTCCACAACCGCTATGGCCGCTTTTTTAGCCCCAGGCTCGCCGCTCTGTTGCGTTGGGAAAAGTGGACCAGCCGCGTCTCCGCGGGCCAGGGTTTCTTCGCGCCGACGCCGCTGACCGAGGAGACGGAAGCCACGGGGTTGTCGCGCCTTGCGATTCCCACGCCCCTGCTGCCGGAGCGCGGCCGCAGCGCCTCGGTTGATCTGACGCGCAATTTCGGCGCGGCTTCGGCTACCCTGACCCTGTTCGCCTCGCGCATCCGGAATCCGCTCACTGTGGCGTACGGGGGCGCAGACCCGTACCGGCTGGTGAACCAGCCCGAACCCACGACCAACCGCGGCGTGGAGCTGCTGGGAACCTGGCGCAAGGCGCCGCTTTCCGTGACGGCGACCTACACCTACGTGCGCTCGCGCGAACTGGATTCGGGCCGCCGCCTCGAGGTGCCTCTCACGCCGCGCCACAGCTTCGGCATCTCGGGCATGTGGGAAAAAGAAGATGTTGGCCGCATCGGAATCGAGTGCTACTACACCGGCCGCCAGCGCCTGGAGCAGAATCCATACCGGCCGCAATCGGAGCCGTACGTGAGCCTCGGGTTTCTGATCGAGCGGCGGATTGGTATTTTTCGCCTGTTCCTGAACGGTGAGAATCTCACCGACGCGCGCCAGACGCGCTGGGATCCGCTCCTGCGGCCGGAGCGCGGCGTGGATGGACGCTGGACGGTGGAGGCCTGGGCGCCGCTCGACGGGCGGGTGATCAACGGCGGCCTGCGGTATAAGTTTTGACGCTGTTCGGTGGGGCGCGAGCGGCGCCGCAAGCGGGGATTCGGGCCGTGAAGGCATGATATTCTTGAATTTTCCGCATGTTGCCAACGTTTGAGGATGGCCGTCTCGAAGCGATCCGCGCCAAGGTGGCCGCTGGCGAGCGGCTTTCCGCCGAAGACGGCCTGCTGCTCTACCGCACCCCCGACCTGCTCGGCGTCGGTTGGCTCGCCAACGCCGTGCGCGAGCGCCTGCACGGAAACGTCACCTACTTCAACGTCAACCGCCACATCAATCCCACCGACGTCTGCGTCGCCAACTGCAAGCTGTGCGCCTTCGGCAAGCGCACCCGCGACGGCCAGGCGTACACCATGTCGCTTGAAGAGGTCTGGCGCAAGGCCGGCGAGGGCTATACGGAAGCCGTCACCGAGTTTCACATGGTCGGCGGCCTCCATCCCGAGTTGACGCTGGACTGGTATTGCGAGATGCTGCGCGGCCTCAAGCTCCGTTTCCCGCGCGTGCACCTGAAGGCCTTCACGATGGTCGAGATCGGATATTTCGCCAAACGCGCCAAAATCAGCACGCGCGAGGTGCTCGAACAGCTCAAGCAAGCCGGCCTCGATTCGATGCCCGGCGGTGGAGCGGAGATTTTCAACCAGCGGGTGCGCCGCATCATTTGCGATCACAAACTGACCGGCGAGGAGTGGATCGCCACGGCCCGCATCGCGCATCAGATGGGGCTGCACTCCAACTGCACCATGCTGTACGGGCACATCGAGACCGAAGAGGATCGCCTGGATCACCTGCTGAAGCTGCGCGCGTTGCAGGACGAAACGGGCGGCTTCCAAACCTTCATTCCGCTTTCCTTCCATCCCGATAACACAGCGATGGACCACATCCCGAAGACCACCGGCTTTGCCGACATCCGCGAGATCGCCGTATCGCGCTTGCTGCTCGATAACATTCCCCACATCAAGGCCTACTGGGTGATGCTGACGCCGCAGATCGCCCAGATCGCTCAGCGCTTTGGCGCCGACGACATCGACGGCACGCTGGTCGAAGAGCGCGTCTATCACGATGCCGGCGCCACGACCACGCAGCACATGCGCCGGAGCGAATTGATGCGTTTGATCCGCGAGGCCGGCCGCGAGCCCGTCGAGCGCGATACGCTCTACCGCCCGGTCGTACGGTCCGAACAGGACAAGGCCGAGAGCGCCTTCACCGTGCTGGTATAGGTTGCCGGTGCGCCCGCGCCAGGGCTGCGACTTCCGCTTCGGTCACCACCAGCGGAGGGCGGATCACGGTGCGTGACCCGTCCGGATGGTCGATCTCCCAGCACAACCCGGCTCCTCGCGCCGCAACCGCGGCCAGCGGCGCTCCCACGCGGTCAGCTCGTTCCGCGAGCTGTTCCCGTTCGATCGCGTCGAGCACGGCCAGCCCGGCAGCGCACATCGCCGGATGCGCCTGGGTTGGCGGGAACGCGGCCAGCTCCTCTCGCGTCACCACGGCGGCAAGAGGCAGCCCGTTGGCCAGCGATTGGCCCACTACCACGATGTCCGGCATTGCCCCTTGGCGTGTGAATTCCCAGAACGAGGCGCCGACGCGGCCCAGCCCGGTCTGCTCCTCGATCGCGACGCACACACCTCCGGCCGAGCGCACGGCTTGATAGGCGCGGCGCAGGAAGCCGTCCGGAAACACGCCCTCCGCGAAGAAGGCGCATAGGCCGCGCCCGGTGGCCTGGATGGCCCGCGCCGTGGACGCCACGTGATCCGCATCGCCGCGCCGTGCAACATGGGCCCAGAACTTCACCTCGCCCCGCGCCGGACTCATGTTCTTGAGCGACGTGGTCATCCCGTGGTCGGCGCCGTCGAGAACGATCACGTCTTTTCCGCTTACGCGCGCGCGGGCCAGGCGCAACGCCAGTTCATTCGCCTCGCTCAGGGAATTGAGGAAGTAACAGGCCGACAGGCTTTCCGGTACTCTCGCGGTGAGGCGGCGAATGAGCTCCTCCATCACTTCCGGCCCCGCCTCCGGGTGACGAAACAGCCGGAGGACTGCTTCCCTCACACAGGGATGACCCTGGCCGAGCAACGCCGCGCGCGCAATCTGCATTGTTCCCCATTGTACTGGGCGCGAGGCCTGCGGCCCGGAGTTGATATCACAAATCCGGATTTCAACTCCGCGCCAAACACGGTCATCCGGCGGGGGGATCCCGGCGGGCGCGGCGGAATTGGATGGACTCGGCCGGCCACGATAACGGCGGGTCTGCGTCCGAGGCGGCTACACTTGCAAGAGATGACGAAGACCGCACTCTTGTTCCCCGGCCAGGGATCGCAGTTCGCCGGCATGGGAAAATCGCTGGCCGGATCCTTTCCCGAAGCCGCGCGCGTTTTTGAAGAGGCCGACCAGGCGCTGGGCTTCGCGCTCTCCCGCCTCTGTTTCGAAGGTCCGGAAGAAGAACTGAAGCTCACCGAGAACACGCAGCCGGCGCTGGTGGCCGTTTCCGCCGCCGCCTATGCCGTGCTGGCCGCGCGAGGATTGCAGCCGGATTACGTCGCCGGGCACAGCCTGGGCGAATACTCCGCCCTGGTCGCCGCCGGTTCGCTGGCCCTGGCCGATGCAGTGCGGCTGGTGCGCAAGCGCGGTCGCTATATGCAAGAGGCCGTGCCGCCGGGCGTGGGCGCGATGGCCGCTCTGTTGAAAATGCCCTTGGAAAAACTGGATGCTGTGCTGGCGGAAGCCGCCCAGGGCGAAGTCGTCACCGCCGCGAATTTGAATTCGCCCGATCAGATCGTGATCGCCGGACACGCCGGCGCGGTCGCGCGCGCCATGGAGCTCGCCAAAACCGCCGGAGCCAAGCGCGCCATCGCGCTCCCGGTCAGCGCTCCGTTCCACTGCCCTCTCATGGAGCCGGCGCAGCAGCGCTTGAAACCCGATCTCGACGCAACCGTCTTTCGCGACCTCGCGTTTCCACTGATCAATAACTGGCAGGCGCACGAAGTGCGCACGGCCGCGGAGGCGCGCGAAGGACTGTACCAGCAGGTTCCGAATCCGGTGCGCTGGAGCGACTCGGTCCGCCGGCTTTCCGCCAGCGGCGTCTCGCGCTGCATCGAAGTGGGTCCGGGCGGCGTGCTAACCGGCATGCTCCGTTCGATCGATCCGTCCCTGGCCGGCGCCAGGTTCGGCGAAGCCTCCGACTGGGAGAAACTCGCAGCGGAGTTCGGCGTCCGGTAGAAACGCTGGCCTGCCGCGGCCCCGCCTCGGGTACACTGAAGGGGGAAATGACCGTCGCGACATTTCTCGTGGGATTTGTTTTGGCGCTCGCGCTGGGCGCGGCGCTGGCCGCCGTATGGATGCGCGCGCGCCACGCCGCCGAGGAAGCCCGCGCGGCGGCCGACGCCGCCCGCCCGCTGGCCGGAACGCTGGAACGTATCGAAGCCCAGATGCGCGAGTTCGAAGCGCAGCGCCAGCACATGCTCGGCGGCCTCGAGGCGCACCTCGCCGCGCTCAGCAAGGACACCGTCGCGCTGGCGCAGGCCCTGCGCGGATCGAACGCGCGCGGGCGCTGGGGTGAGTTGACCTTGAAGCGCGTGGCCGAGCTGGCCGGCATGGCGCCCTACTGCGACTTCGATGAACAGGTCTCCTCCGGCGGCCGCCGTCCGGACATGCTGGTGAGACTGCCGGGCGGGCGGACGCTCCCCGTCGACGCAAAAACTCCGTTGAGCGCGTATCTGGAAGCCGAAGCCGCCTCCGACGCGCAGGCCCGCGCGGCCGCCCTCGAACGGCACGCCCAGCAGGTCTGGCGCCACGTCGCCGAACTCTCCGCAAGAGAGTATTGGGCCCAATTCGACACTGCTCCAGAGATGGTGGTTTTGTTTCTTCCCGGGGAAAACTTCCTGTGCGCTGCGCTCGAGCAAAAGCAGGATCTGCTCGAAGACGCGCTGGCGCGGAAGGTTTTGATCGCGACCCCGGTGACGCTGGTGAGCGTGCTGAAAGGCGTGGCCTACGGATGGCGGCAGGAGCGGCTGGCGCGCAACGCCGAGGAGCTGCGGCGCATCGCCGGAGAGTTCCACGAACGCGTGCGCGTGTTCGGCGAAGCTTTTGCCGAATCGGGCCGGCATCTTTCGCGCGCCGTCGAGGCCTACAACAAATCCGTCGCAAGCTGGGATGCGCGGATGCTGCCGGCGCTGAAGCGGATGCGCGAGCTGGGCGTGGGCGGCTCAGCGGAGCCGCCCGAACCGGCCCGCATCGAAGGCGAAGTGCGAAGGCCCGATAACGGAGTGCGCGCGCCCGAATCATGACGCGCGCCTTTTTCATGTACCTGTCCCAGCGGCCGGGATTGCGGCGCTGGCTGGAGTCGAACACCTCCGCGCGCAGGCTGACGCGGCGGTTCATCGCGGGCGAAACGCTCGAAGCGGAGCTCGCGGTCTGTGCGGAGCTCGCGGCGGCCGGTCTCCTCACCGCGGCGGACCACCTCGGCGAAAACGTGACGAGCCTCGCCGAGGCCTGCGCCGCCCGCGACGCCTATGTCCAGGCGCTGGACGCCATCGCCGCGCGCGGTTTGCCCACCACCATCGCCCTGAAGCTCACCGCGCTCGGGCTGGACGTGTCCGAATCCGCCGCCGAGGAGCACCTGCGCGCCCTCGCCCGGCATGCCGCCCGCATCGGAAGCTACGTCGAAATCGATATGGAAGACACGCGCTACACGGAAACGACCGTGCGCCTCGCCGAGGCGGCCGGGCGGGAGACAGGGGCCGTCCGCGTGGCCCTCCAGGTTTACCTCCACCGCACGCCTGCCGATATCGAACGTCTCAACCGCGCGCAGGTCATGGTGCGGCTGTGCAAGGGCGCCTATATCGAGCCGGCCGCGCTCGCCATACGCAGGAAGCGCGACGTGGATGCCGCTTTTCTGGTGCTCGCAAAAAAGCTCCTGGACGGCGGGACCTACCCCGCGCTTGCCACGCACGACGAAAACATGATCGAGCCGCTGCTGGAATATGCCCGCCAGCGGAACATCCCGCCGGAACGTTTCGAGTTCGAAATGTTGCATGGCGTCCGGCGCGATTTGCAGCGCAAGCTGGTCCAGCGGGGATATCGCGTGCGCGTATACGTGCCCTACGGCGCGCAATGGTACCGGTACTTCATGCGGCGTCTGGCGGAGCGCCCGGCCAATCTGTGGTTCGTCGCCAGGAACCTGTTCCGCTAGCTTGCGATTCCTCCGGCCGCCTGGCGGCCCATTCTTCGAACGCGCGTCCCTTCCGGATGCCTCCGTGCCTTGTCCGCATCTCCGGCCTTGC
>CAZTKA010000075.1:0-9020 GCA_964614015.1 uncultured Bordetella sp. | reverse complement strand
ACAAAATTGTTCGCCGGATTCCACGCCCCGCTGCGGGCGTATCGAAAACGTTGGGCGACTACGGCGTCGCCACGGTGCACGAAGCCCAGGGCCGCACCGGTCTGATGGCGCCCTACATGCGCCCCATCTATCCTTCCGCTAAAGCCGCCGGACCCGCTGTTACGGTGCTGTGCCAGTCAGGCGACAACCTCATGATCCACGCCGCCGTCGAGGTCTGCCAGCCCGGAGACTTCCTGGTGGTGACCACCACGTCGCCCTCCACCGACGGCATGTTCGGCGAGCTCATCGCCACCAGCCTCCGCTCGCGCGGCGTCACGGGCCTGGTCATCGAGGCCGGCTGCCGCGACGTGGCCGAGCTTACCGCCATGGATTTTCCGGTCTGGTCGCGGGCCATTCACGCCCAGGGCACCGTGAAGGCGACCGCCGGATCCGTCAACATCCCCATCGTCTGCGCGGGGCAACTGGTCAAGCCCGGCGACATCATCATCGGCGATATGGATGGTGTGTGCGTCGTGCCCCGCAAGAGAGCCGAGGAAGTCATCGCCTCCAGTCAGGCGCGCCTGGAAAAAGAAGCTCGGTCGCGTGAGAAACTGCGCGCCGGCGAGTTGGGGCTGGACCTGTACGGCCTGCGCGCCAAGCTCGCGGAACTCGGCGTCGTTTACGTCGATCAGGAATCCGAGTAAGGAGTCGTTATGGGAAAGATTGTTGGAGCGGCGGCCACCGTGCATGCGCCGCAGTTATTTGTGCGGCCTCCCACGGAAGTGCCCGAGCAGTTGGACGCCGATATCGCGGCGATGAAAGTGATCGGCAAGGATCTGGACGAACTGAAACCCGACGCCGTGATCATCATCGGCAGCGATCACCTGGAAACCTTCTTTCTGTCTTCGGTTCCGACCTTCGCCGTCATCGCCGGCGAAGTCTCGAAAGCCCACTTCGCCAACAAGAATTACAACATGAGGGTCCACCTGCCTCTGGCCGAGGACATCCTCGACAAGCTGGTGCGCGCCGAGTTCGACATGACCTACTCGCAGGACGCCCTGCTGGGCCACAGCTTCGCGGCGGTCTATGAGTGGATCCTCGCGGATCGCGATATCCCCGTGGTCCCCATTTTTCTCAACACCTATCTGCCCCCGCTGCCGACGCCGAATCGCTGCTATCAACTCGGCAAGGCGATCGCCAACATCGTCGCGGGCCGGCCCGAACGCGTGGTGTTCATCGCCAGCGGCGGCATGTCGCATTATCCCGGCACCTGGAAATATCCGCAGCCCGCTTACGATTTCGATTACTGGGCGATCGCGCAACTGGAGCGCGGCAACATCGATGCGCTGCTGAACCTGACCGCCGAACAGTTGGACGAAGTCGGAAATACCGAGATGCTGCCCTGGTATCCGCTCTTCGGAGCCATCGGCCCCAACGTCCCCGGTGAATTGATCACCTACCAGCCAACCTGGCACCACGGCCACGCCGTGATGCGCTTCCTGCCCAACAAACGCAAAGGTCCGCCCACCGGAGAAATTCCGCCCGCCTACAACTTCCAGCAGGGCGGCTTCGAGTTTTACAAGCATCCGCACCCGTCGGCGTACAATCTCAACCGGATTCTGTACGAGCTGCGCCTCTCCCAGGATCTGCGGCGCCGTTTCTTCGCGAATCCGCAAAAGGTGGCCCGCGAATACGGATTGAACGACAAGGAATGCGCCGTGATCGAGACGGTGCTCGATGAGAACATCGACGCGCTGCGCGCGCTTAAGCCACACCCGCTGGTGGAAGCCGGAGCGCATCCGCTCGGCATGCTGATGAGCCTTGTGGTGGTCCAGGCGGAAATGCGGCGCCTGCGCGCCGCCGGAGAGTTGCCGGCGCGGCAAGCCTCCTAGCGCCGCCAATCCTGCGTTGTCAATACCCGCGCGCCTCGGTCCACGGCCCAGCCCAGTTCGGAGAGCCGCTGCGGGTTTGCGGTGAGGATCACCTGGTAGCTTTCGTCGTCATCCGGCGCGGCCGCCTTTCTGCCGCGGACCGGCGAAACCAGCGCCAGGTACTTGAGCATGGTGTAGACATCGGCGGTGCCGGGCGCGGTCGCGTCGTATTCCTGCGTCTTCAGCCGGATCTTGGTTTCGCGCCCGCCCAGCTCATAGAGGAGAAACGCGGCGCATTCCACCGCCCACTCAAACCAGTCCTCGGCGCCGTACGGCACGTCCAGATCCAGATACAGAAGGACCGCGCGATCCTGCTCGCGCGCGAATTCCCGGACTTGCAGTTCGCCCGTGTGCGCCGTCGCCCGCCAGTCCACGTGCCGTGCGCTCTCCAGCGCCTCATATGGGCGGATGCGGTAGAAGTCGGTGCCGCGGCCGCGCTGCATGGCGTCCACTTCGCCGCTCACGCTCGCCAGCAGCGCTTCGAAACCGGGTTGCGGATCGAGACACGGATACACGATCACCTCATGCCGGATGGTCACGCTCTCGCTGCGTTCGGTGAAACCGAAGGGAAAGCGGGTGGTGAAGCGGAAGGACCGTTCCTTCTGCGCGCCTCGGCGCGGAAAGCATACCTGCACGGACTCCTCGATGGCTGCGCCGCCCGGAATCACCGGGAAGTACAGCATCGAATCGAATCCGCTTTCGGCGGCGCCCTCCAGGTGAATGCTGAAGGAGGGCGTCCGTTTTTTGACGTTGCGCAGGCGGATCCCCGCCCGCACTCGGCGCCGCGCCGATGTGTGCTGCGGCAGCAGGAGGTCGAGCTCAAGCCCGGCGAGGCCGAGGCGGCCGATGAATCCGGACGCCAGGAATGTGGCCAGCATCGCCGCCAGAATCAGGAACAGCAGATTGTTCGCCGAGACGAAGGCGGCCAGGGCCATCAGCAGCATGCCGCAGATGTAGGCGAGGCCGAGGCGGGTAAAGGGCTGACGCACGGCCAGGCTGCGCCAGGCGTGGAGGAATCGCCGCATCTGTTTCTATTCTGCCGCATGCGCCTGCGGGCCGCGCGCGATACGGCCGATCGCGTTCCCGATCCTGCGGTAGGGAATGCGTTCGAGACTCTCAAAGGCGATCCACTCGCCGTCGCGCCAGCTCGACCCGTGCCAGCGGGCCAGCAGCGCGAGGTGTTCCAGATTCGGCGAGCCGCCGCGCGGAAGATCCGCCAGGAGAGGGCGCAGGCGGTGATCCAGCGATTGGCCCGCGCCTTCCGCCAGCCTCAGGCGGCGCGGTTCGCTCCAGTGGCCGCTGGCGAACAACAACAACTCCACCGTATCCGTTTCGCTGGAAGGTACCACGGCGACGCCGGCCAGCTCCTCGAGCGTGCGCGGCAGATCGCCCGCCGACGACGCGACTTCGCGTACGCGCGCGATTCTGTGGTGCAGGCGCTCGGCTTCTTCAAACTGCATGGTGGCGCTGGCGGCGTCGCGGGCCGCCTCGGCCGGTGCGATCAACGAAGCGCCCTGCGTCCGCAGGAACTGCTCGAAGCGCTCCGCCTCGTGGCGGTACTCATCCAGGGAAACGGCAAGCTGGCACGGGCGCAGGCAGCGGTTCATCTCGCCATAGATGCAGCCGGGATGATCGGGCGAGGGCGTCAGGTTCTGCTCGCAGCGGCGGATCTGGAACAGATCAAGCGCTTCGCTTTCGAAGCGCTCCGCGGCGGCGCGGCTCGTAAACGGCCCGAGGAAGACGCCGCGCCCCAGGCGGGTGGTGACCATGGTGCGCGGAAATGGATTGTGCGTGACCAGCCGCACGAACGCGGGCGGCTTCCAGCGCACGATCTTGCGCCAGTCCTCCGGAAAGTGCGTCTGCGCCAGCTCCAGATAAAGAAGCGAGGATTCCAGTTGCGAACCGGTGAGCCAGTATTCGATGCGCCCGGCGACGCCGCCCAAACTGAGCAGGCGCGAGACGCGATCGCTGCCCGCCAGCAGGCGCTTCAACCTGCGCCGTAGACGCGCCGTGCGCGCCAGATACGGTCTGCCTTCGGCGGCCCACAGCAGAAACACCGCGGGACGATCCGGCAATTCATCCACTGCGGCGGGCAGCGCACGCACGGGCGGCTTCATGGCAAGGACCCCAGTCGACGCCAGGCGGCAGGCCAGGTGAAGTGTTCGAGGTACAAGGCGCGTCCCGCCGCGCCGAGCGCCGCGCGTTGTGCCGGATCTTCCAGCAGGCACGTCACGGCGTCCGCGAATGCATCCGCGTCATCGGCGATACGCAGGTGCTGGCCATCGCAGGCGCCGAGTCCTTCGGCGCCGATCGAAGTCGACACGACGGCGCGTTGCGCGGCCCAAGCTTCGAGAATCTTGAAGCGCGTTCCGCTGCCGGAGCGCAGGGGAACCACCGCGACGGCGGCCGCGGCGATCGCAGCCAGCGCTTCGCCGACGGGTCCGGTGAGGCGCGCCCCCGGCACGTTGCGCAGGAGCGGCTCGACGGCGTGAGGATTGCGGCCGATCACGCGCCATTCCAGGTGCGGGAAACGCTCGCGGAGGCGAGGCCAGACCGAGCGCGCGAACCAGCGCACCGCTTCGATGTTGGGATGATATTCGAGGTTTCCGCTGAACACGATGGCATGACGCTCCGCGGCGGCGGGCAAAGGGAGTTCGGGAAGCGCGTTTGGAAAAATACGCACGTCCGCGTGCGAGACGCGCGCGCGGTCTTCCTCGGAGGTCACCAGCAGCGTGTCAAAGCGCGGCAGCCATTCCGCTTCGAGCGCGGCGTAGGAAGCTGCGAAGCGGATCCAGGCTAAGGCAGCAAGTCCGCGCAAACTCGCGGCATGCGTGCGCGCCAGCCGGCTTTCGATGTTGTGCAGATCGAGCACGAGGCGCCGGGCGCGCGGCCGCAGAAGCGGCGCATAGGAAGCGCACCAAAAATGTTCGACCACGGCCAGATCATAGGCGCCAGGGCGCAGTTGCGGGGCGATCTGCTGTTCGTAGCCGGAATAGCGGTCAAACAGCGGAGGCCTTCCGCGCAGCAGGCGCAGCGCGTTGCGCCCGGCGCGGGCGGCCGCAAAGCGCGCGTGATGGCGCACGCGCAACGTGATGAGGTCGACCTCATACTGGCGGCGCAAGAACTCCAGCAGCGACTGGGAGCGCAAGGCTCCGCCGCCTTGTCCGAGCCCGGGCATTTCAGGCGTGAGAAAAACGGCGCGCGGCTTCGGCATAGACTTCGCGGGTGCGGACGGCGCAAGTGTTCCACGTGGAACACTCGGCGCGCTTGCGGGTCACTTCCCGCACGGAATTATATTTGGCTGGATTTTGAGCCACATCGGTGAGCAGGCGCGCGAGTTCCGCCGTGTCGTGTGCTTGGACATGCAAGGCCTCGCCGCCGGTGACTTCCAGAATCGCGGGATCGCGCGAGGCGATCACCAGCGCGGCGCAGCGCATGGCCTCGAGAACGGGAAGGCCGAAGCCTTCATACAACGACGGATAAAGAACCGCGAGGGCGCCGGAGTACAGGGCCGGCAGATCGGCGTCCGGGACGGCGCCGAGCAGGCGCAACCCAGGCTCGGGCGCGGGTGGAGCGAAATCCTGGCGCAGGCGCCCGGCCAGAACAAGTTCCACGTTGACACAGGCGCGCGCGGCGCGCCATGCCTCGATCATGCGCGCGATGTTTTTGCGCGGCTCGAGCGTTCCGACGAAAAGAAAATAGGGGACGGCGGGCGGAGGAACATCCACCGGGCGGAATGCTTCGCTCGCGCCGAGCGGCACGGCGGCAACGCGTTCGGGATCCAGTTGGAAGCGTTCGATCGCCGCCCGGCGCACGGCCTCGCTCGGCGTGATGACCATGTGGGCCAGGCCCAATTGCAGCAGGCGCGGCGTGCGCGTGCGGACACGATGCGCCGCGGGTTGCCAGGCCGGCTCCATCCACGGGCTGAGATCGTGCAGCGTCATCACGGCGGGACGGCGCGGCAAGTAAGGCACGGCGAAATCCGTGCCGTGGAACAAGTCCACGCCGCGGCGCGTCATTTCCCGGTGCAGCCCCCATAGCCACCAAAAACGTTCGCCGGGATGGCGGGGTCCGGAGCCCGTGTGCAGGTTCGCGGGAGGATGTCCGGGAAACGAGAAGGGCTGATCGGAGAGCAGCCAGTGTTGGTCTTCGGGAAACGCCGCGGCCATGGCGCGCGCGAGCTCCCAGGTGTAGCGGGCCACGCCGCCCGTGGGCTGAATGAGGGGTGTGGCGTCGAAGGCGATGGTCACGGTGGTGCTTGGTGAATGTCGCCGGCGCCCCGAGGGCACAGGCCAAGGGCCTGTCCCGCTCAAGGGCCTGCCCCACTCAGTGTACGATAGGCGTGTAGGCTCCACCAACGATGAATCCACTCGATGAGCTACGGGAGCTGGGACAGCAGGCCGAGCGCGCGTCCGCTTACCACGACCTGAAGCCGGTTTTCCAGCGCCTGGATGAGATCGCACACCTGCATTCAGGTGATCTGGATGTGCAACTCGCTGTCACGGAATTGAAGGAGCACGTACTGCGGAAAGCCGCGGAGCTGAGACGGGAAGAGCCGGCGGCGCCTGTTGCCGCGGCATCTGTGGCGATCAGGCGGCCCCCGGCTGTGGCGCCGTTGCCGCCGCCGATAAGCCTGCGGGGCCCGTTGGTGGCCGGCGTCATCGCGGGCCTGATTCTTGCGGTGCTGGCCATCGCGGTGGTCTCCAACATCAATCTCAGGCGGGAGCGCGCGAAGACGGCTCCCGTCGCGGTGAAGATCGTCACCGTGCCTCCGGGTGCGGCGGTCATACGCCAGGGCGCTACGTTGTGCATCACCGATTGTGAAACACAACTGGCTCCGGGCAAGCATATGCTCGATCTGCGGATGGATGGTTATGAAGCGGTGGCGCGCGAGGCGGAGGTGTTGCCGGGAGAGCCTCTGTTGCTGGAATTCAGGCTTGCGCCCGCGCGGCCCGTGGTGCGAGTTTATGCGGATCTGGCCCAAGCACAGGTGAAGCTGGACGGGCAGCCGGCCGGAGTGCTGGAAGGCGGGCAGTGGATGCGGGACGCGATCGAGCCGGGAAGCCACACGCTGGAGGTGACGGGCGGCGGCAGCTCGGCAGCGCTTGCGTTTGAGCTGGCGGCGGGCAAGGCTCCGGTGTTGAGCGGTCCGATGAGCGCCAGGGAGCTGCTGGCGGTGGCCGTGTCGACGATGGGGAAACAGGCGCGCGTGACCACCAGCGCGGGTCCGCTAAAGCTGGCCCTGAACGGGCAGCCGCAGGGAGAAGCAAGTCCGGCGGGTGTGGATTTGACAGGTTTTCAGCCGGGCTTGGCCGAGCTGGTGGTGGGCGAGGGCAGGTCGGCGCGCATGCTCACCGAGACGTTCGCGGCGGCTCCGGCGTTGACCGTGTTTTTGAAATCGGATCAGAACATCGGAACGCTGGTGGTGGTGACCGGACAGGACGACGCGCGCGTGTTCGTGAACGGCAAGGAGCATCCGCGGCGAACGCAGCGGGGACAGGTGCGCATTCCGGTACTGGGCAACGTCAGCGTGCGCGTGGAGAAGGCCGGCTTCGAGGAGATGGAAGCCAAGACGGCCACGGTGGCCAAGGGCGCGGAAGTGCGGCTGAATTTTCCGCTGCGGCCCCTGCCCGATTTTTCCGTGCTCTCGATCAGCGAAGGCGTGCCAGGCGCGGAGGTCTGGCTGGACGGCCGGCAGATCGGCTCGGTGGGGCCGAACGGGCGATTCCTGAATTCGTCCATCGAACCAGGCGAGCACGTGATCGAGCTGCGTCTCGAGCAATACGAAACCAGGCGCCATCAGCGCACGTTTCCGCACGGGCGTCCGGTAACGATTGCGGGCGCGGAGGCATCGCTGGTGGCGATTCGCGTCGTTCCCCCGCCGGAACCGGAGCCTTCGGCGCCGGCGCCTCCTCCGCCGCCTCCGCCACCGCCTCCTCCGAAAGCGGTGGCCGCGCCGAAACCGGTGGTGGGATCGATGGCGCAGTTCGATCACCCGAGCTTGTGGCGCGAGCAGGACGGCATCTTCCGGCGGCGCGGGGCGGGGACTTATACCTACAGCCTGACGCCGAACGGCGTATTCAGCTTCACGATCTATCTGCTGAAGGGCGGCAACATGTTTCGCGGCGGGCGCGTGCGCTGGGTAGTGCAGTATCGGAATGCGCGTAATTATCTGCTGTACGAATTAGACACCGAGAATCTGTGGGCCAAGGTGGTGGAAAACGGCACGACGTATGAGCGGAGGAAGATCCCTCACGGCGTGAAGAAGGATCTGAAGAACTGGACCGTGCAGGTGGATGTTTCGCCAACGGCCGCGGTCCAGCGGATCGAACGCAACGGGCAATGGGTGACGCTGGACAGCTTCAGCGAGCCGGGGCGGAATTTCACGCAGGGTAAGTTTGGAATCCTGGTGAATGGCGACGACGAGGTGGGGCTGGCGGATTTTCAGTTCGTGGGGCGGTGAGGCAGAGACCCCTTCAGCGGGTCCAAAGACGCGCGCCTGAAGGCCGCCCTCCCTGAAGAAGGGCAGAGCGGGCATTGACATCGGGGACGCGAAATGCTAGTTTTTCGGAACAGGAGGCCGTGCGTTCGTATGCTCAAGGTTCTGGGTTTCGCCTACGGTGTGGTTTGTTACGCCGTATTTCTGGTGACGTTCCTCTACGCCATCGGATTCGTCACCAACCTGGTTGTGCCGAAGTCGATTGACTCCGGCGCGGAGGGACCATTGGGAACGGCGCTGGCGGTCAATCTTGCTGTGATGAGCGTGTTCGCGATCCAGCACAGCGTGATGGCGCGGCAGGGATTCAAGAAGTGGTGGACGCAGATTGTGCCGAAGCCGGTGGAGCGCAGCACCTACGTGTTGTTCACGAGCCTGGCGTTGCTGCTGCTGTATTGGCAGTGGCGTCCGATCCTCACACCGGTCTGGAGCGTGCGCAACGAGACTGTGGCGATGCTGCTCCAGGGGCTTGGGTTCGCGGGCTGGCTGATCGTGCTGGGGGCGACCTATATGATCGATCATTTCAACCTGTTCGGACTGGCTCAGGTTACCGCGCTGCTGAGGGGCAAAGAAGCGCCGCCGCTTTCCTTCCGCACGCCCGGGTTGTACCGGTA
>CAZTKA010000074.1:0-16425 GCA_964614015.1 uncultured Bordetella sp. | reverse complement strand
GCAAGGACGCAGGCCCCATCCAACTGCGCACGGTCCTGGAGCAGGTCGAAGTGCTCGCCGTGAGTCCCAAACCGCAGCAGAGCTCGCAGGGGGAGAATCTTCCCGTGGTCACGCTGCTGGCCAAGCCAGCGGACGCCGATCTTCTAGCGCTGGCCGATGCGGGCGCAAGAATCCGTCTCACGCTGCGCAATCCGCTGGATAACGCCACGCGCCCGCGCACGCCGGTTTCACTGAACGCAATCTTGCAATAGGCGGCCCCAAGCATGGTGATCCTTTCCGTTGCCGGATTCTTTATCGTCATCTTTCTGGTGGCGACGATCACTGTGGCGATCGCCTGGATGGCGTTCGTCCGCCAGACTTCGGAGACCGAACGGATACGCCAGGGAGAGGAGGACGCCGGCGGAGACCAGCCGGCGCCTGCGGCGGGCGGCGAGGAGGATTCTCTCCTGTTCCGCAGCGACCGGCTCAGCTCGGTGAACTTCTGGGAGAACGTCCTCGCTCACTTCGATTTTGTCGAAATTCTCAAGCTGCGCATGAGCCAGGCGGACCTGGGTTGGTCCGTCGGCCGCGTGACGCTGGTCATGCTGCTGCTGGGCACAGTGGCGGCGCTGATCACCGGGAGATTTTTGCCTGGGTGGGCGGCGCTGATCGCAGGGAGCGCCGCGGCCATGCTGCCGTACTTCTACATTCTCCGGGTGCGCAACCGGCGGTTCCGGAAATTCGCAGAGTATTTCCCCGACGTGCTGGATTCGCTCGCACGGGCGCTCCGCGCAGGCTATCCGCTCTCGGCCACGGTCGATCTGGTGGCGCAGGAAGCCCCCGAGCCGGTGAAGACGGAGATGTTGAAGGTCGCCGCCGAAACCCGGCTCGGCGTAGGCTGGCAGCGCGCGCTGGAGAATCTGGCGCAGCGCATGCCGTTGCTCGAAATCAATCTGTTCGCCGCTGCCGTTACGCTGCATTCCCGGACGGGAGGCAAGCTGAGCGAGGTCCTGTCGGGACTTGCCGGAACCATGCGCGAGAACATCGCGCTGCAAGGCGAAGTGCGCGCCCTCTCCGCCCATGGCAAATTTACGGGCGCAATCCTGACTGCGGTGCCGGTGGGCATCGCGGCCATGATGACCATCGTAAGCCCCGCCTACATGCAAGTGCTCTATAACCATCCGTGGGGCAAGTCTCTCATCGCGATCGGCATTCTGTGCCTGATTGCGGCGCACTTTGTGATCCGCAAACTGGTGGACATCAGGATATGAACACCGCCACGCTGCTCGTCACGTTCTTCTTCTTCATGCTGGCTGCGGTCAGCGCCGCCGGATACGTGTTCGTGCTGCGGCCCGCGCGGGCCGCAAGCGAACCCGAGCCCGAGCCGCCCCTGGTCTTCCCGGTTGGAGATCTGCCCGCTCCGCAGGCCGCCGTCCTCGGAATCTTTCAGCGTATCGGAGAGATGCTGCCTCCTTCCCTCGCACGCCGTCGCGAAGTCCGCCGCCTGCTGTTGACGGCCGGATATCGCTGGCCGTCGGCGGTTCCTTCCTTCCTGGGCATCAAGGCCGCCACGGCCTTTACTCTGGGCGTCGCAGGAGCCTGGGCGGCTCTCACGTTCGGCAACGGTTCCACCTTCCTGCCGAGTCTGTGCGGGCTGGGGTTCGGATTCCTGCTTCCGGATCGCGTGCTGGAGCGCCTCGCGCGGGGCCGCGCCAGCCGCATCCGGCGCGGATTGCCGGCAGCGCTCGACCTGATGGTGCTGGCGGTCGAGGCCGGCCAGGGCGTGGACGCGGCCATTCTCGATACCAGCCGGGGCCTGCGCCTCAGTTATCCCGATCTGGCCGCCGAGCTCACACAATTGCACCTTGAACTGCGCGCGGGTGCGGTTCGCGCCGATGCCCTGCGCAATTTCGCTGACCGGGCAAACGATCACGAGATCCGCAAGCTGGTCGCTCTGTTGTTGGACACCGACCGCTTCGGCTCCAGCTTAGGCCCGGCGCTTCGGACCCACACGCACTATCTCCGCACCCGCTTCCGCCAGGGCGCGCAAGAGCGCGCGCGCAAGGTCGCCGTGAAGCTGATCTTTCCGGTGTTCTTCTTGATCTTCCCTTCGGTCGTCCTGGTGACGCTCGCCCCGGCCGCGATTCTGATTTTCAATCAACTGGGAACCCTGCTAGGGCCGTAGCCATTCCCCCGGACCAGGTCCGTCACGAAAACAGCGTCCGCACAACTGCGGCATCATAGAGAGGATGAACTTCACACGCACTTGCTGGAGCCGCTGGGCCCTGGCCGCCAATGTCCTTGCCGCCGGGCTCGTTCTTTTCGCCGCCGACCGCATCACCGAGATCACGCTCGCCGCCAAGGAACTTTATCCGGAAAGCATCACGTCACTCAAAGACGGCACGCTGATGGTCGGCAGCTTGGGCCACGGCTCCGTTCTGCGCATCCCGCCTGGCAGGATGGCGCCGGAGATCTTCGTTCCACCTGGCAAAGACGGCCTCGCCAGCGTGCTGGGCGTGCTGGCGGATGAGAAGTCGAACACGCTATGGGTGTGTTCGAATAATTTGGACGGCAAAGGCGCCGGCCCCACGGCGTTGAAGGCTTTCGATCTCAAGACGGGCGCGCCGAAAGGCGCCTATCCGCTGCCTGGGCAGAACGCGCTGTGTAACGACATCGCAGTGAGCGAGGAAGGCACGGCTTATATCACCGACACGCGCCTGAACAGCGTCCTGATGCTGAAACGCGGCGCGAAAGAATTGGAAGTCGCGGCGAAGGACGAAAAACTCGCGGGAGCCGACGGCCTGGCATTCGGTGAGAAGAACGCCCTGTACGTTAACAGCGTGACGGCGAACCAACTGCTGCGCCTGGATCTGGGCAAAGATGGCAAGGCGCAGAAGATTACGGAATTGGCGCTGTCGCGCGCGCTCGACCGTCCCGACGGCATGCGCACCATCAGCAAGGACCGGCTGCTGCTGGCTGAAAACGCAGGCCGCATGGACATTGTCAAGATCGAAAAGGGCGACAAGGCCACGATCACGCCGATCAAGGAAGGCCTGGAGGCGACTCCCGGGGTGACTCTCACGCAAGGCATGGCGTGGGTCGTCGAAGGCAAGCTGAACTATCGCAATGATCCGAAGTTGAAAGGCAAAGACCCGGGAACGTTCGGATTGTACGCGGTACCGCTGCCGAAGTAAGCGCGGACGCATCAGGCGTGGGTCCAGAAACCGTGGGCGCGGAACGGCGCGCCGGCCCACCACTTTCGAGTTCCGCAAGAGAAGCAGAAATTCTTCGCGCCCGCCTGGCTCTGCAGCGGCAGCGAAATCATTGCGCCGGAGCGCTTGGCGACCAGTGGAGGAGCCCCCTGCGGAACCACGACCGTGATGTGTCCGGGGCGGCTCAGGTCGGTCCGCTGCGCGCAAATCACGCCCACGCCGCCTTGATCGGCAGCCTGCTGCAATTCGTCGAGCGTCGCGGCGCGCCTCCAGCCGAACGATGGGCCGAAGTCGCGCAGCCAGTCGTACAAGGCGTTGGCGTTGAGCTCCGTGACCGTCGCGCCGTACTTCACCGGCACGGACCTGCCGGCGGCCAGGTCCGCGATCGCCCGCGCCGTCCACCACACGCGCGGCAGGTAAACTCCGTTGAGATAGCAATAATCGCAGGCGTAAACGTTGCAATACGTGTTGCCCTTGTCTGGCTTGTAGCGAGGGCTGTTTTCGACGTCGAGGTAGCGCACGATCGCGACTTGCCTGCGGATTCGCTCTTCCGGCGTGCCCCAGCCGCGCGTCGGGCGGTCCGCTTCGCCGATCGGGAACGCTCGAGCCGATGCCAGAGCGCGCCGCGCTGCGGCATTGTTTTCCCCAAGGTGCACGAGCCAATTCATGCACGCAGCATACGCCCGTGCCCAGCCGACGTCCGCCGCGACAGACGCCAAGCGGTGGAGGACACAGGGGAAAAATCCCCGCTGCGGTCGTGAATACGGCGTGGGCGCTGGCGGGCCGGAGCCGTAAAGGCGCGCCGCTCGTCAGGCGACGCTCTTGTTCGCCACCTGCTCGTGCAGCATCGCGATCACCTCTCCGAGAGGCTTCGCGCCCATGTCGGCGTGCTTACGGTGGCGGACACTGACCGTGCCCGCTTCCATCTCCCGATCACCGACCACGAGCATGTACGGCACCTTCTGCAACTGCGCCTCGCGGATCTTCAGGTTCACCTTCTCCTTGCGGTCGTCCAGCTCCACTCTGAAACCGGCGTCCACCAGTTGGCGATGCACCTTGGTGGCGTACTCGAGCTGCCGGTCGGTGATCGGCAGCACCACCGCCTGCACCGGGGCCAGCCACAGCGGAAAGGCGCCGGCGTAGTGCTCGATCAGCGTGCCGAAGAAACGCTCGACGCTGCCATAAAGCGCCCGGTGCACCATCACGGGCTGGCGCCGGTTGCCGTCCTGCGCGACGTACTCCAGGCCGAAGCGCCGCGGCAGCGTGAAATCGAATTGCACCGTCGAAAGCTGCCACTTGCGACCAAGCGCATCAAGTAGTTTCACGTCGATCTTCGGACCGTAGAACGCCGCTTCGTCCGGAATCACCGGGGCCTGAATGTGTAGCCGCTCGACCGCCCGGTGCAGCGCATCTTCGGCCATTTGCCAAAGGTCCGGCGTGCCATCGTATTTGCCGCCGGCGCCGCCATCCCAGGTCGAGATTTCGGCGTCGTATTTCTCGAAACCGAACGCCTTAAGAACATCGAGCGCGAACTCCAGGCAATTGACGATCTCGTCTTCGACCTGTTCTGGCGTGCAGAAGATGTGCGCATCGTCCTGCGTGAACCCGCGCACGCGCAGCAGCCCGTGCATAGTGCCGCTGCGCTCGTAGCGATAGACCGTGCCGAGTTCACCCAGCCGCACCGGCAGTTCGCGATAGCTGCGCAGTTTGTCGCGGTAGATGAGAATATGGCCGGGGCAATTCATGGGCTTGAGGCGATACTCCGCATCATCCAGCTCCATGCCCGCGAACATATTTTCCTTGTAGTGGCTCAGGTGGCCGGAAGTTTCCCACAGATGCGCGCGCATGACGTGCGGCGTGTAGACCAGCGCGTAGCCACGCTTGAGGTACTGGTCGCGCATCCAGTCCTCGATCAGCTTGCGGATGATGCCGCCCTTGGGGTGATAGAAGATCAGGCCCGGCCCCGCCAGGTCCTGAATGCTGAAGAGATCCAGCTCCTGGCCGAGCTTACGGTGGTCGCGCTTCCTGGCCTCTTCGAGTTTGGCCAGATACTCGTCCAGCTCCTTTTGGGTGAAGAAAGCCGTACCGTAGATGCGTTGAAGCTGCTGGTTGTGCTCGTCGCCTTTCCAGTATGAGCCGGCGATCGAAAGCAGTTTGAAGGCCTTAATCTTCTTGGTGGAGGGCACGTGCGGACCGCGGCAGAAGTCGATGAAATGCGGCCCGAGCGTATATTCGCTGAACACATCACCGGCGCGCTCGCTGATCAGCTCGCATTTCATGGGCTGGTCTTTGTACATCTCAAGGCCCTTCTCCTTGGGCATGTACCTGCGCTCGTAGGGCAAGTCGCGCGCCTGGATCTCCCACATGCGTTTCTCGATTTTTTCGAGATCTTCCGGCGCGAAGGGCGTGGGACGGTGGAAGTCGTAATAGAAACCGTTCTCGATGGGCGGCCCGATCCCGAGTTTGGTCTCCGGAAACAGCTCCAGCACGGCCGCGGCCAGCAGGTGCGCGGCCGAATGGCGGTAAACCTCGAGCGCCTCGGAGTTCTTCGTGGTCAGGAACTCGACCTTGGCGTCGCCTTCGAGCGGGCGGGTCAGGTCCCATAGCTCGCCGTTCACGCGGGCGACGACAGCCTCATCGGCCAGGCGCTGGCTGATGGAGCGGGCGACATCGAGAGGACTGGTTCCCGCGGCCACGGATTGGACACTTCCGTCGGGCAGGGTTACCTGAACGTTTTCCATAAAGGGGTATTTTTCAGGGTAGCAAAGAGAACGCCGCACAACGCGTGTTAACATTCGCAGAGGACGCGAGACAAGCCTGTCTTCCCAGAATCCCATTCCCGGACCGAAGGGCCAGAGCGCGGCTCCCGCGGGGGCCGTATCCTCGATGGCGCTTCTGGCGACGGGCCTGCTCGTTTTGTGCCGCCTGTGGCTCCTGCCGCTCGGCAACAGCTTCTGGCTGGACGAGTCCGTGATCGTAAGCCTCATTCGCGGCAGCCTTCACAGCGCCGTCCAGGAGGCCTTCAGTAACGCGCAGCCGGTGCTGTTCTCCGTCATCGAGTGGCTGGTGCGGCGCCTGAGTGATCACGAAGTCGTCCTGCGGCTGCCATCGCTTCTCGCCTCATTCGGGTGTCTGCTGGTGCTCTATCGCATAGGACGGGACGCCATGGATCATGAAGCCGGGCTGCTCTTCGCCGCGATTCACCTGTCTTTGCCGCAGGTGGCCGAGCAGGCTGCGAATGCCCGGCCTTATGCGGCAGCGCTCTTTTTTGAGTACATGTCGATCCTGTGGTTGTTACGAGGGATACGGTCAAAGCGACGGTTCGACGGGCTTGCGTGGGTGGCGTGCGCCGTGATTGCGGCACATCTCAATTATCTGTTCATCACCGCCCTCGCCGCCGGATTCCTGTTCGCGTTCGTCCTGACCTGGCGCGGCGAGGGTTTACCTTTTCGCGACCTAGGTCTATGCGCCATTGTCGGGCTTGTCGGATTGACTCCGGCCTTCCCACAAGCCTTACTCATCGCACGGGAGTCCCGGCTGCTTGCGTGGGTTCCCATTCCCGCCTGGGTCGACTTGCCAAGCGCCGTGCTTCCTAAGTTCGCCATGGCAGGCATGGTCCTGGCCGGGCTGGCGCACCTGAAAAGGGAGGGACTGAACTGGAAACGGCCCGGCGAACCGCGCCTCCCTCTGTTGGGGGCGTTTCTGCTGGCTCCGGCGTTCGCGCTCTTCACACTGGCGCGTTTTGACTTTCCCAACCTGTTTGCAGACCGCTATCTGTTGCCGGCCGTTGCGGGAAGTGTTCTCCTGTTCGGCTGGCTGCTTCTCGGCTTTGGACCTGAGGTCCGGCGCGTGTCCATGGTGAGCGCACTAATCCTGGCGGGTGTGAGCATGGGGCACTCCGCGGGCCCTTCCATCAGGCCCGATTATCATTCCGAGCGCTGGAGGGAAGCGGTAAGAGACGCGCACCGCTCCGGAGCGCTGCTTGTGTATAGCGGTCTGGTGGAAGCCCGGCGCCTGGATTGGCTGCGGGATCCGGAGCGCTGGAACTATCTAACGTCTCCCGTTCGCGCTTACTGGCGGGACCTCCCCCCGCAACACGCCTTTGTCCTTCCACACGAGTTTGGACCGGAAGAGCGGCGGTACACCCAGACCTTGCTCGACGAACGATTGCACGACTACGACGCCGTCACGGTTTTTGGCCGTAACTCCGGATCGTGGCGGTCCTGGGCTTCATGGCTCCCGGAGCGGCTGGAGGCTGCGGGTTTTGACAGACGCCGTACGGCTGCCTACGGCAGCATCCAATTGGATGTATTCGAGCGCGCACGCCGTTAAAGACTCCGAGCCGGTCCCTCGCGTGCGTCCGGTATAGTAGGAAGTGAGGCCCCCGGTGACTCCCACGACCACAGCCCCAGCCCGGTTCGACGAATCGTCCCTGGTGGCCCGCGCGAAAGCTGGGGATGCCGGCGCCTTCGCCGAACTCGTGCAGCGCTACGAGCGCCGTGTCTACCGGCTCGCCCGCAACATCACTCGCCACGACGAAGATACCGAAGACGTTCTCCAGGAAGCATTTCTCAAGGCCTACGAGCATCTGGACCGGTTCCAGGGCCAGTCCGCCTTCTACACTTGGCTGGTGCGGATCGCGGTCAATGAAGCTCTGATGAAGCTCCGCAAGCGGAAAGCCGACCTCACCGTGGCCCTGGACGATCCCCTGGAACTGGGCGATGAGGTGCTTCAACGCGAGATCGCGGTATGGGAAGATAATCCCGAAGAACGCTATTCGCACGAGGAAATGCACAAAATCCTTGACGATGCCATTGATTCCCTGAAGCCAGATTTTCGCACCGTTTTTGTGCTGCGCGACATCGAAGAATTGAGTACCGGGGAAACGGCCGAAGTGCTGGGGATTTCCATCCCCGCGGTCAAGAGCCGTTTGTTGCGGGCCCGCCTGGCGCTCCGCGAGAAGTTGACACGGAAATTTAAGCGTAAGGGGGAGAACGTGCTTGATCTCATGTAAAGAGTTCCTGGCCGAGTTGAACGAATACCTGGACGATCTTGTAGATCCCGCAACGAAGCAGCAGTGGCAGGCGCACGTGGATGAGTGCCCGAACTGCTTTGTGCTGGTGGATACGACCCGCCGGACCCTCCAGGTTTACAAAGGCATGGAGGAACAGGACGTCCCGAGCGACGTTAAGGCGCGTCTGTGGCAGGCGCTGGAAAGGAAGATGGCCGCCAGGAAGTCCGCCCAGAGCTAAGCGCATCCTCCAGTTTGACCCTCCCCTCCGGACACAGCCCTCCCCGGAACGAACACTTCCCACACTGCTCCCCAGCCCGCAATGGAAATACGAGATCGTCTTGTGCCTGGCGAAATTGCGTAACCATGGCCCGAGCGGCCGCGAGATCGGTGAAGGCAAGACTGATCTCAACGGTTTGATCGAGACGCAAGTAGTGGAGCAGTGCCCGGTCCGGCAAGCGGCCGGCATAGCGCTCCAGCGCAAGCGCATACAGACGGAGCTGCAACGCGTAGCTCTCGCCGGAGGATGCCTCACGGTCGGTCTTATAATCCACCAGAACCAATTCTCCGTTCTCTTCGAACCATAAGTCGATCTGGCCGCGCAGGATTACGTCATCGATTTCCAGCGAGAAATCAAACTCGCGTTCGATGCGCGTGGCGCGCGTTGTCCGGACGCCGAGGGGGCTACGCATGAAGCGCTCCGCCAGCGCGGCGGCTTCGGCGTTTCCCACCCGCTCGCCCGACAAAGCGCGATGGACCTCCAGACCCAGCTCGATGGCGCCCGTTCCGGGAGCCGTGGACTCGGGTTCGAGGCCCAGGTAACGCGCCAGATAGTAGCGCCGGGGGCATGCGGCAAACATGGCGATCGAAGTGACCGCCGCCGCGGAATCATACTGCCCTGAAACGACTGGAAGGTGCACTTCAGTCCACGCCTGAGTTTCAACCACCTCGACTGAAGCAGCTTCCAAAACCGGCGGCTCGACCCTAGCCTGCTCCGGCGCCGCTGCCTCCGCCAGCTTGCACCACCCGGAGGACCGCTTCTTTTCCGCATAACTCAGCACCAACCGGTCCATTGCGCGCGTCATGCCGACGTAGAGCAGCCGGTCTGCCTCATGATCTTCGCGCGCTTTCTCATATTTCCGGATCTGGGCGTGAATGAAATCGGGGATGGCTTCCTGGGTTACCGGATGCAGCCACTGGCAGCCCAGGCCGAAGTCCTTCGAGAAGAGCACCGGAGGTATCCGGCGGTCCGTGCCGCGATGCAGCCCGCACAAGAACACCGCCGGAAATTCGAGTCCCTTGGCCGCGTGGATCGTCATCATCTGGACGACATCGCCGGCGTCGGCGGCAGGAGCCGGAGCGAAATTCTGCGTGGCGCGCAGGGCTTCCAAATCCTCCAGCATTTCGGGCAGAGGGCGCGGCCGCTTGCGGAACTCAGCGCGCATCCACGCGAGTAACTGGTCGACGTTGGCGCGCTGGTGTGGCGCGAGCGTAGCCGGGTAGCCGGATCGGTCCAGGGCACGTGCAATGAGGAGATCGGGGGCTAGGTAGCCGGCCTGCTTCCGGACTTCTCCGAACCGGGATTCGAACCACTGTCGCCACTCGTCGTGGCTCATGCGGGCCAGAGCATCATCGGAAAATCCTCCGAGGGGACTGCGCAGTACGCCGAGCAGCGGAATCCCATCCAAGGGATTTGCCAGCACGGCGAGCAAGTTCAGCAGGTCCAGGCACTCGCGCGCCTCCATGAAATTTCGGCCGCCGGTCAGCACGAATGGAATGCCGAGGCGGTGAAAAGCCCGCTCCAGGGGCGGCGCGCTGGCGAAGGTGCGGAACAGCACGGCAATCTGCCCGTACCTGAAGGCGCCGGTATCGCGCCAATGGCGGATGTGCCAGGCCACCAGTGCAGCTTCCGCCGCCTCCGGATCGCCGCCGGTTCCCACCAGACGTTCCACAGCGGGTTCCCTTGCGGGCGCGAAGGGTTTCTTTGCGATGAGATCGCGCGGCTCGATGCCGGGCTGTGCGTGAAGCGCGCGCGAAACCGCCGCCAGGATCTCCGGCCGGCTGCGGTAATTGTCCCGCAGTTCATTCACGGAGGCGTTGCCGTGGAACCGCCGGAACACCTCCGGGTCGGCATCGCGGAAGCCGTAGATGGACTGGTTGATGTCGCCCACGGCAAACAGCCTTCGGCGCACGATGTCCACGATCTGCCATTGCAGCGGGTTGGTGTCCTGCAACTCATCCATCAGCACGTGGTCGAAGCGCTCGATGGTTTCCGTGCGCACGTGTGTGTTCGTGCGCAGCAGGCGCAGGGTGTGCTCCTCGAGGTCCGCGAAATCGAGGGCCGATTCGCGCCGCTTGCGCGCGCGGTAGGCATCGGCGATGCGGCGGATGGCGGTGCGCAGAAGACCGTGGAGATCGGCGTGCCAGGCGGCCATCCGCTGGCTTTCGACTGCGGGCAGCAGATCGTTGCGAAGGCGCTTCGCGGCACTGTGGCGATTGTTCTTGAGTTTTTGCTTGAGGCCTTCCAGCAACTGAAAGTGGGCCTGGGACGGCGGGCCGGGGGGCAGGTCGAGGAAGGATTGGGCGCCGGCGCCCAGCACTTCCCGGGCGGCATGGCGCGTCTCCTCCCAAGCGCTGCTGTCCGGCGGGTCTGCCGGGGCAAGTTCACTCACTCCGGCCACCCGCATTTTTTCATACACGGCAATCAGGCTCGCGGCGAGATCGGGCTGGCGTCCGTCATCCTGGGTGGAAAGATCCAGGGCGTTCATCAGGCGCCGCATTTCCGCGGGGCGCTCGGCGAAGAGCGCGTCGAGCGCGGCCTCGGCCGACTGACGTTCCAGGCGCGAGGCGGGCGCGGCGTCCAGCACCGTGAAATCCGGCGCGAGTCCGGCGGCGATCGCATTGTCGCGCAGCAAACGCGCACAGAAGCCGTGAATCGTCGAGACCCAGGCCCGCTCGATGGCGTCCCGCCGCGCCGCTTCGCCCGCGAAACGTTTCAGCAGGCGCTGCTTGATCTCGAGCGCGCCTTTTTCCGTGAACGTGATGGCCAGGATGCGCGCCGGTGAAACCTGTTCGTGCTCTACCAGCCAGGCGAAGCGCTCGGTGAGCACACGCGTCTTTCCGGAACCAGGCCCGGCGACGACGCAAACGTTCTCGCCCGTGCTTTCGACGGCGCGGCGCTGTTCCGGGGAAAGGTCCGCGCTCATATGCCCCCCGCCTCCTGCGCACGCGGCTGCTCCTGTGACTCGACGCGGCAGATGTCGCGATAATCGCACCAGGCGCACTTGCCGGCGTCGGCCGGGCGCACCGGGAAATGTCCGCCGCATGCCGCTTCGTACACTTCCTGCGCCTTCTCTTCGGCGGCGCGCATGAGCGGCGCGAGATCCGCGGGATTCTCCCATCCTTGCCAGGTCACGCCGTTCTTGACACCGCAGAAAATCATGCCCCGCGGCTTGAGGCCGAGCGCGCGTTCGGCGCCCAGCAGATAGAGGCCGCCCTGCACGTTGCCGCCGTCCGCCGACGCTTCGATCCTCCGCGTAATCTGGTTCGCAGCGCTGTATTTGTAGTCAATGATCAAAGCACGTCCAGCGGCATCGATGTCGATACGGTCGATGCGGCCATTAATGGTCACCACACGATTCAGCACAAACGCGAATTTCTCCTCGACGCGCACATCCGGGGCGGTCAGCGCCGCCTTCGGATCGCTCAGAAAATCCAGAAAATGGCGGCGCAGTTCGA
Source organism: uncultured Bordetella sp. (assembly GCA_964614015.1). Classification (GTDB taxonomy): domain Bacteria; phylum Acidobacteriota; class Terriglobia; order Bryobacterales; family Bryobacteraceae; genus Palsa-187. The sequence continues at coordinate 4,485 of CAZTKA010000074.1, read as the reverse complement.
GGCGGACGGCTTCAGTGCGATAGCCCGCCGGGACACGGGCCTTGGCGCACTGTTCCTCAAACGCCTGATCGAGCAGATCAGCGCCGCGGGCTGGCTTGCGCGCCAACGCCGCGAGGGCGTTGTGAAGGATCGTGCCTTGCAGGCGGGCATCCAGGCGGTCGCGCGGCGCGGGCGGGCGTTCGCGGAGGCGAAGGAGATGTCCGGCCAGGAATTTGAAGGGGCACTGGAGGTAGCTTTCAATCGAACTCGCGCTCAGCGAGGTGAGCTCGGGCGGACGGAAGGTCCGCGGCCGGACGGCCTCCGGTCCCACCGTGTCCGGGGTGATGATGAGTGGGATCGGAGCAACGTCGATCGCTTCCGGGATTGGAAATACACAGGCGGCGCCGGAATCAGCCGGATAACTGAACACGGTTTCGACGGTGGCCCGGCTGGCGGCGAGATGGAACAAAAAGCGCTCGCCGCGCTCGCGGTCCTCCGCTGTTTCCAGGCCCGCGCGCCGGCGCGCCAAATCGCCGATGATCGGATCCTCATTGTGATGCTGCGGAAACACGTGATCCACGAGACCGCATACGAACACAATCGGCAGCTCCCACTGGCGAGCCTCGTAGGCGTCCATGACACGCACGACGTTCCGCCGGGCATCGGGGACGCGCAGGGCTCGCGTTGCGAGCTCAGTTTCCATCTGCTTCCAGAACGGGACAAGATTCATACGGCCCGCCCCTTCGAGCGCAGCGGCCGCGCCATCCAGGGCTTCATCGAAAACCGCCAGCGCGGCCGCCGTGGAACGCCACACGTACACTTGCTCGCGGGTCGCATGATCGATCACGTCCGGCCGGGGAACCAAGCCGCGCAGTTGTTTCAGGCGCGCGGCCCAGGATGCAGGTTCCAGATGGTCGCGCCAGTTCACGTCAGGCCAGGGGAACGAAAGTCCCTCGACCGGCAGTCCCCGGCCGGGCAGCAGCTTTCGCAAGGCGAAGTCGAATTCGTCGCCCGCGGGCGTCGCGCCCAAGCCGGACGCCGGCATACGCAGCGCGGCGAGCAGCAGCTCATGGTCCCAGTCGGCTAGGTGCGCGCGCACGAGCGCTCCGAGATAGGCTATGGCCGGATGGCAGGCCAGCGGATCGCTGAAGTAAAACCGGGCGGGGATGCCGCAGCGGGCCAGCGTGGTTTCCAGTAAGGGCGCGTACGGCTCACGGGCGCGCAGCACGATGCCGATGTCGCGGAAGTTGCGGCCCGCGGCGGCATAGGTGAGGATCCGGCGCGCGATCTCCTCGCACTCGCGCTCGAGATTCGCCGCGCGGAACGCGGTCCGCGCGGGCGCCCGGCGCGGCCTCCCGCAGGCGTGTTCCTCGAACCCGGCCTCCAGCAGCTCCGCAACCGGCTCGGGCGCGGTCACGGCAACCTCAGTTTGCCCGGAAAGCGCGATCAGCAGCGCGATCTCTTGCGGGGAGAAGCGGAAGAACCCGTCGAAGACGATTCGTGTGGGAAGCCGAAGCCCGCCCGCGCCAATGCGTTCGGCCGCGGCGGAAATGCGGGCGTGCCGCGGAGCCATGCCGCGCGCCGCCAGCTCCGCGGAGACCGTGCCGAAAAGACGCCTCACATCTGCTGGAAGCGCTTCGGCAGGAGCTTCCGCGAACAGCGCCGCGAGCGAGCGCACAAAGCCCGGGAATTCACTCGACTCGCGAAAACGCTCCGGCTGCTGGCGATCCAAGGCGCGCTTTAGCAGAAACTGGACCAGACCGGCTGGCGCTTCGGCCAAAGGCGACCATGCGTCCAAAAAATGCGCGAGCGTGCCGACGGCCTGCGGGCGCACCGCCAGACCCCGGCGCGCGAACTGATGGCGCAGGTGCTCGGCCATGGTGGCGGTCGGGACGATGAGTTGGACGCCCGCGTGCGCGTGGAAGAGATCGAGCGCAACGTGAGTCTTGCCGGAGGCGGGCGGTCCCGTGATCAGGAGGCGCACTCTTCACTATAAGACGCGAAGGCTAGGGCTGGGGCGCGGGCGGGGCGAACTCCGGCATCAACTTTTCGAACTTGGCGCGCTGCTCTTCGTTCAGAATTTCCATGATGCGGCTCTTGCCGGTGGAGCGCAGGTCTTCAATCTGTTCGCGCAGCCGTAAGTCGCGGATTTGATCCTCCACGCTCTTGTAGTAGTGCCCGTAGTCGTCGAGCACCGCACGCAGTTGCTCGGTCTGATCCGGGGAAAGATTCAGCTCACTGCGAAACCGCTCCAGCACGGCCTCATGATTGTCGGTGGCGCTGGCGGTGTGGAGACGCTCATGCAACCCGTAACGCATAGTCAACATGCCCGTGGCGGCGCCGGCCAGGAAAACGACTACCAGCGTGAACACGACACGGGGATTCGCCATAACCTAGCGGCCTTGATACGAAACGAGCTCCATGAACACCGCATTCGGACTGGAGTTCACGGCAGCCAACACCGGGGCATCCGGGAGCAACTGGCGCGCCATGGTGTCCTGGCGTACCGGCCTCATGGACCGCTCCGTAGAAATCACATAGGCGCCCATCAGGAGCGCCAAACTCAGCGATGCCGTCGCCAGACGCCGGCCCCACAAAGATTCCGTGAACAGATTCCAGATGGAAACCGGACGCTGCGCCTCAATGCGCTCCCATACGCGAGCATAGAAGCCGGGGCGCGGGTCCATCTCGCCCGGCGGGGCCAGATTCCGCAGCAAAGCCGAGTGCTCGCGCATCGTCTCGACCTCGGTGCGGCAATCGGCGCACTCGTCCAGGTGCCGCTGGGCCGGATGGTTCGAAGGGAGGCTTTTCTTCGAGAGCGCCTCCTCCAGATGCTGCTCAATCAACCGGTGCATCGTTAATCCCCTCTATTCGATCACAAATCAGCCCGTTACCGCCACACCAGCTTCCCGCTGCCCAAACGGCGCGCGGCGCGTACCAGTTTCTGGCGGGCCCGGAACAGCTTCACTTTGATGGTGTTCTCGTTCAGGCCGGTCATTCCGGCCAGTTCCTCCACCGAATGCCCTTCCACTTCCTTGAGCAGGATCAGGCTGCGATCCTCCTCGGAAATCTTTGCCAGCAGCTTCACCACCAGCTCCCGATTCGCCAGGCGCTCATCCACGGCGGGCGCCTGATCCACCGCCGGCTCGGAAGCCTCCATGCGTTGCGCGTCTTCCTGCGTAAAATCGCTTTCGTAGACCAGCTTGCGCACGCGCTTCTTGCGCAGGTAGTCGTAGCACTCGTTCACCGTGATCTTGTAAATCCAGGTCAGCAGCGAGCTGCGGAAATCGAAGCTGGCCACCGAAAAGTAGACTTTCGTGAACACCTGTTGCGCGATATCCTCGGCATCGTTGTGGCTGCGCAGGATGCCGTAGATGATGGAGAAAATCTTGCTCTGGTAGCGTTCGACGATTTCGCGGAACGCCAACTCGTCGCCGGCCTGAACTCGCCGGACGAGCATCGCCTCCGGGCTGTTTTTGTGGTCCACGCGCGCTCTTGTCCGCGCCTTGTCCGCTGCCTTCGGCCCCGCTACGGCCGGGAATGGAAGTGATCCAGTTACGCTCGCCATGACACCCTAATCGACGCGGGCGGGCGGGGGGCGGTTTCATTTTTCCTAACAATAGCAGAATCAGAGGAGTAGGGGGGAGCTGGAAGGCGGGTTCCCAGCTCTGTGCAATATGCAATCGTGACAACTTTGCGCCGCTACTGCGCAGCCCGCGCCGTGGCCTCCGGCTCCGGTGCCTTCCGCATCCGGAAATTGGGACTCTCGACGATGCGCGTGACGATCGAGGAGAACCGGTAGTTCTCGGCGCCGGCCTCCTGCACGATGCGGCGCACGCTTGGCATGTCGTAATAGTCCGCGCGCCGGCCGAGCGCGTACGTCATCATCTTCTCGGTCATGGTTTGCACGAACTGCTGCGGATGCCGCATCAAAGCCTCGCGCAGATCCTGGGGCGAGGCGACCGGAGTCCCGTCCGCCAGCACGCCGGAAGCGTCGATCCGTTCGCCGGCCCACTTGTCCTTGGTCCGCCAGCGGCCGATGGCGTCGAAGTTTTCCAGCGACAGGCCCAGCGGGTCCATGATGCCGTGGCAGGAATTGCAAGACGGATTCTCGCGGTGCTGGGTCAGGATCTCGCGGATCGTCTTGGCCGTTTCGCCCTCCTTGTTTTCCTTGAAGCCCTCGACGTTGGGCGGCGGAGCGGCCGGCGGCGTGCCCAGGATGTTCTCGAGAATCCAGGCGCCCCGGATCACCGGGGCTGTGCGGTTCGCGTATGAGGTCACCATCAGAATCGCGCCCTTGCCCAGCAGGCCGCGCCGGTTTGGATCTCTCAGCGTGACGCGCCGGAAACGGTCGCCGCGAATGTCCGGAACCTCGTAGTGAAACGCGAGGCGTTCGTTCAGGTACGTGTAATCGGCCTGGAGCAGATCGAGCACGCTCCGGTCCTCGCGGATGATTTCGCCCAAAAACAATTCCATTTCCCGTTTGAAGGCTTGCCGCAGCGCCGT
>CAZTKA010000073.1:0-16444 GCA_964614015.1 uncultured Bordetella sp. | reverse complement strand
ATTTCCCGAGCTGGATGCGTATCTGCCAGGGGAGCGCCCTCCGATCGAAGCCCAGTTGATCGATTTTTGCGACGAAATCGCCTACAACACCGCCGATCTCGACGACGCCTACGGAGCGGGCCTGGTGCGTGTCGAGGACGCCCGCGCCTCGGTTGCGAAATTCGCCGAGCTGTGGGACATTGCCGAACACCACTTCCCAGGCGCCGTTGAGCGGGTGTGGATGAAGGAGGTCGTGCGCGGCCTCATCGATCACCTCGTCAGCGGCCTGATGACGGGTACGGTTGCCGCGGCCGGTGGGTTGACGGACGTCGCCGCTGTTCGGAGCGCTCCGCAACGGCTGGTGCGCTTCACCGCAGAAACCGCGCAATCGAGCCTCGAACTGAAGCGCTTCCTGCGACGCCATGTGTATGAGTCCGAGGCCCTCACGCGCGCCCGGCGCGATTCGGTGGAATTGGTGGAGCAGCTTTTCGAATTCTTTCTCCGGTGCCCGGAGCGTATGCCCGCCGGCTATCGCGAGGAGTTTTCCTGCGAGCCCCTGCACCGGCAGGTGTGCGATTACATCGCGGGCATGACCGACGGGTTCCTGATCAAGACGTGCGCACAGATGGGGCTGCGCTAATTCCTTCAGCGCGTTCGATGCCGGCCAGCGCCGTATGCCGCTGGGCCTGTAGCGCGACTTTTCCGGTCTTTCTGCGTTAATAGAAGTGGAGGCTGGTCCAATGCAGAAACTCATGTTTGGACTCGTGGCGGCGCTGGCGGCGGCCACGCTGGCGAGCCGCGCCGCGGACTACTCCGCCTTTGACCGGCGGCTGGCGGGCGACGAAAAGATCCTGCACGCGCTGAACCGCCTGAGCTTCGGCCCGCGGCCGGGCGACGTCGAGGCCGTGCGGCGGACGGGTCTGGAGAAATGGATCGATCAGCAACTGCACCCCGAGCGGATCGCGGAGAATCCAAACCTGGCGGCGCTGCTTGCGCCGCTGGATTCGCTCACGATGAGCGCATCCGAGGCGGCGGAAAAATACCAGCCGCGCCTGTTGCAGCAGCAGGCCGAGCAGGGCGCCAAGCAGAAGGGCAAAGCCGCATTGCAGAATCCGCGCCAGCAGGAGCGCATGGCGGCCATGGACCCCGAGGCGCGCCACGACTTCCTCGAGCAGAACGCCCCAGCCCTGGTGCCCGTCTTCGATCTGACGGAAGCGAAACTCTACCGCGCCATTTACAGCGAGCGCCAACTGGAAGAGTTGCTCGTCGACTTCTGGTTCAATCACTTCAACGTCAACGTCGAGAAGGGTCCGGTGCGGCTGCTAGCCGCGTCCTATGAACGCGACGCGATCCGGCCGCATGTGCTCGGCAAATTCCGCGACTTGCTGGGCGCGACCGCCGAAAGCCCGACCATGCTGTTTTACCTCGACAACTGGCAAAGCGTTTCGACCGAACGAATTCAGGAACAGGTAAACCGCTTGGGCCGCTTCGGGAAAGTGAAGGCCAAGGCCGAAGCGAAGCTGAAAGGCCGCGGTCTGAACGAGAATTACGCGCGCGAGTTGATGGAGCTGCACACGCTCGGCGTCGACGGTGGATACACGCAGGACGATGTGGTCAATGTCGCGCGCGCCTTTACCGGCTGGACCATCGACCAGCCACGCCAGGGCGGGGGGTTCCGCTACGACGGCCGTGTGCACGACAACCGCGAGAAGATCGTGCTTGACGTGACAATCCCGGCGGGAGGCGGCAGAAGCGACGGCGAAAGGGTGCTGGATCTTCTGGCCGCGCATCCTTCCACCGCGCAGTTCATTTCCCTCAAGCTGGCCCAGCGCTTCGTGGCGGACGATCCGCCGCCGGGATTGGTCGGCCGCATGGCGGAGACGTATCGCAGCACGGGCGGCGACATCCGCAGCGTCATGGAGACGATGCTCCAGTCGAAAGAGTTCTTCTCCGAAGGCGCGCGGCAGGCCAAGATCAAAACGCCGCTCGAGTTCGTCGCCAGCGCCGCGCGCGCGGTGAACGCGGAGGTGACGTACGCGATCCCGTTGGCGAACCGGATCGCCGAGCTCGGGCAGCCCCTTTACCGCAAGGTCGAACCGACCGGATATTCGACCATGGCCGGGGAGTGGGTCAACTCCGCGGCGCTGCTGGCGCGCATGAATTTCGCACTGGCGCTGGCGGCGAACCGCATCCCGGGCTCGACCGTCGCTGGTTCAGCGCTCAGCGCCGATCCCGTGGAAATGGCGCGCCGTCTGCTATTCCGCGAGCCTTCGCCGCAGACGGCCGCTGCGATTCAGAAGGGCCTCGACGGCCGGGCCGCGACGCCGGAACTGGCCGCGGGCCTGGTCCTCGGCTCGCCCGATTTCCAGAGGAGATGACGAATGGTCACCAGGCGCTTATTTCTGAAGAGTTCCGGGATCGCGATGTTCGGCGTGGGCAGCGCTCCGCTTTGGCTGGCACGCACGGCTCAGGCAATCGAGCCGCGCAAGAAGGTACTGGTCGCGATCTTCCAGCGGGGCGCCGTGGACGGTCTCAACACCGTCATCCCGTATGGCGAACACCGCTATTACGACGCGCGTCCGAACCTGGCGATCGGCAAGCCGGGCGCCTCGGATGGAGCGATCGATCTCGACGGCTTCTTCGGTTTGCATCCCGCGCTCGCGCCGCTCAAGCCGTTGTTTGATGAGAAACAACTGGCGATCATCCACGCGGCCGGTTCCCCGGAGCCGACGCGCTCGCACTTCGACGCGCAGGACTACATGGAATCCGGCACGCCGGGCCTGAAATCGACGCGCGACGGCTGGCTGAACCGCGCGTTGCCTCCGGCTCCGGACGCCTCCCCCGTGCGGGCCGTCAGCCTCGGAGCGCGGTTCGCGCGCGCGCTGCGCGGATCGAATGATGCCGTGGCGGTGCAGAGCCTCGACAATTTCCAGGTGCGCGATCCGCGCGGAGCGAGCACGTTCGAAAGCATGTATGAGGCCACGCTCGATCAAGTCCTGAACAGCGCGGGCAAGGATAGCTTCGAAGCGCTCAAGCTGGTGGAATCAGTCCGGAGGCAGCCGTATGCACCTTCCAACGGAGCGCAGTACCCGCAGAATAACCAGCTCGCGCTGAGCCTGATGCAGATCGCGCGGCTGATCAAGGCAGGTGTGGGATTGGAGGTCGCCTTCGCCGATATGGGCGGCTGGGATACCCACGCGAATCAGCCCGCGCAACTGACCAACCTGCTCGGACGGTTCGGAGCGGCGCTCGCGGCGTTTCACCAGGACTTGGGTAGCCGGATGGATGACGTGTGCGTGGTCACCATGAGTGAGTTCGGCCGCACGGTGCGGGAGAACGGTTCGCGCGGCACCGACCACGGACACGGCAACGTGATGTTCGCCTTCGGCGGCGGCGTCAGGGGCGGCAAGGTTCATGGCGAGTGGCCGGGTCTGGCTCCGGAGAAGCTGTATCAGGAACGCGACCTTGCGGTGACGACGGATTTCCGCGATGTGCTCGGCGAGTTGGTGGCGAAGCACTTGGGGAACCGCGATTTGAGCCGGGTGTTTCCAGGGTACGTGGGCATAAACGATCGCGGGCTGCTGGGGTAACCGGGGCGGGGCCTGTTGCGGCCGCCAATCGCGGCGGCGCAACGCCGGCATGCCGGATCGCGCCGCGGGTCTTCGAATCCGGCGTTTCGCCGTGCTGGCCCCGGACCCTTAAGCGCGGACTACGGGGCGCGCCCGTCTTGAGGAGCGCCGCTTTCTGCACTACACTGATGATGAACCTTGGGGTGGAGATCCATGCCGCCGGGAACCCGTCGGGACCGTTTGGCGTCTAAGCGAGCAGGCGGAGCCGAAGCCCGAACAGGCCTTGCAGCCGTCCGCAGCCATCAGGTATACTCCGCAGAGTGCAAACATTAGGGCTCGTTCAGGCGCCTTAAAGTAACGTTGGAGGTTTGTGGTGCAACGCAGAAAACAAATCCTGTCTTTGGTAACGGCCCTTGGATTGGGTCTCAGTTTGGGATGGCTGCTTCCGGCGCAGGAAGCCTCGCCCTGGAAAGACCGTGCCGAATACGACTTGTATGAAGCTTACACCAAGGCCAAGGACGTAAAGGGCAAAGTCGACGCGCTCGACAAGTGGAAGCAAGCCTATCCGGACAGCAAGTTGGCCCAGCAGCGGGAGGACGAATACCTCACGGTTTATACGCAGGCCAAGGACAACCGCAAGGCTTTCGACACGGCCAAGGCGCTCCGTGCCAAGAATCCCAACCACTTTTTCGCCACCACGACCATACTGCAGCTCATTTATCAGATGGGCAACCCGCCGTCGGCGCCCGATCTGGCCACCGCCGAAGAGACTGCCAAATACGTTGTCGACAATCTGGAGGATTTCTTTGCCCCAGCCAACAAACCCGCCAACATTCAAGACGCGCAATGGACGTCCTACAAGCCCAACCTGCGAAATGTGGCCATGCGTACCTACGCCTGGATCTTCGTGCAGCGGAAAGACGATGTGCGCGCCGAGGTCGAATTGACCAAGGTACTGGAGGCGGATCCAACCTTGGCGCAATTTTCGCAGTTCCTGGCGACGGCCCAATTCAATCAGCGGCAGGTAAAACCGGAAAAACAGGTAACCGCTCTGTTCCATTACACCAGAGCCGCCAGTTACACGGGTCAAAACGAACTGCCGGCGAACGTCCGCCAGCAACTGACGACGTTCGTGGGCAATGCCTATGAGCAATTCCACGGTTCTCGGGATGGCCTGAATGAGTTGATGGCGCTGGCCAAGGCCAACGTGATGCCGCCGCCGGGTTTCACCATCAAGAACAAGAACGAGCTGGCGGCGGAAGACATCGCCAGGGACGAAGAGTGGAAGAAGGCGCATCCAGACCTGGCGATCTGGCGTGACACCATCAAGAACCCCCTGCTGGCCGAGGACGGCGCCGCTTATTTCGAGAGCACGATCAAGGACGCGAAGATTCCGGGCGGCATTAACGGTGTCGACTTCCTCAAAGGAACGATTATCTCGCTGAATCCGCCCACGCGGCCGAAGCAACTGGTGGTCGCGGTCTATGATCCAGCCCTGGCGGACGCGACGCTGGAGTTCGAAGAACCGTTACCGGGCGATATGCCGGCCGGTTCGGTGATTGAATTCGCGGGCACCGGAAAGTCCTACACCAAGGAGCCGTTCAACGTGACCTTCGAGGTGGAGCGCGAGGACCTGAAGGGTTGGACGGGCGTCGATCAGACCAAGGGCAAGGCCAAGGCTGCGCCCAAGGGCAAGGCTCCCGCGGCCAAGGGCAAGGGCAAGTAGGCGGCTCGGACCGACTCGCGTTCAGGCGCCCTGATTTTTCGGATCCGTGAGCGCCGCAAGAGCAGTCCGCAGCGCCGCCATTTCGGGAACGCTGCCCTGCGCAAGCGCGGCATTACCTCCGCCGCGCCCGCCTGCGGCGGCCAGCGCCGCTTTCATCTGTTCGCCAGCGTGAATGCCCGCATCGGCCGACGCCGCCAGTAACAGCGATGGGGGATTCTCGCACACCGCCAGGAACACGGCCTTGCCCCCGGCGACGAAAGCCTGCGCGCGAGCTCGCATGGCGTCGTCGATCAGGCCAGTTTGGGTGATCCGCCGCAGCCCATCGTCGCCCGCCACGGCGGCCGCAAACAGATCGCGTCCTTCGCGCCGCGCCAGCTCGACCGCCAGGCGCATCCGCTCCTTCTCCAGGGCCTTGTTCCGTTCGACCAGGCTCGCCGCGGTTTCCGCGCACCGCTCCGCCGGCATCGACAGCACGCGGCTGATCGCCGCCAGCGCGCGCGCCTCATGGTGGGCCCGCCGCAACGCGCGCTGCCCGCAGAAAAACTCGATCCGGCTGATCCCGCGGATCTTCTCCACCTTGCCTGTCCGCACGCACCCGATCTCCGCGGTGGAGCGGACATGCGTGCCGCCACAGGCGCTGCGGTCGATGCCTTCCAGGGAAACGATCCGCAGCGTTCCCGTGCGCGCCGGTTCCTTGCGCAAGCCCAGATTTGCGGAAGCTTCTTCGAAGCCGATGTGCACGGGCCGCGCCTCGCCGATGATCTGCGCGCAGCGAAGTTCGGCGCGCTCTAATTGCTCCGCCGCAACGGCCGGCGTGCTTACGTCCACTGTCGAAGTCTCCAGCCCCATGTGGACGCTGACCGTCGTCCAGCCGTACAGCTCCGCGAGCACTGCCGAAAGAAGATGTTGGCCCGTGTGCTGCTGCATCAGGTCGTAGCGCCGCGGCCAGTCGACGCGCCCGGTGGCCTCGGCCGCTGTAAGCGGCGCATCCAGGATGTGCGCGACACGCTCCCCTTCATCGGTCACGTCAACCACCGCGATGCCCTCCAGCGTGCCGAGATCGTGCAACTGGTTGCCGGAAGCCGGATAAAACGCCGTCCGGTCGAGGTACACCCGCCGGCCGCCTTCGGCCGCCTCGACCACACGGGCGTCAAACTCGCACAGGTAGCAATCGTGATAATAGAGGCGCTCGGTCACAGTTGCGGAGAGGTGATGTCGAACTCGGCGCGCAGGAATTGCCAGTCCGGCAGTTCGTAAATCCGCAGCTTGGTTTCCGCTCTTGCGGAAACGTCCTTGGTTTCCTGCGGGCGCAGATTCGGGATCTCGGCTTCGAACTCCGTCACGGGCGGCTCCTCCGGAGCAGACACGCTGGTCCTGATCCGCACCTTCACCGTTAGGGTTCCGAGATCCGCGTCGGAATGATTGATGGCTGCGAATCTGACAGTGAGCTTTCCCGGTGAAGATTCCCTCAGGCGGAATCCGGCCAGCTCGATGTATTTCGCCAGCGGATGACGGCTGGCGGTGGCGGCCGTGGTGTCCGCCGCGGCCGGCCGCAAGGCTGGTTCTTGCTTGGACGAGCACCCGGCGAGGGCCGCGATTGCCGCGAATGCCAGCGGTCTCACGCCTCCATGGTAATACGCGGGATAATGAGGCTGAAGTGTTCCGCACGATCCGCGAACAGATCGACACTATCTTCCGGCGCGACCCCGCCGCGCGCAGCGTGCTTGAAATCGTGCTGTGTTACCCGGGGTTTCACGCCGTGCTGTTCCACCGCTTGGCCCACCGGCTGTACCGCGGCCGGTGGTTTACCCTCGCGCGCATTGTCAGCCAGCTTGCGCGCACGTTGACCGGCGTCGAGATCCATCCCGGAGCGCGCATCGGGCGCCGCTTCTTCATCGATCACGGCATGGGCGTGGTGATCGGCGAGACCACCGAGATCGGCGACGACGTGCTCATTTACCAGGGTGTCACGCTCGGCGGCACAGGCAAGGAGGCCGGCAAACGCCATCCGACTCTCGGCAACGGCGTCGTGGTGGGCACCGGCGCGAAGGTGCTGGGCAACATCCGCATCGGCGATCACGTGAAGATCGGCGCGGGCTCCGTCGTCGTGCGCTCGGTGCCGGATCATTCCACCGTGGTCGGCGTGCCCGGCCGCGTGGTGAGAGATGACTGGAGCGCCCATCATGATCCGCTGGCGCATGGGGCGTTGCCCGACCCGCAGGGACAGGCCATCGAGGATCTATCACGCCGCGTGGCGGAGCTGGAAGCCGCGCTGAAATCCTTGGCCGGGGAAAAGACGCGCCATTAGCGAGTGGAGCGATGGCAAAACGCGGCGGGCTTCAGCCCGCCTGCCGCCGGCCCTCGGCCGCCGCGCGGTCAAACGCGTAACGCAAGCTGTTGGCGGCCAGAGTGGCCAGTTCCTCCGGTGTGAACCCGAACACGCGCGCCGCCAGCGCGTACTCGCTCTCCAGTGTGCAATCGAAAAGCGCCGGATCGTCCGTGCTCAAGATAATCGGAACCCCCGCATCGAACAGCCGCCGCACGGGATGCGCCGCCACCTGCCGCACGGCGCCGGTGCGCACGTTGCTTGAAATGCAGATCTCGAGCGGGACATCGCGCGCGCGGAGTTCCTCCACCAGCCGCCCGTCTTCGATGGCCCGGATACCGTGGCCGATCCGTTCCGCGCCGATCGCCAGCGCCTCCCACACCGGCTGCGGTCCCGCCGTCTCGCCCGCGTGACAGGTGAGCCGCAATCCGCGCTCGCGAGCCTCGCGGTACAAGCCGGCATACCACGACGCCGGACCCTGCTCCTCGAAGCCGCCCAAGCCGATCGCCACCACGCCGTCGCACAGATGTTCCGCCGCGAAATCGAATACCGGCTTGGCGGCTTCGGCGCCCCACTGCCGCGTTGCGTCCAAAATCCAGCGGACCGGCACCGGACTCCGCGCGGCTTCCTCCACCAAAGCGTCGAATACGGCCGAAAGATCTTGCTGCTTCCACAGAATCATTCCGGCGGAAACCGTCACCTCGGCGTAAACGATGCCCTGCGCCGCCAGTTGCTCGAACAAACGGCGCGCCGCGAGCGCGTAATCGGCGGGCCCGCGCAGCTTGCGATGCACCCATACATAGCTGCGAATGAAGCCCTCGAAATCCGAGTAGCGGAGCGCCTCCGCAATCTCCTCGGGCGTGAGCCTTGGATCCAGCTCGCGCAGCGTCTCCGGCGCGACGGAGCCTTCCAGATGCAGATGCAACTCGGCTCGCGCCGCGGGGGACTCATTCATCTGTTGTCATAATACATAGATGGACGGGGCCGCGATCGAGAGAATCATCACCGGGACGCACGCGGACCCCTTTTCCATCCTGGGGCCTCATCCGAAGGAAACGCGTTGGGAACTGCGCGCCTGGCTGCCGCAGGCTCGCGCGGCCTGGGCGGTTTCGAGCGGGACCCACGCGGCGATGACGCGCGTCCATCCGGCCGGATTCTTCACCGCGCCCGTCGCTTCGCGCGATTACCGGATCCGCGTGGAATTGTTCTCCGGTGAGGTTCACGTCTTCGAAGATCCCTACCGCTTCCCCCCGCTGCTGACTCCCTTCGAGCTGCACTTGCACGGCGAAGGCACCAACTACGAAAGCTACCGGACCCTCGGCGCACATTTGGTGACCTGCGAGGGCGTCGCGGGCGTGCGCTTCGCCGTGTGGGCCCCAAATGCTGAAGTCGTCAGCGTCATCGGCGATTTCAACGGCTGGGACCGCACGCGCCATCCCATGCGCCTGCGCGATGGCGGCATCTGGGAGCTCTTCGTGCCCGGCCTCGCGGCCGGAGCGGCCTACAAGTATTCCGTGCTGCCCAAATCCGGCGCCAACCCCGGGCCCGCTCGGGACAAATGCGATCCGTACGGGTTTTACGCCGAGGTGCCGCCGAAAACCGCTTCCGTAGTGTGGCCGCTCTCCGGCTACGAATGGAACGATGAGGATTGGATGCGCCGCCGCGGCCAGCGCGACTGGCTGCGTGAGCCTGTCTCCATCTATGAAGTGCATCTGGAAAGCTGGCTGCGCGGGGAAAACGGACGGCGCCTGCAATATCGCGAGATGGCGGACCGCCTGGTGAGATACGCCGTGTGTCTCGGCTTCACGCATCTTGAATTGCTGCCGGCCATGGAACATCCCTTCACTGGCTCCTGGGGCTATCAGGTTACCGGCTACTATGCGCCGACCTCGCGTTTCGGCACCCCCGACGACTTCCGGTATTTCATCGATTGCTGCCATCAGGCCGGACTCGGCGTGATCCTCGATTGGGTCCCCGGCCACTTTCCGCGCGACGAGCACGCGCTCGGCCGCTTCGACGGAACCGCGCTCTATGAGCATGAAGATCCGCGCCAGGGCGAACATCGCGATTGGGGCACGTTGATCTTCAACTACGGCCGCAACGAGGTGCGAACCTTCCTCCTGTCGAACGCTCTCTACTGGCTCAAGGAGTTTCATCTCGACGGACTGCGCGTGGACGCGGTCGCCTCGATGCTGTACCTGGATTACTCGCGCGAGCGCGGCGAGTGGGTCCCGAACCGCTACGGCGGGCGCGAAAATCTCGAGGCCATCGATTTTCTGCGGCGTTTCAACGAACTCGCGCACCAGGTCCCCGGAGCGATCACCATCGCCGAGGAGTCCACCTCCTGGCCCGGCGTCTCGCGGCCTACCTACCTCGACGGCCTGGGCTTCACCATGAAGTGGAACATGGGCTGGATGCACGACATGCTGGACTACTTCTCCATGGACCCCGTGTACCGCAAGTATCACCAGCAGAACATCACCTTCAGCCTGCTGTACGCCTTCAGCGAGAATTTCGTGCTGCCCGTTTCGCACGACGAGGTGGTCTACGGCAAGCTGGCGCTGGTTTCCAAGATGCCCGGCGATGAGTGGCGCAAGTTCGCCAACGCGCGCGCGTTCCTGTGTTACATGTACGGCCATCCCGGCAAGAAATTGCTGTTCATGGGCGCTGAGTTCGGCCAAACCCGCGAATGGAATCATGACCGCGACCTCGATTGGTGGCTGCTCCAGTACCCCGTGCATCACAGACTGCAAACCATGGTGAGCGAGCTGAACGCGCTGTACCGCCGCGAGCGCGCCATGCACGAAGTCGACGACAGCTATCAGGGCTTTGAATGGATCGATTTCCACGACACGGAGCAGAGTGTGATCTTGTTCGCCCGCTTCGCGCGGGACCGCGGCGATTTTCTCGTGTTCTGCTGCAACTTCACGCCGGTTCCGCGCCAGGGCTACCGCGTGGGCTTGCCGCGCGGCGGCCGCTACCGCGAAATCTTCAACAGCGACGCCGAGATGTTCGGCGGGTCCAACGTGGGGAACCTGGGCTTCATTGACGCCGAGGACGTGCCCTTCCAGAGCCGTCCGGCTAGCGCCGCCATCACCCTGCCGCCGCTGGCGGTAGTGATTCTGAAGCCCGTCTGAGCCGCGAGTGCGGAGAAGGGCAGCCTTTCCGCCGCTCGTCCCTCGTCGACGCCCACCGCGTTTCTCCGGCGTTTCGTGAAAATTCGCGGCCCACAATTCGAGTGGGGTCCGGTGAAAGGAATCCGTTCAGGGCGGCATTCCTCAGTTGAAGGCGGCCGCCGCCGGCGGCAACCTCGAGCCGGAATTAGAAAAGGGGTAAACCATGAAACGCAGGCTGGTAGGGATTCGTGTCTTTGTTGCTCTGTTCACCGCCGTTCTGATGTCGCAGAACAGGGCCTCTTTGGTGGGTACCGTCACCGGCCCGGCGGCCGCGAGTGTGCCCAACGCTCCTCTGGAATTGCGCCTGGCCGCAACGGGCGCCATATTCAACACGACCTCCCGCGCCGGCGGACAGTACACGTTCACGGGCCTTCCGGGCGGATCGTTTGAGCTGACGGTCAGTGTCCCGGGCTTCAATAAGTACGCCGCGCAGATCGCGCTCGCCGATGGCCAGCGCGGCCGCCATGACGTGCGTCTCGAACGGGGCAGCGTGTCGGAGAGCGTGACGGTTATCGGCGACTCTTCCCTGCTCAGGACGGAGTCCAGCGAGATGGTGGCCAGAGGGTCACCGGCTCTAGCGGTCATCCGTCAGGCGCCACTGCCCGCGACCGCTCCTCCGGCCACGGCAGGTCAGCAGGGCGCCGCCTTTGACCGGTTCGGGCGCTATCCGGCCTATCCGCCCTATCCTCCTTACCGCGGCCGCTACATGCCTGGCAACGAAGTGTACGGCCACTGGGTGGAAAACGAATTCACCACGCCAGCCGCCGATCCTCTTTCGACCGTTGCCGTCGATGTCGACACTGCCTCCTATAGCAACATCCGGCGGTTGCCGAATAACGGCCAGCTTCCTCCGCCGGAGTCCGTCCGCATCGAGGAATTGGTCAACTACTTCACCTACGAATACCCGCTGCCGGAGCGTGGCAAGCCCGTCGCCCTGAGCGCGCATGTGATCCGCAGCCCGTGGAACCCGGAGCGGCTGCTGATGCACGTCGGTCTCCGCACGCAGCCCCTGGCGGCCGAAGATTTGCCGCCCAGTAACCTCACGTTCCTGGTGGATGTTTCCGGATCGATGAGCTCGCCCGACAAACTGCCGCTGGTGAAACAGGCTTTGCAAATGCTGGCCCGCCAGTTGCGCGCCCAGGACCGCGTGGCGATGGTGGTCTACGCCGGCTCTTCGGGACTGGTGCTTGCCCCGACGCCGGGTGACCGCACGGATGCGATCCTGCAAGCCATCGAGCGCCTCGAAGCGGGAGGCTCGACCAACGGCGCCGCCGGTATCCGCCAAGCCTACCAGGTCGCACGCCAGTCCTTCCAGAGCCACGGCAACAACCGCGTGATCCTGGCGACCGATGGCGATTTCAACGTCGGCGTCACCAGCGACGACGAACTGGTGCGGCTGATCGAAAACGAGCGCCGTTCGGGGATTTTCTTGAGCGTCCTGGGATTCGGCACGGGCAACCTGAAGGACTCGAAAATGGAAAAACTGGCCGACCACGGCAACGGCGCCTACGCCTGCATCGACTCGTTGGCCGAAGCGCGCAAGATCTTCGTCCAGGAGATGGGGGCGACGCTGGTCACCGTCGCCAAAGATGTCAAACTGCAGATCGAGTTCAATCCGGCGTATGTAAAGGAATACCGCCTCGTCGGGTACGAAAACCGCCGGTTGCATCCCGAGGACTTCAATAACGACGCCAAGGATGCGGGCGATCTGGGCGCCGGTCATCAAGTCACCGCGTTCTATGAGATCATTCCCGCGGGCCGCAGCGCCCCGGGCGCCGGTGTCGATCCTTTGCGGTACGACGCTGCCTCGCCCGCTCCGCCGACCGGGAAGCCCAACGAGTTCGCCTGGGTCAAGCTTCGCCACAAGACTCCGCAGGGACACAGGAGCGCCCTGCTGGAATCGCCGGTCAACGCACAGGTCTTCGAGTTCCGCAACGCCCCGCGTGACGTGCGCTTCGCTGCGGCGGTTGCCGAATACGGGTTGCTGCTGCGGCATTCCAAGTTCGCCGCCAACGCCAGCTTCCGGCACGTGATCGAAACAGCCGGCAACGCGCTCGGCGCAGATCTGAACGGGCGCCGCACGGACTTCCTGGACTTGGCTCGCAAGGCGGCGCGCCTCTCCGGCCATCACTAAACCACACGGCCCATGGATTGTTTTGCTTGACACGCGCGGCGCGCCAGCCGTATGATTGGGGCATCACTGAGAAAGGAGGTGGTCCAGTCGAAATGATACCTGGTAGTAAGACTGACGGCACTCAATCCACGCGTGAGGTGGCCGACTCTTAACGTCGACCGCTCCTACTGTTCAGGTTTCGTTCAGTGACGAGGCCGCTGTTCCTGTGGACCGGCTTCTTCGCGCGAGCTTGAGTACCTGAATCAAACCAATCACACGAAGCCCCGTAGTGGCCGGAAACGGCTCTACGGGGTTTTGTGCGTCGGCGGGCCTTTGCGCCGCCCACCTTCCTGCGGGCCCCGGGTGGCCAGGCGGTCAACGTCTCGATGTCGACGAGTTTCCCCCGATAGGCGGGCTGCACTCAGTTCATCCGGTTGACCGTTCGCTCCAGTAAGAAAAGGACCTTTGAGAAGACTGTGCAGATCGCCGGTACTGCGGTCGTCGGGAAGATCACCGCAGCGGCAACGGAAACGAAGCCTCCCAGCAGCGCGTATTCGACGAGATCCTGGCCGCGGGCGTCCAACCAGATCCGGAGCAGGGTTTGAGGAACTCTTGTAGTTATCATGATGGTCCTTCGTTCTCCTCCATACTGCGGGACCCCCGCCCATTCAGCAATCCATGGTTAACTCTAAAGCACTACCTAGATAGCCTTAAACCTCGCCTCTGTACCTGGATTCGGGAATGTCCTGAGGAAGTTTCCCGATGCCATGTTCAGGGGTTTGCCTGAGCCGGATAGCGGATCACCGTGAAATTCCGCAAACTCACCGTCTCGGTCGTCGCCTGAGCCATTTGTCCCCGAAAGCGGATGGTCACCGCCTGGCTCGTGTCCTCGCTCGCGGAGCCTGTGGCCGCCGCGAACGCCGTCCCGTTTCCCCAACTTTGTGTATCCCACACTTGGCTTCCACTGAGCAGTCCGAAGTCGCTCCGCCCCACCAGCAAGCTTTCCCCGGCCGCGGACGAGCGTACCATCACGGCCGCATTCCCCACCCTGACTTCGCTCGTAAATCCGGAGGTCGTCCCCACGTGCTCAAACTGGAACCGCACTTCGATGCGGTCTCCGGAACCCAGCACGCCCGAAGGAATGGTGCACGCCGCCAGTTGCGTCAGCACCGTCGCCGATGTGCTCGCGCCGGCTCCGCTGCACACCACCTGCGGCGCGCCCAGCGAGCTGAGGGGATTCGATGGGTCGTTGAACCGGTAACTGGCCAGCAGCAAGTCTCCGGCCTGCGGCGTGGACCCCACGAAAAACGTAACCGTGCTTCCGTTCAGAGCGTAGTCGGTGCCGCTCCGCATCAGCAGCCCGTTGCGGAATAACATCAGGCTGCCTGCGGGATTCGGTTCATGGCTGAGCAAGAACGTGGTGTTGCTGCCGTTGACGGCTCCACTCGGAACTTCGGCGTCCGCAAATGATCCGGAGGCGCCGCCGCCGCTTCCACAAGGACCAGAGCTGCCGTCCACCCGCACGCAATCATTCAGCGACCCCGCCGCCCCGTCCAGTTGCCCCGAAGAATTGATCACCGCCGCGCGGCCGATGCCGAACCCTACGCCCCGCATCGGCCGTACCTCGAGTTCGTTGGCCAGCCCGATCACGTCGCCAATCTGCACAGGTGAGATCACCGGCGGCGGACCCACTACCGTCCCGCTCGTCAGCCGCACATCGCGCACGCGCAGCGGCCGCGAGCTCGGCGGCACGGCCCACGTCTCGGTGAACTGATTCACCCCGGAACTGTTGTAGGTGATCGAATACTGCGCGCCGCCCGACGCCGTGGTCGTCGGAACCAGCCGGACCCGCAACGATCCGTTGACCACGGGCACCGCGAGATTCGACGTTGCGATATTCGACGTGTCACCCGCCTGAAAACTGTTGTAGCGGATGTAGATGGTTCCGTTGAAGCGCGTCCCATCCGCGCGATAAAGAATATCCTGGATCGTGGTCAGCGCGGGCTGCGCCGGTGCCATCCCCATGGTAAACGCGGCGACCGCCGCAAGCTTCCGAAAACTGAACATTGCGCCCCCTCTTCAGGCGGCCTCAGTTTATCCGGCAGGTCCGCGTACTGGCGGGATCCGTGTCACGCGCAAAACCGAAACCCAGCGTGGGTTCAGTCGTTTAGAGAATTCAGCGGGGCCCGCTCAAGCCAGTGACTGGCGTCGGGCGCCTGGCGTCCCGTGTCTGATCACTTCCTCGCCCAGATACGGCCGCAGCGCTTCTGGAACCACTACGCTCCCATCGGCCTGCTGGTAGTTCTCGACTATCGCCAGCCACGTCCTGCCCACCGCGAGACCGCTGCCGTTCAGGGTGTGCAGATACTCGGCCTTGCCCTTGGCCGACTTTGCACGGATCGATGCGCGCCGGGCCTGAAAGGCCTCGAAATTCGAGCACGAGGAGATCTCCTTGAACTCGTTCTGGCCCGGCAGCCAGACTTCGAGATCGTACGTTTTCGCGCTGCTAAACCCCAGGTCGCCGGTGCACAGCACGACGCGCCGATACGGCAATCCCAGCCGCTCGAGAATATCTTCGGCGTCGCGCGTCAGCCCTTCCAGCTCGTCGTAGCTGTTGTCCGGCCGCGCGAACTTCACCAGCTCGACTTTCTGGAACTGGTGCTGCCGGATGATGCCCCGCACGTCGCGCCCATAGGACCCCGCTTCGCTGCGGAAACACGGTGTGTACGCGCAATACTTGATGGGCAGCGAATCCATGTCCAGCGTCTCGTCGCGGAACAGGTTCGTCACTGGAACCTCCGCCGTTGGAGCCAGCCAGTAATCCGTGTTCTCCAGCTTGAACAGGTCCGCCGCAAACTTCGGCAACTGTCCCGTACCGAACAAGCTCGCCGAGTTAATCAGGAACGGCGGCAGCACTTCCGTGTAGCCGTGATGCTGCGTGTGTACATCCAGCATGAAGTTGATCAGCGCGCGCTCCAACTTCGCTCCCAACCCCATGTAGACCGCGAAACGAGCGCCCGTGATCTTCGCCGCGCGTTCGAAATCGAGGATCCCCAGCTCCGGGCCCAGGTCCCAATGCGCCTTGGGCTTGAAAGAAAACTCCCGCGGCGTGCCCCAGCGGTGGATTTCGACGTTCTCAAGCGAGCCCCGGCCCACCGGTACAGAGGCATGCGGCATGTTGGGAATGCCGGCCATGATTTCGCGGAACTGATCATCAAGTGCAGATGCCTGCGAATCCAGTTTCAGGATCAATTCATCTAGCTCGCGCACACGCTGCTGCAAGCCGGTCGTATCCTCACCGGCCTTTTTCAGCTTGCCGATTTCCATGGACTCGGCGTTCTTCTGCGCCCTCAGCCGCTCGGCTTCGGACACAGCGGCGCGCCGCTGGGCGTCCAATTTGCGGAACGCTTCCACATCCATCGTGAATCCCCGGTCGGCCAGGCGCGCCGCGATGGCGTCGAGATTGTTGCGGAAGTAACTGAGCTCGTACATGGGGCTAGCGCTCTTCGATCGGTACCCACCTCTGCCCGACCGCTGGTCCCTGATACTCGGCCC
>CAZTKA010000072.1:0-16653 GCA_964614015.1 uncultured Bordetella sp. | reverse complement strand
CGCCCATTTGGTCCACGTTGTTGCGATCCAGGCCGATCTTCAGGTCGGTGCGGCCATTATCGCCAAAGCTCTGCACCGTCTCGCCCGTGCGCGCGTCGATGGCGTTGAGGTATCCGCCGGCGGCATACAGCAGGCGCCGGTCGCGGCGGTTTGCGCTCTCCCAATAGCTCAAGCCGCGGTTGGCCACGTTGCCCTGATTCGGATGCGTCCAGATCTCCTGGCCCGTGGCCGCGTTCAACGCAACGATCGCGTTGCCCTTCGCCAGTACATACATCACGCCATCGACGACGATCGGATTGAACTCATAGGTGCCCATGCCGCTCGGATACATCCAGGCGACTTGCAGTTGCTTCACGTTGTTCTTATTGATCTGCTTGAGCGCGGAATATTGCAGCGAGTCGCCCCCGCCCAGGTAGCCGTCCCAGGTGAGGAGATTCGGGCCTCCGGCGGCCGATACGGCCTGCCAGCCGAGCCAGCCGGTCAGCGCAGTGGATGCGATAGGGAGAAGAAGACGTGTGCGCATGGAAGAACTCCTGTCCAGCAAGTATATACTGGTCGAGGATGCGAATTCGCCTCGCGATCTTTGCCGTGCTGCCAGTGGGGCTTTCCGCCCAATGGTTCGACTACCCCACAGCCGCCATCCCCCGCACTCCGGACGGGAAACCGGATCTTACCGCCCCCGCCCCGCGCTCCGCCGCCGGCAAGCCCGACCTCTCCGGCCTGTGGCGGCCCATCAGCCGCAACTTCGGCGAGGAAAGCCTCGAGGGCCAGACGGTGCGGAACACGCAGTTCTGGGATATCGGCGTCGGTCTTCCCGGAGGCTTACCGTATCAGCCCTGGGCGCGCGAACTCATGGACCAGCGCAAGGAACAATTCAGCAAGGACAACCCCGACGTCGCGTGCCTGCCGCTCGGCATCTTGCAGATGCAGACGCATCCATTCATGCGCCGTGTGATGCAGTCGCCGGCCTACCTGGCTATTCTGCACGAGCGCAACATGGAATACCGCCTGATTTACACCGACGGGCGCCCCCTGCCCCAAGATCCACAGCCGACCTGGAACGGATACTCGTCCGGAAGGTGGGAAGGTGACACTCTGGTGGTCGAGTCCCTCGGATTTCGCGACGGCCTGTGGGCCGACTACAACGGCAGCCCGCTCACCAGCGCCGCGAAAATCACCGAGCGCTTCCGCCGCCCCAACTTTGGGACGCTGGAAGTGGAAGTGACCGTCGACGATCCCAAGGCGTACACGCAGCCATGGACCGTGAAGTTGATCCAGGTCTTCGTCGCCGACTCGGATATTCTCGAATATGTGTGCCTGGAGAACGAAAAAGACCTTCCGCACATGGTGGGGAAGTAAGCGCTCGGGATGCCGCAAATCCGGGCCGCGTTTTTTGATGTGGACGGCGTCCTGCTCGACTCCCTCCCGGCGCATCTCCAGATCTGCGAGGAGCTGAACCGCCAATGGGGCCTCGGCCTGCGCATTCCCTCCGCGGACCAACTCCGGAGCATGGCGCATGCCGGCGTGCGCGTCAGCCCCATGCTGCACTTCTTTTGCGCGGTGGGATTCTCCGGGTCCGATGCTCGGCGCGCCGACGAGTATTATCAGCGGCACTTCGCGGCGCGTTATCATCCGCGGCCGTTTCCCGGAATCAAGACAGTGCTGGAGAGCGTACGCGATTCCGGCGTCTGGCTCGGTTTGGTTACCGCGAATATCCGGGCCAACGTCGAGCAAGCACTCGGAGACGCCTGGCATCTGTTCGACCCGCGCTTGCGCTACACCGCCGACTGCGGCTTGGGGAAAGCCGAGGCTCTGGCGGACGGCGTCCGGCAGTTGGGCATCGCCCCCAAAGAGGCCGTTTTTGTTGGCGACCTCCCGCAGGACTACAGCGCGGCGCGCCTGGCCGGCACGCACTTCCTGGGCGTCTCCTACGGGTGGGGCATTTCGAGCGAAGATAGAGAGTTCGGCGTGGTCGAACGTCTGGAAGATCTGGAGACTGCCATCAGGAGCATTCATACGTAATGAAATTCGGCGGATTTTACGAACACCAGCTTCCCAAGCCCTGGGCTCCGGGATGCGAACACAAACTGTTTCAAAACGCGCTCGAGCAGGTCGAGCTGTCCGACCGCGTCGGCTATGACTATATCTGGGCCACCGAGCATCATTTCCTGGAAGAGTACGCGCACTCTTCGGCGCCCGAAGTGTTCCTGGCCGCATGCAGCCAGCGCACGAAAACCGCGCGCATCGGACACGGCATCGTGCACATGCCCCCCAACATCAACCACCCGGCGCGCGTGGCCGAGCGCATCGCCACGCTCGATCTGGTGAGCAACGGGCGCTGCGACTTCGGCATTGGCGCGGGAGCCACCGAAACCGAGCTCGGCGGATTCTACGTGCCGCAGGAGGAAAAGAAGCAGATGATGCTCGAAGCGGCGCGCCAGGTGGTCGAGATGTTCGTGCAGGAGCCCTACCCCGGCTATCAAGGCAAGTACTTCAGCATGCCCGCGCGCAACGTGATGCCGAAGCCGGTGCAGAAGCCGCATCCGCCGCTGTGGATGGCCTGCTCGAACCGCAGCTCGATCGCGCAGGCCGCGCGTTTGGGTATCGGCGCGCTGACCTTCTCTTTTGTCGATCCCGGCCAGGCGCGCCAGTATGTCGAGCTGTACTACAAGACCTTCGAGGAAGAATGCGAGCCGCTGGGCTACGAAGTGAATCCGCAGATCGCCATCACCTGCCCGTTCCTGTGCGACCGTGACGATGAGCGCGCGCTGGCGATGGGCATGGAGGCGTACGGCTACTTCATCTACGGGCTCGGGCATTACAGCTTCTTCGGCGAGCATGTACCAGGCGCCACCGATATCTGGCGCGAGTTCAAGACGAATCCCAAGGAGTTTTCTCCGCCGGAGGGCCGCATTCAGGATTGCGTGGGCTCGCCCGAACGCATCCGCAAACAGTTGCTTGAATTCGAGGAGGTCGGCATCGATCAGGTGGTCTGCCTGTCGCAGGCAGGCAACATTTCCCATGACATGTTGTGCTCCTCGATTGAACTGTTCGGCAAAGAGGTGCTGCCGGAGTTCAAGGAGCGCGACCAGCAAAATGCGGCCAGGCAGGCCGAACGCAAGGCGCGCCTGAACGAGCTGTGCCTGAAACGGCGGCCGGCCGCGCAGCGGCCGGTGATTTCCACCGTGATTCGCGCCGCGGGGCACCACTGATGAACTTCCAACGCGAACGGCTCACTGTCAACGGCGTCGATGTCGTCATGCTGGCGGCGGGATCGGGGCCGCCGCTGCTGTTCCTGCACGGCGCAGGCACCTGGCACGGATTCGACTTCGCCTTGCCCTGGGCCAAACATCACCGTGTGATGATCCCCTACCATCCAGGCTGGGGCGAATCGGGCGACTGTGAGGCCATGACCACGGTGCACGATTACGTCATGCATTACCTCGAGCTGATCGATCAGCTCGGCCTGGATCGCGTGGATCTGGTGGGGCTCTCGATGGGCGGGCGCCTGGCCGCGACCTTCACGGCCGAGCACCGCAGACGCGTGCGCCGGCTGGTGCTGGTGGCTCCGGCGGGGCTGGACGTGCCCGGCCACCCGCTGGCTGATTTCACCAAGATCCCGCCCGAGGATATTCCGGCATGGCTCACCGAAGACGTTCCGGCGCTGCTGCGCCACGCTCCGGCCCATCCGGGCCCGGAGTGGCTCGCGGCGCGCGAACGCGAAGCTGGAAGTTTCTTCAAGCTGCTGGGAACCGGCCTCACCGACCCGAAGTTTGCGCGCTGGCTGCACCGCGTAACGGTTCCGGCGCTGCTCGTGTGGGGCGAACAAGACCGCGTGACGCCGATCCAGCAGGCCGATCTGTGGATCAAACACGTGCCGGGCTTGCGGTTTCACAGCGTCCCCGGCGCGGGCCACCTGGTGCTGGACGAGAAACCGGAGGCAGTCGAGGTGATCGGCCGGTTTCTGCGGGCCTGAAACGTCCCGGTGGAAAGCAGGACTTTTCTCACCGCTGCCGCCCTGATCGCTACGCGCGGATGTCACAAAAATGGTCCGCTAGCGGGGCTGGGTTACAACATCCACCAGCGCCGGTTCCCCTCTCCGCACCCGCTCTGCCGCCCGTTTCAACGCAGGGCCTAGTTCCGCCGGGTTTGTGATCGGACCTTCGGCGTAGACGCCCATGCCTTGGGCAACCTTCGCGTAATCGATGTTCGGATCCTCCAGCGCCGAGCCGATGGTGGCGCGCTCGATACCGCGATTGTGGCGCAGGGCCATGCGCTGCACGTGCATGATCTCCTGATGATAGGCCCGATTGTTGTGCACCACGCTCAACAGCGGAATGCGATGGTGCGCCGCCGTCCAGAGCACGCCCGGCGCGTACATCAAGTCGCCGTCATTTTGGATCGCGACGCTCAGGCGCCCCTGCGCGCGATTCGCCAGCGCCGCGCCCGCCGCGGCCGGAGCGCCGTAGCCGACGCCCGCTCCGCCCGATCCGCCGATGTACTGGTAGTGCTTGGTGAAATCCCACAGGCGCAGCGGCCAGCGGCTGACAAATCCGACCTCGGAGACCAGCGACCAGTCGTCGCGCCGGATTTCATTCCACAATTCGGCGGATAAGCGCGCCGTGCTGATGGGGCTCGCCTCCCAGGCGTAGGCGGCATCGGCCCGCGCACGAGCCAGCGATTCGGCGTGGGCGGCGGCCAAGGCGGCGCGGCGCGCTTCAAACATGCGCCTCCGCTCGGGCGTGATCCGTTTCTTCACTTCCTCGATCAACACCGGAAGCGTGGCTTCGCCGTCAGCGTCCATGGATACATCCAGCTCGGCGTAGCGCTGGAAGTCCTGATAATTGCTGCGCTGCGGGATCGTCGCGGCGCTGATGCCGATCAGTCTGACGCCGGCCCGTGTGATCGGGCGCGAGCTGCGGCGCAACTGGTCGCGGAACGCGTTCACCGTTCCCCAGAAGTCGGTAAGTTCGAGGCCCAGGATCACATCCGCCTCGCCGATCAGCGCGCGCGAACGCTCGGTCTGGTTCAGCACGTGCCGGGACGGGAAATTCATACGTCCGTTCTGATCGATCACCGGAGCCTGGAGCGCCTCGGCGAGTTCCACCAAAAGACTCACGCCCGCCGGCGTGCGCGCCAGCCGGTCCGCGATGATCACCGGATTCCCGGCGGCCACCAGCAGGCGCGCGCTTTCGCGGACCGCGCCGATGTCGCCTTGCGGCGGCGCCGTGCGCGTCAGGCGGGGGATCCGCAACGGCGCGCCATCTTCGATGGGGTCTTCCTGCAACTCGCCGTCGGCCACCAGGACCACCGGCAACGAAGGCGGCGTCACCGCGATCTGATACGCGCGCACGGCCGACTCGGCGAAGTGCTGGAGCGAGGCGGGCGCATCGTCCCACTTGGTGAAGTCGCGCAGCAGCGCGGCTCCGTCTTGCACCGTGTGCGTCCACTCCACGCCCGGACGGCGGTTCTCCGCCTTGGCCAGATTGCCGAGGATCAGGTACACCGGCACGCGGTC
Organism: uncultured Bordetella sp.; assembly: GCA_964614015.1. Taxonomy (GTDB): domain Bacteria; phylum Acidobacteriota; class Terriglobia; order Bryobacterales; family Bryobacteraceae; genus Palsa-187. Next base: position 11,135 of record CAZTKA010000072.1, on the reverse strand, counting down.
GCAGTAGGCGTTGTAGACGGCCATGGCGCCGTGCTGCGTGCCGACGGTTCCGTGCAGCATCACGGCCAGAGGACGCCCGGCGATCTTGAAGTAGCCGTGCGCCATGCCGACGGCGGACTCCTCGTGGCAGCAGGTGATCAGTTCTGGCGACTTGTTGCCGCCGTAGTTGATGATCGACTCGTGCAGACCGCGAAAGGTCGAGCCGGGATTCGCGCAGATGTAGTCGAAGTCCAGCGACTTGAGCACGTCGACCATAAAGTCGGAGCCGGGGCGCTCGGTGGTGAGAACTTCCAGCTCGGGTGGAGACGCGGTCTCGGCGCGCTGCGCCGCGGCGCTCGGCGGCTGCGCGCCGCGCGGAGTTGCCTGCGGCGGCTGCTGGGCCTTCGTTGCCGCCGCGCCCGTAGAGAGCAGCGCTGCTCCGCCCGCCGCGCCGGCCATGAATTTCCGGCGATTCAGCTTGGTCTTGCGCATACGTCAGCTACAGCGTATCACCGCGGCTGGCTGGTGTGGAGTGGCATTGCCGGGAATCCGTCCACTGCCGTGAACTGGCTGGCGAAGTCGAGGCAGGAAACTATTTCTTGGCGTCGAGAGGAATCTCGAAGAAGAAGTACGGCTGCCCGCTGGCGGCGTCGGCGAGGCCCGTGAGATACAGTTGCGCGCCGCGCACCGTCGAGGCCTGGAAGTAGACGAAACCGTGTGCGGATTCCCCCGGAGGAATCAGCCGCACCGCCCAGGCGCGTCCATCGATTTCCGGAGTGTTCAATGGGCCTTTCTTATTGCCGCTCGGCAGCGGAATCGGCAGCGGACTCGGTGTGGGCATGCCGGGCCGTTTCCGGATGCCCTGGAAGTGCGCGACCTCATCCGGCGTCATGGCGTCCACATGCTCGCCACCTGTGGTGACGTACTGGGCTTTCAGGTTCACGCGCATGGCCTTGCCGGTGTCGTTCTGAATCACCACCAGGACGGGCAGAATGCCGTAGTCGTAGGGCTTGATCTTGCCGAACGCAGTCTCCACCAGTTCCTTGGTGTTGTAGGGCACGGCGGCGATGGTGATCCTTTCCTGCGTCTGGTGGCCAGGATAAGACGCCGCGGGTTGGACTTCAAAGCGCTTTCCCTTGTCCACCGCCAAGGCCGCCGTTATACTCAATAGAACGATCGCGACTCGTCTCATATATTTCCTTTACCAGGTTGTCCAGATCGCCCTCGCTCCGGCGCTGGTCCTATATTTACTCTACCGGGGTTTGCGCAACCCGGCGTACTGGCGCGGGCTTCCGGAGCGCTTCGGCTTTCTCCCGCCTGCTATAGAGGCGACGAGCGCGGCTCCCATCTGGTTACACGCGGTCTCCGTAGGGGAAGTCTTGTCGGCCGTGGAATTGATCCGGCGATTGCGGCAAGCGGCGCCTGGAATCGAAGTGTTTGTCTCCACAACCACGCTGGCGGGCAGGACCACAGCCGAGCAAAGGCTGAAGGGGCTTGCGCGAGGCGTCTTCTTTGCTCCACTGGACTACAAAAGCATCGTGCGCCGGGTGCTGCGGCGATTGCGGCCCACGGCCGTGGTCGTCATGGAAACGGAGATCTGGCCTCACCTCTACCGGGAAGCAAAGCGGGCCGGTTCCTCGCTGCTCGTGGTCAACGGCCGGATCTCGGATCGTGCGCTGCCGCGTTACCGCCGCTTTCGCGGACTGTTCCGGCATGTGCTGCGGTTGCCGGACCGGATTCTGGTCCAGTCAGGGCAGGATGTTCAGCGGTACGAGGAAATCGGAGCGCCCGTGGAACGAGTCGATTTCACGGGAAATCTAAAGTATGACTTCCGGCCGCCGGAGGCGCTGCGCCCGGAGCTTGCCGCCTTCCTGGGTGCGGCGGCGCCGGGGCCCGTGTGGGTGGCGGCCAGCACGATGCCCCCCGCCGAGGCCCAGGATGCGGATGAAGACGACGTGGTCATCGACGCTTTCAAAAAACATTTTCCTGCCGGTTTGCTGGTGCTGGCGCCGCGCCGGCCGGAGTGCTTCGAAGTGGTGGCGGAGAAACTGCGCCGGGCCGGCGTCGACTTCGTGCGGCGCAGCGACCTGCACGGCTCGGGGCGAGTTCTGCTGCTCGATTCGATGGGCGAGCTGGCGGCGGTCTTCGAACATGCCAGTGTGGTGTTCATGGGCGGAACGCTGGCGTCCCGGGGCGGGCATAACATTCTGGAGCCGGCATATTTCGGCAAACCCGTGATCGTCGGGCCGCACATGGAGAATTTCGCCGAGATCGAGCGCGAGTTTTCTGCCGCCCGGGCTCTGGTTAAAATTTCCGACAGCCGCGCCTTGGGCGATGCCGTAGAGGCGTTGCTGCAAGATCACATACGGGCCCGGCAGATCGGCGAGCGAGCGCGCGAACTGGCGCTGGCCAAGCGCGGAGTTGTGGATCGCGTGGCTGCGGCCGTTCTCGAGGCTGCCGGCCGCGGCGTGTGCCGTCCGATGCGGAACCTGGCGGCGCGGATCGCCCTGCGGCCCATCGCGTGCCTGTGGGCGGCCGGGCATCACGTGAACCTGAAACGCCGACAAGCTTCCGCGCGGCGTCTGGACACTCGCGTGGTGAGCGTCGGCGGATTGACGATGGGGGGCGCGGGCAAGTCGCCGATCGTGGCGCACTTGGCGGCTCGCCTGGCGGACGCAGGGCGGAATCCGGCCATTTTGACGCGCGGTTACGGACGGCGCGCGAGCCATGAAATCGTTATCGTGCCGCGCGGCGCAACCGAGCCGGTCGAACGGACCGGCGACGAAGCCCAGATGTTGATCCGGCGGGCGAAAGCGCACGTGGGCATCGGAGCCAACCGGTACGATGCCGGGCGGCGCATGGAGGCGGAATTGCGCCCGGATGTCTTTTTGCTCGATGACGGGTTCCAGCATGTGGCGTTACAGCGCGATGTGGACATCGTTTTAGTGGACGCGCTCGATCCATTGGGAGATGGGTTGTTCCCGCTGGGGCGGCGGCGCGAGCCGCTGGAGGCGCTGGCGCGGGCGACGGCCGTGGTGATCACCCGCGTGCAGCAGGGAATCGATCCGGCGGGCATCGAAGCGCTGATTCGCCGTTACAACGCGCGGGCGCCGGTGTTCCGTTCGCGCATCGTGGCCGCGCCCTGGCCGGAGCCCCGCCGCCGCGTGGGCGCGTTCTGCGGCATCGGATCGCCGCGCAGCTTTTGGCGGACGCTGGCCGGGTTGAATCTGGACGTCGTCTACCGGCGGGCGTTTCGCGATCATTACGCATACGCTCCGGCGGATGTCCGGGCGGTTGCGGCCGCGGCGCGCGCGGCGGGCGCGGAAGTCTTGGCCACCACGGAAAAAGACATGATGAACTTGCCGCCGGATGCCGGCAAGCTGGCGGCCCCGCTCGAGATCCGCTGTGTGCGGATCGAAATCGAAATCGAAAACGAGGGGGAGCTGCTGCGGCACCTTCTATGAAACGCGCGATTTTCGGCGGCACCTTCGATCCGATTCACCGCGCCCACCTCACCATCGCGCGCGAAGCGGCCGACCGGTTTGGACTGGATCAGGTGCTGTTCATTCCCGCGGGCGTTCCTCCGCATAAGGAGTCGCGCACGCCCTACAAACACCGTTACCGGATGGTCGAGCTGGCCTGCGCCTCCGATCCGCGCTTCGTCGCCTCGCGCATGGAGGAGGCCGAACGCAAGAGTTATTCGATCTACACGATCGAGCGCCTGAAGGCCGAAGGCGCGGAGGTGTTCTTCATCATCGGCTCGGATGCGTTCGCGGAAATCGAGACGTGGCACCGCTGGCAGGATGTGGTGCGGGAGGCCCAGTTCATCGTGGTTTCACGCCCGGGGCACGCCTACAGGGTGCCTCCGGGCGCTCGCGTGCACCGGCTCGATACCGTGGACCTGCCGGTGTCGTCCTCGGAGATCCGCGCGCGCCTGGCGCGCGGGGAGATGCCGGAGGAGGTCCCCGAGCCTGTGGCGCGTTACATCAACGAGCAAGGGTTGTATCGGACATAGCGCTCGCGGGCCGCCAGGCCTGGCCGTTCAGGCCCGCCGTGCTGCCCGTCGTGGCGGCGTTTCACTACAATCAAAGCAGCGTATGAAACTCGTTCTGCTCATCGTCTGGACCGCCGCGGGCGCCCTGGCTCAGGATCCGATCGGCGCCGCGATCCAAGCGATCGATGAGGGCCGCTATGACGCCGCCGTGGAGATTCTCACCAAGGCCGCTGCGGCCGCCCCGCAGGACATCCACGCGCACTTCAACCTCGCGCTCGCCTACAGCCTGCAAGGCAAAGACGCCGAGGCGATCCCGGAGTACCGCAAGGTGCTTGAACTCGATCCCGAGATTTATGAAGCGCACCTCAATCTGGGACAGGTCCTGTTGCGCGCCAGGGACGCCAGTGGAGCGATCCCGCATCTGAAGCGCGCCGCGGCGGCGAAACCGGACGAGTTCCGGCCTGCCTACTATTTGGGTGAAGCGCTGGCGGAAACCGGGCAGTTTGCCGATGCGGTTGCTCCGTACACCAGCGCGGTTGCGGCGGACCCGAACTCCGCTCCGGCGGAACTCGGTTTGGGCCGCGCGCTGGCCCGCCTGGGACGCCGCGCCGAAGCCGAGCCGCACTATCGCAAAGCGGCCGCGCTCGATCCGCAACTCAGGAGCTTCCTGCTGGAGCTGGCCACCTTCCATGAACAGGACAACGAGCTGCCGCAGGCGATCGCCCTCTACCGGGAATTCCCGCAGGAGCCAGCCGCGCTGGAGCGCGCCGGTTTGCTCTCCTTCCGGTTGGAGCGATTCGAGGACGCCTCAGCCGCTCTGGAAGCGGTGGTCAGGCTCTCTCCCACTCCGGCCAGCAGGCTCGCGCTCGCGCAGGTGTACGTCAAACAATCCCAGCTTTCGAAAGCGGAGCTTTTGCTCGCCCAACTGGTTTTCTCCGAGCCGCGTGACTTCGATATCCGCATGCTTTATGCCCGCGTGTTGCGCGACGAGCGCAAGACCGCCGAGGCCGCACGCCAGTTTCAGGAAGCTGCGAACCTGCGCCCCGAGGCTCCGCAGGCCTGGAGCGAGCTGGCCGGAATGCTGATTCTTGAAGAGCAGTTCCCGCAGGCGCTCGCGGCGCTGGATCGCGTCAAGGCGCTGGGCGCCGAAAACGCGGGCCACATGTTCTTCCGCGCCACCACGCTCGACCGGTTGAGGCTGCGCCGGGAAGCGCTAGAATACTATCAGAAGTTCCTGGAAGCCAGCAAAGACAATCCCGACCAGGAATTTCAAGCGCGCCAGCGCATCCGGGTCTTGGAGCTGGAGCTGGGCAAGAGGTGAAGGCATGGTTCTGTTGTTAACGTTGATGCTCGCCTTTGACCTTGCTTCCGTGAAGCGGGAACCCAAGCTCGACAAACGCAGCGATCTGGCTCTGCGGTATGCCGATAAAGCGGTCACCGCGGCGCGCGACGCCTATCGGGAAGGCCGCTGGCAGCACACGCAGGATGCGCTGGAGGAAGTGGACGCCGCCGTCGGTCTTTCCTACGAATCGTTGCTGGCGACGGGTAAGAATCCGCGCAAGGATTCGGCGCCCTTCAAGCGCGCCGAGAAAGCCACGCGCGAGCTGCTGCGGCGGCTGACGGGCCTGCGGGATCAGATGAGCTCCGTCGATCACCCGATGGTGGATCCGGTGATCGCCAGCGTGACGGAAATCCACGACAATCTCATCACCGGGATCATGACGGGTAAATGAAACGCGCCATCGTAGCTTGCCTGCTGTTTGTATCGCTGCCGCTGGCGGCGCAGCGGCGCGATTTCCTGACGGCCGAGGAAGCCGACAAGGTCCGCGCGGCCCAGGACCCCAATCTGCGCCTGCCTCTGTACGTGGGTTTCGCCAAGGACCGGGTGGCGCAAATCAACCAGTTGGTGGCCCGTGACCGGCCGGGCCGCAGCGCGCTGCTGCACGATCTGCTGGAGGATTACACGCGCATCATCGAGGCCATCGACACGGTGGCCGATGACGCGCTGCGCCGCAAGATCGATATCACCAAGGGCATCGCCTTGGTCCTGCCCGCCGAACAGGAGTTGCTCGCGGCGCTGAAGAAAGTCGAACAGGCGGAGCTGGCCGATAGATCGCGCTACGAGTTCGTTCTGGAAGATGCCATCGCCGCCACCGAGGACAGCATCGAGCTGGCTAAGGAAGACCTTGGAGACCGCTCCCGGGAAGTGCTGGCCAAGCAGGCCGCGGAAGAAAAAGAGCGCGAAGCCGATTTGACGCCCGAGGAAGCCAAGGAGCGGGCCGAGGCGAAAGCCAAGCAGGAGAAACAACGCAAGGCTCCCACGCTGCGGCGTCCGGGCGATCCGCCGCCGCGGATCGGCGGAAAGTAGCTGCCCGGCAACGCGCCGCTGTTATCGCTGCAGACGCAGCCCGGAGGGATCCATCCCGTCCCCCAGCCGCCGCATCCACTGTTGCGCGAGCGCCCACATGGAATCCTGGGTGAGCCGGTGTTGGCGTCTTCCGGCCAGATTGATCATTTCCCCGGGATCGTCCGCCAGATTGTAGAGGCCCGTCACTTCGTCGCGCAGGTTCCAGATGATCTTGTCAAAGCCGCGCAGGACCATGCGCCACTCGGCCGTGGTTCCGATGCGTCCTTGGGCGTAAACGGAATCGGGCAGCGGCCCGCGGCCGGTGAGCAGCCGCGCGGACAAGTCGCGTCCCTGAAGTCCCGCGGGCGGCGCGAGGCCGGCCAGGCCCAGCAGGGTCGGAAACACGTCGGCGTGCGAGGCCAGCACATCGGTGATGACGCGAGGCGCGAGCCGGCCGGGCCAGCGGATCGCGAGCGGCACTCGCAGCGAGCGGTCAAAGGGCGAATCCTCGCCATCGCCGGATCCGGCCGTCAGAATCGTGACCGTGGCGCCTCCCGCAGGCGGGGCGGGGAAGTAATCCGACGCCACCGGGTCGTTGGAACGCCACGCATGGGGAAAACGGCCGCGCTCCACCACCCCGCGCGCCCGGCCCGCGTCCGGACAGCCGGCGTAGGCCCGCGTGAACACCACGCTTTCACGCGCGAACTCAGCGGGAACGCTGCGCGCCGTGGTCCACAGAATCGAAAGACTGGGACGAGGAACCTGCGCGCACAACAGGCCAGGCGCAAACAGCAGAGTGCGCCGCGTCACGCTTCCTCCTACGCCAGCACGCGTTCGAGCAGCACGCCGCGTTTGCACAGTTCGCAGACGCCGGGTTCCCTGTAGGGCGTATCCAGCCGGGCCAGTTCGTAAAAGGGCAGGGGATCGAAGCGGAGATGCTTGGGGTGGGGCTGATAGACCATAATCGCCATGGCGATTACTTCGCCGCCGGCCGATTCGACCAGCGATTTGACCGCCCCAATCTTCGAGCCGGTGCGGAAAATGTCGTCCACCAGGATGACCTTCTCGCCGCGGTCCAGCGTCAGAAACTGGCGGAAATGCCACGGAGCGCCGACGCAATCGCACTCGGCCCAATACACTTTGCGGGCGCGCAGGGCCTCGGCGACGCCGAAGGCGACGGGCAGACCGCCGGTGGCGGGAGCCACGATGGAGACCTCCGGCAGTAACGCCCGGATGTCCGGGTTTGCGCGCAGCTTCCGGCTCAAGGCGACGCTCAAGGTCTTGGCGGCCTGAAAGTCACGCATGGTCAGCGCCACCTGCAAGTACTCGCCCATGTGGAGGCCGTCTGGACTCTCAAAATGCCCGCTGCGCAGTCCGCCGGTGCGGCGTAACAGTTCGAGAACTTCTTGCTGCGTGGGGATCAATTCCATGTCAGTGCGCGCCCCGTCCGCTCAACACCGAAGGAATCGTGCGCAGCATGATTTTCCAATCCAGGGCCAGGGACCAGTTGTCGATGTATTCCATGTCCAGTTTCATCCAGGTCTCAAAATCCACGCGGTCGCGGCCGCTTACGGCCCACAGGCAGGTGAGTCCAGGCCGCATGCGCAGCCGCCGCCGCTGCCACCGTTTGTATTGTTCCACTTCCTCGGGGATCGCCGGGCGCGGTCCCACCAGCGACATATCCCCCTTCAGGACGTTCCAGAGCTGGGGCCATTCGTCGATCGAGAATTTGCGCAGCCAGCGGCCCACCGGCGTCAGCCGCGGATCGTTGGGAATCTTCCATGCCAGGTCGCGCTCGCTCAAGTGCGCGACTTCGGCGCGCCGCGCGTGGGCGTCCTGGCACATGGAGCGGAACTTGTAAAACACAAACCGTCTTCCGTTCAGTCCGCAGCGCTCCTGCCGGTAAATCACCGGTCCGGGAGACGTCAGCCGGATGATCAGGCCGATCACCAGCATGAACGGGAACACCAGGATGAGGGCCGCGCCGGCCAGAATGATATCGGTGAGGCGTTTCACCAGCAGGCGGATCTCGTCATGGGGCGTGGCCGAGAAGGTCAGCAAGGGCGAGTTCCCGATGCGCTCCAGGTGAATCCGGCTGTTCACGTGAGGGAAGAAGTCGAGCGCAATCCGCGTCCGGACGCCCTCTTCATCGCACAGCAGCAGGATCTCCTCCATTTGGGCGAAGTTGCCGGCGCCGGTGGCGAATACGATTTCATCGATGACATGCTGGCGCAGCATCTCGGGCAGCTTGTTCAGCGAATGAACGGGGTAGCGTTTCGCCAGCGCGATTTCCGCCGGCGCGCCGCTTCCTTCCGTGGTGAAGAATCCGGTCAGGTGGATGCCGTATGCCGCGGCTTCCTCCAACTGGCGGCCCATGCGCTCGGCCGCGGCGCCCGAGCCGACCACCATCACGTAATGCGGACCCGCGAATTCGCGCCTGACGGCGCCGAGGATCCTCCCGACATTGAGCCGGAACAAGCACAGGAGCAGCCACGTGGAGGTGGCGAACAAGGCCACGAAGGGACGGCTCAAGTCCAGACGCCAGACGAACTCGAACAGGATGAGAGCGACTGCTCCCAGCGTGCACTGGCGGAAGGCGTCGCGCAGAATCACGCGCGGGTGGGTTGCTTCAATGCGGTCGTAAATTTCCCACCACAGCGCCGCGCTCACCCAGGCCGTCATGGACCAGGCAAGCAGCGCAGCGGCTACCGGCCGGTCGATGAAAAACTCGTTCTCGAGCCGGAGCTGCGTGCGGATCCAGTACGCCAACTGAAAGGCGGCCGCGATGAGCAGCAGGTCCGCCACGCCAAACAAAAGCCTGATCTTACGATGATGTCCCGGGAACACCTAGAACACAGAATACCGGAATATGATGCGGCCTGAGTTGGCTTGCCGCGGCTCTACGGCTGGGTGTCCACGCGGGCGACCGTACCATCGACGATGCGCACGACACCCAGATGGTTATCGCCGTCGCGGTAATAGTAGGTCTCCTCGACTTGACCGTTCACGGTCGAAGTGATGCGTACCGCATTGCGGCCCATTTCGAGCACCCGCTCGCGGCGCATTCCCGCCGTGACGGTGGCGAAATCCGCCGCCGTCATGATTCGAGGCGGTGGGGGAGGAGGGGAGGTCTGTGACTCGATCTGAAACACATCCTCGACCGGTTCGGGTGTCACCGGCTCGGGGTCCGGCTGAACTGCCTTCCGGTGCGGGCGCAAGGGCGGCGGTGGCGGAACATTGTAGTGAGAAGACGGTCGCGTGGCAAGCGGCGCGGACTTGGTGGACGCCGGAGCCTGCTTGGCCGACGCCGGTCCTACTTGCAGCAGCGGAGTTTTTCCCGCCTTGGCTGCCGTTTCGGCTTGGCTCGCCGCCTGATTCATGAGGCTTGTGATGCCATCGCTAAGCTTCTTGCCCGCGATGCTCCCGGCCGTGCTGCCAGCGGCGATGGCGGCGGATTCCACCATGGACTGAGGCCGCGCCAGGCTGCTTAGAATCAATGTAATCAATACAATTCGTCCTGACATACTGGCCTCTGCCCGATGCTAACAGAACCTTGGTAGCGCTCATACAGGGCAAATGCCTTAATTTCCGGTCTGGAATCCATGGAAGCGCCGGTACTTCAGTCCTAGATTGCGAGGTCCGCCCAGCCTCGGCTCACGCCGGTTTTTGCACATAAGAAGGCTTTTCCCGCTGCTAGAATGGTTTCGTGCTACCTGAGACTGCCCTCGAACTCGCCACCTCCCAACTGAACCGTGTCCGCCAGGAAATCGGAAAGATCATCGTCGGCCAACAGGATGTGGTCGACGGCGTTCTGATCTGTCTTCTGGCCGGGGGCCACGTGCTTCTGGAAGGCGTGCCAGGGCTCGGCAAAACCACCCTGCTGCGGACGCTTTCGCAGGTGCTGCACCTGAAATACTCGCGCATCCAGTTCACGCCGGACCTGATGCCCGCCGACATCGTGGGCAGCATGATCATCGACACCGAGGGCGGCGCGAAAAACCTGCGCTTCCAGCCCGGCCCGATCTTCGCGCACCTGGTGCTGGCCGACGAAATCAACCGCGCCACGCCGAAGACGCAGTCCGCATTGCTTGAGGCGATGCAGGAGCACACCGTGACCACCGGCACGCAAACGCACCTGCTCGAACCCCCGTTCCTGGTGATGGCCACGCAGAACCCGATCGAAATGGAAGGGACATATCCGCTCCCGGAGGCGCAGCTCGACCGCTTCCTGATGAAGATTCTGGTGAAGTATCCTTCGCGATCCGATCTGGGCACGATTGTCGAGCGCACCATTCAGAAGGACGAGATCCACGTTGAGCAGGTGCTGAATCGCGATGAAATTCTCGGCCTGCGCGACGTGTGCCATCAGGTGCTGGTCGCCCCGCACGTGCAGGATCACGCCATCAATCTGGTGATGGCCACCCAGGCGGAGACTCCCCAGGCCCATGAGCTCGCGCGCAAGTTCATCCGCTACGGAAGCTCGCCGCGCGGCGCGCAGGCGCTGGTGGAATGCGGCCGCGTTCTGGCGCTGTTCCGCGGGCGGCTGCACTTATCGGTGGAGGATATCGACGCTGTGGCCCCGGCTGTCCTGCGCCACCGCATCATCTTGAATTTCGACGCCCACGCCGAAGGCCATTCCGCGGAAACGATTCTCAGCATGATCATCCCCAGCGTGGCCGCCGCGGTCCCCCAACGTGCCTGAGCAGATTCTCGATACCGCCTTACTGGCTCGCCTGGAACGGCTCACGATCTACTGGCAGAAATCGCTGCCGGGCCTGGTGGGCGGCCACAACACTTCCCGGTTCGCGGGATCGG
>CAZTKA010000071.1:0-16689 GCA_964614015.1 uncultured Bordetella sp. | reverse complement strand
ATCTCGCCGCGGGCCGAGTAGGAGTGCCAAAACCGATCGCGAAAGCGGTCGCAGCGCTGGTGCTGGAATATGGAGGCGCTCTTTCCGGCGAACACGGCGACGGTCTGGTGCGCGGCCCTTTCATGCGCCAGATGTTCGGCGACACACTCTATGAAGCATTCCGCGAAATCAAGCGCACCTTCGATCCGCACGGCATCTTCAATCCGGGCAAAATCGTGGACGCGCCGCCCATGACCTCGAATCTGCGTTTCGGAGCGGGCTACACGACCCCCAATCCCCGCACCTATTTCGATTACTCCGAATACGGCGGCATGGGTGGAGCCGTCGAGATGTGCAGCGGCGTCGGCGCGTGCCGCAAGAAGCTGGCCGGCACGATGTGCCCTTCGTATATGGCCACGCGCGAAGAGATGGATTCGACCCGTGGCCGCGCCAACGTGCTGCGCATGGCGATGACGGGTAGGCTCGGGGAATCCGGACTGGGCGACGACGGCGTCTACAAGGTTCTTGATTTGTGTTTGGAATGCCGGGCCTGCAAGGCCGAGTGCCCGACCGGCGTGGACATGGCGCGCTTCAAGAGCGAGTTTCTGGCGGATTATTACGCGCGGCACGGAACGCCTCTGCGCGCTCGTGCCTGGGGCAAGATCGCACAGGCCTCTCTGTGGGGCAGCAAACTGGCTCCGTTCTCCAACTGGGCCGCAGGCATCGTCTCGGGCTTCATCGGCATCGACTCCCGCCGCAAACTGCCCAAGTGGCGCAAGCGTACCTTTGCCCAACACGCCGCGCAACGCGGCCAGGGCGCGGCGGATGTGACGCTGTTCAACGACACGTTCACGAATCACTACGATCCCGAAATCGGCGTGGCCGCGGTCGAAATCCTGGAGCGCGCCGGCCACCGGGTGAACGTCGCGCGCCCGGGCTGCTGCGGCCGCCCGCTGATTTCGCAAGGACTCCTCAAAGATGCGCAGGAGCAGGTGGCGCGTACCGTCGAAGGTTTGTACTCCATCGCCGAGAGGGGGCAAAAAATCCTGTTCCTGGAGCCGAGTTGCTTGTCCGCGATGCTCGACGACGGCCCCGCGCTGCTGCGCGGCCAGATGCAGCGCAAAGCCCGTGTGGTGGCGGATGCGTGTATGTTGTTCGAGTCCTTCGCGGCCAAGCTCGACATGCCGCTCAAGTCCGGACCGCATCGCATTCTGCTGCACGGCCACTGTCATCAGAAGTCGATGGGCCTGCTCGATGCGAGCAAGGCCCTGCTTGGCCGCATCCCCGGCGCGCGGCTGGTGGATCTCGACGCGGGCTGCTGCGGCATGGCGGGTTCCTTCGGATACACGGCGGAACATTACGGCGTTTCCGTCGCGATCGCCAACCGCAAGCTGGTTCCGGCCGCGAAGGCGATGAAAGCCGATGAAGTGCTGGTGGCTCCGGGCACCTCTTGCCGCCACCAGGTCGCCGATCTGTGCGGCGTCCAGGCCGTGCATCCGGCGGTCCTCATCCGCGGCTTGATGGACGACGACCGGCGAACCTGACGGGCCTTCCGCCCGTGCGCGGTACACTGGGACCACGGGCGGTTTCATGCGTATCCTGCTCTCTGCCAAAACCGCGCGCAACGCGGCCTCGGCGCGGTTGCGGCTGGGGATTCCTGGTGTCCTTCTTGCCTTGACGCTCTCTGCGCTGGCCCAGGCGCCGCCGGCCAGCCTGGCCGACGAGGACCTGGTCACGGTCACTTCTCCCAACGGGCGCATCGTCTTCCGGCTGTTTAACGGCCCTCCGCCGGACCCGAGCTCGCCCTTGCCGCGGCTGGCCTACGAAGTCGATTTCCAGGGCAAGCGCCTGATCGACACGTCGTACTTGGGCTTTGAATTTGTCGCGGCCGTGCCTCTGGGCGAGAAGCTTTCTTTAATCAGGACCACGCCCCGCTCCGCGGATGAAACCTATGCGCTGCGCTCCGGCAAAGCCAGCGTGGTTCGCAACCATTTCAACGGTGCGGTCGCCGAGTACATCCAGAACGGATCCCAGGGACGCCTGCTAACCATCGAGGTCCGCGCCTTTGACGACGGCGTGGCATTCCGCTACTGGGTGCCGCGCTCTCCTCCCCTCGAAGACATGCCGATCGAAAACGAAGTGACGCAATTTGTCTTCGCGCAGGATGGGTCTGCCTATCCGCTGATCCTGCGCGGTTACCGGACGGCGTACGAGGATCAGTACACGAAAACGGTATTGAGCGGCATCCATCCGGAGTCCATCCTCGGGCTGCCGCTGCTGGTCGAGCAGCCGGGCGTGGGCTGGGCGGCAATCACCGAAGCGGACCTGGACGAGTATGCGGGTCTGTATTTGCGTCATTCTCATGGCACGGCGCTGCGGGCGCAACTGGCGCCGAAGCTGGACGGAACGCCGCTGGCGGTCCGGCTGCGCACGCCGCTCGCTTCGCCCTGGCGCGTGATCCTGATTGCGGATCAGCCGCACAAGCTGCTCGAATCGAACATCCCGGCCAGTCTGAACGCGCCTCCGGAAATCAGCGACGTTTCCTGGATCCGGCCCGGGAAGGCGATCCAGGCCCCCGCGGAAGCCGCGGCCATCGCCGAGGCGATCGATTTCGCCGCCGAATCCGGACTCGAGTATGTGCTGATCGGCCCCGGCTGGCCGTCGCCCGGAGACCGCGGAGCCACCGATATCACGCAGCCGAACCCCGCGCTCGGCCTGTCCGCGCTGCTGGCCCGCGCGCGGCAAAGGAACGTCGGAGTCTGGCTTGCCGTTCCCTGGACGGCGGCGGATGCGCAGATGGAGTCCGCCCTCGCGCAGTTTGAACAGTGGGGCGTTCGCGGCGTCCGCATCGATGGCCCGGACCGCGACGATCAGTACGCCATCGCCTTCTATCGCCGTGTGGTGAAGGCGGCGGCCGCGCACCGGCTGATGCTCGGCTTTCGCGATAGCTTCAAGCCGGACGGCATCCAGCGGACCTGGCCCAACGTGCTGACGCACGAGGCTGTGGTGGGCCTGGAGTACGCGCGCTCCGGCGCGCGCGCGAATCCGGAACACGATGCGGTGCTCGCGTTCACGCGCCTGGCGGCCGGGCCGATGGATTACACGCCCGGCGGTTTTCGCAACACAACGCGCGAGGAGTTCCAACCGGGTATGACGCTGGGAACGCGCGCGCATCAGCTCGCGCTCTTAGTGCTGTTCGAGAGCGGATTGCAGACGCTGGCGGATCCGCCTTCGGCGTACCGGAACCAGCCGGAATTCGAGTTCATCCGAACGGTTCCAGCGGCCTGGGAGGAAACGCGCGCTCTGGCCGGCTCGGTGGGCGAGTACGTGGCCGTGGCGCGCCGGCGCGGCGAGGAATGGTATCTGGGCGCCATCACCGGATGGGCGGCGCGCGAATTGGAGATCCCGCTCTCGTTTCTGAGTCCGGGCGAGTACGCTGCTGAGATTTACACGGACTCGGACGCGCCCCAACGCGCGCGCATCGAGCGGCGCACGGTGAACGCCTCGAGCAGCTTGCGGCTGGCGCTTGGCGCCGGCGGCGGGGCGGCAGTCCGCTTCCGGCCTGCGCCGGTTGGGGCCGCTGGCGCCGGCAGCGGGCGCCTTGCGCGCTAGCCTGGAACCAGCCGGGTTACATCCCCACGTAGCGCGCGTAAATACTGCGCGCGACGCCCGGATCGGTGGTGCCTTTGATGATCGCGCGCCCGTCGGGGAACACGGTCAGCTCGTAGGCCTCGATGGACGCACGCAGAGCGAAATCGTTCGACCGCACGGGCGCGATCGGCGCGAGCCGGCGCGCAAGATCCGCCAGGTCGACGGGACGCGAGCGTTCGTGAATTTGCACGGCGTTGCGGCCGCACAGGCTGATTGGAGTCCGGCGCCGGCCGGTCAAGTGCACGAAATCGCGCCGCGCGCAGCACGGGCAGTCGGGATCGCGCGCGGGCGCGCTGATCTGGCGTATCACGCCGGTCCATACATCGATGGTCGTCATACGCGTGTCGACGGAATCCACCCCGCGAGCCAGGATCTTCAGCGCATCGCCGCACGCCATCGACGCAACCGCCGCCGTGACCGGAGCCAGTACCCCCTCGGTTTCGCACGTCGGCTGCGCGCCTTGGGGAGGTTCGGGGTAGACGCAGCGCAGGCATGCCGTGCGGCCCGGCACCATCGTGAACTTCAGGCCATAGCTGCCAACGGCGGCGGAATAAATCCATGGAACGCCCTCGCGCACGGCGTAGTCGTTCAACAAAAAACGTGCTTCGAAATTGTCGGTGGCGTCGACGATCAGGGCTGCGTCCTCCAGCAGATCTTCGGCGCTGGCCGGCGTCAGGTCGGCGACCAGGGGTTCGATCGCGGCCTCGGAGTTGATCTCGGTCAGTCGCCGTGCGGCGGCGACAGCTTTGGGCAATGCTTCCGCCGCGTCCGCTTCCGTAAACAGAAACTGGCGCTGCAAGTTGCTGAGTTCAACGAAATCGCGGTCGATGAGCCGCAGCCGCCCGATACCCGCGCGCGTCAGGATTTCGGCGGCGACGGTTCCCAGAGCTCCGCAGCCGACCACAATTACCGAGGCGCAGCGAATGCGCTGCTGGCCTTCCTCGCCCAGAGGCGCAAAGCGGCTCTGACGGGAGTAACGGGATTCGGCGCCTTGCGTCATACATTCAGGGGCTGTCCGGCTGGACCCCAGGCCTCTATCTCGATAGTAGCAGTGGCGGCTGCGATATCATTGGAGAAGGTGCGATTGCAGAAGCTTGCGATATTGCTGCTCGCGGGTCTCGCACCCCTGCTGGCCCAACCACGCGCCGCACCGGCACTGGAGGGCCGCGTAATCTCCCGCCTCGATTACGAGCCTGCTCCACAGCCTCTTTCGCGCGAGGAACTCGATCGCGCGATTTCATTGAAACCTGGCCAGCAGCTCCGCATGGAGGATGTCCGCGAGACGATTCAGATCATCTTTGCAACCGGACGTTTCGCCGATATCAGCGTGGATGCCGAACCCGACGGCGATCAAGTGCGCCTTCGCGTCCGGACCGAGCCCGCATATTTCGTGGGGCGCGTCAGCGTACGCGGAGCCATGGAGCCGCCCAACGCCAGCCAGCTTGTGGCCGCCTCACAACTGGAGCTTGGCGCTCCCTTCCACGAAGACGAGATCCCCCGGGCCATCGCCAACATGCAGGAACGTTTGCGGGCCAACGGCCTGTATCAGGCCGTGATCCGTTACACCGTGGAGCGGGACGCGGCGAACGGCCAGGCCAGCATTTTCTTCGATATCGATGCGGGAAAGCGGGCCCGATTCGCCGGCGTTGCGCTCTCGGGAGATTTCGAAGAGCCGGCCACGAACCTCATTCACGCCTCCGGCTGGGGCCGTTCCTTCCTCCGGATCCCACTGCCGGGATGGGAAGAGATGACCGATAACGGGCTCCAGACGGGAATCGAAAACATCCGGAGAAGACTCCAGCGCAATGATCATCTGGAGGCCGGCGTCACGCTCGAGAAGATCGAATATAACTCCATAACCAATCAGGTGACACCGCACCTAACCATTCGCAGCGGGCCCGTAATCGAAGTTCGCGTGACCGGGATTGATATCAGCGACAGCCGCCGCCGGGACTTGATCCCGGTGTATCAGGAACGCGCCGTGGATGGCGCCCTGCTGCTGGAAGGGCAGCGGAACCTCACGGATTATTTGCACTCGGAGGGATACTTCGACGCGGTTGTGGAGGCGCCGGCCGTCCAGCAAGGTCCTGATCGGACCGTGATCATCTACAACGTGCGGCCCGGCGAACGGCATAAGTTGACGGAGATCGAGTTCGTGGGCAACCGCTATTTCAGCAGCGAAACGCTGCGCGAGCGGCTCTACATCCAGCCCGCGACGCTGTTGCGTTATCGCAGGGGCCGCTACTCGCCCTCGCGGCTGGAGCAGGATCTCGACGTGATCCGGAGTCTGTACCGTTCGAATGGATTTTTGGACGTGGCCGTCACCTCAGAGGTGCGCGAGGATCCCCTGGTTCACACCAACATCTCCATCCGCATTGAGGTGAAAGAAGGCTCCCAGGCTCGCGTGGGCCGTTTGGAGATTCAGGGCGGAACCGCTGCAGACGTCGCATATCTGCGGTCCATCCTTCGCTCCATCGAGGGTCAGCCGTTCAGCACCGTGAACGTCGCCGCGGACCGGGAAGCAGCTCTCAGTTACTTTTACAACAACGGCTACCCTTCCGCGATTTTTGACTGGAGCCAGGAGAACGGAGCCGAGCCGGGCACGGTGAATCTGCGTTATGTGGTCCAGCCGGGCGAGCAGCAATTTGTGCGGGACGTGCTGGTCACCGGGCTGGAATCGACCAGCCGGTCGCTGGTGGCCAACCAGATCGGGCCGCGGCCCGGCGACACGTTTTCGCAAACCGAGATCGGCGAGAGCCAGCAGAGGCTCTACAATCTGGGAATTTTCTCCAAAGTGCAGACCGCCATCCAGAATCCGGACGGCGTGGAAGAAAAAAAGTATGTGTTGTTTCAGATGGAGGAAGCGCGCAAATATTCGTTTAACTTCGGCGGCGGAGCCGAGCTGGGGCGGATTGGCGGCGGCACAACGTCGTTAAGCGCTCCGGCCGGGGCCACGGGTTTCGCGCCGCGCGTCTCTTTCGGCGTCAGCCGCATTAATTTCCTGGGGTTGGCGCACACCGTCAGCTTGCAGACTTTGTACTCCACGCAGCAGCGGCGGGCGCTGTTGAACTACCTGGCTCCGCAGATCAAAGGGCACGAAAATCTGGCCGTGAACTTCTCGGCTTTGTTCAGCGACACGCGCGACGTGCGCACGTTCACAGCGCGCCGGTGGGAAGGCTCCGTGCAGCTTTCCCAGCGGCTGTCTCCTTCCGACACATTGCAGTACCGGTTCACGTTCCGCCGCGTGACACTCACTTCCGTCAACATTTCGCAGTCCTTGATCAATCTTCTTTCGCAGCCGATCCGGGTTGGACTGCTAGGCGTCACGTTTTTCCGCGACCGGCGGGACGATCCTGTGGATTCCCGCCGCGGGGCATACAGCAGCATCGACCTGGGAGTGGCCGTGGCGCCTTTCGGAGCGCAGACCAGCTTCGCGCGCGTGCTAGTCCGGAACTCGACCTACCATCGTTTACCGCGCGACATGGTTCTTGCGCGCAGCGTGCAGTTCGGCACCATCGAGCGATTGGGCGGGCTGCGCGAGATTCCGCTGCCGGAGCGGTTCTTCGCCGGCGGCGCCTCGACCCATCGCGGCTTTCCCTCAAACCAGGCCGGTCCCCGCGACAGGGACACGGGATTCCCGCTGGGAGGCTCCGTGCTGCTGGTGCATTCCACGGAATTGCGCTTCCCGCTGATCGGGGACAATCTGGGCGCGGTGCTGTTCCATGATATGGGCAACGTGTACTCCGACATCGGGAGCGTCAGCTTCCGTGTTCGGCAACGAAACCTGCAAGACTTCAATTACATGGTGCATTCGGCCGGTATCGGGATCCGCTACCGCACGCCCGTCGGTCCCATCCGCGTGGACCTGGGATACGGCCCGAACACGCCACGGTTTTTCGGGTTCTCGGGCACGCGCGAGGAGCTGCTGACCGGCAAGCCGGACATCCCGCTGTGCGTGCAGTTTCCCACCCAGTGCGTCGACCAGCGCATCAGCCGCTTTCAATTCCATTTCTCCCTGGGGCAGACGTTTTGAGAGGGTTACGCACAGTAGCGATGGCATGGTTGCTCACGGTGGTGCTCACGGCCGGCGAGCCGCTGGATCGGATCGCTGTCTCGGTCGGCAACCGGGTGATCACGGAAAGCGCGCTGCTGCTCGATTTGCGCATCACTGCATTTCTAAATCAGGCTCCGCTGGACTTCAGTCCCGCCGCCAAGCGCGCCGAGGCGCAACGGCTCATCGATCAGATCCTGATCGCCAAGGAGGCCGACGAGAGCCACCTGATGCTGGCAGGCGGCGACGCGGAGGCATTGCTCGACGTCGTAAGGGGCCGCTATTCCTCCGAGCGTGAGTACATCGGAGACCTCGCAAAGTACGGAATTCGCGAGAGCGATTTGATTGCACACTTGCAAGCGGGCGCCCGCACGATGGCCTTCAGCGATCTCCGGTTTCGTCCCGCAGCCCGGATTTCCGACCAGGAACTGCGTTCCTATTACGACGGCCTGGTACGCGAGAGACCCACTTCCAGCCCGCCTTCCTTCGAGGCCAGCCGCGCCGAGATCGAAGAATTGCTGCGGGGGCAGCGGGCTTTGGAAGCCTTGGATGAATGGCTGAAAGCGGCCCGCAGCGCGGTGCGTATCGAGTTCCGCGAGAACGTGTTCCAATAATTGTGTTCCCATGAAACGCTGGATATGGCGCATTACGAAATCCTTGACTGCGCTCTCGATCGTGGCTGCGGCCGCGGGCGTGTTGGTCTTGCGGAGCGAGTGGTTCCGCCAGTATTTGCAGCAGCGCATCGTGGACGTGGCGGAACGCGCCACAGGCGGACGGGCCGAGATGGGACGGTTCGCCTTTGACTGGTGGGGATTGAAGGCCCGCGTGGACAACTTTGTGCTTCACGGCGCCGAGCCGGCGGCCGATCCCCCGTTCGTGCGCGTGGATGCGGTGACGCTCGGGCTGAAGATCATCTCGGTGCTCGAGAGAAAAGTCGACTTGGCGTCTCTGATCGTGGAACGTCCGCAGGTGCGGATTCTGGTGTATCCCGACGGCTCGACGAATATTCCTGGTCCGGAGCGCAGGCGAGGCGGCAGGATTTGGACCGAGCCGTTCCTGAACCTGGCGATCGGCGCCTACGAAATCAACGATGGAGTTTTCGAGTATGACCATCGCAGGACGCCGTTCCATCTGCGCGGAGAGAACTTGAAGGTGCGCATGGAGCGCGATCCGCAGGGTCCGGCGTACCAGGGCGAATTCTCCTCCGATGGGCTGAACGTCACGCCCCCTGACTTCGCGCGCCTGGAAACCAGTGTCAACGCGGCGTTTCGCCTGGAGCGCGACCGGATTGTGTTCCCCCGCCTGCATGTGGCCACCGGCGACACCAGCGCCGATCTTGAAGGGACGCTTGAGAATTTGCGCGCGCCGCGCGGCTCTTTCTCGATCCGGGCGGCGAGCGCGGTCCGCGAGGCGGTGCGGCTGTTCCGTCTTCCGGTCGAGCCGGCCGGATCGGCGGCCTTCAACGGGGACCTGCGGATTTCCTTCGAAGACAAGTTCGATTACGACCTGCGCGGCCGCGTGACGGCCCGCGGTTTGAATTACACGCGCGGCCGGATCCGTGTTTCCGGAGCCCAACTGGCTGCCGCCGCCGAAGTCTCACCGGCCGGGCTGCGGCTGCGTTCCATGACGGCGCAGGCCCTGGACGCGAACATCGCCGGCGAACTGCGACTGGAGCGGTGGCGCGGTCTGCGCGTCGAAGGCCGGATTGAAGCGCTCAACATGCGGCGCGCCGCGGAGATGATGCTCGCGCGTCCGCTGCCCTGGGACGGCACACTTTCCGGGACGTTCAGCACGGCGGTCACGCTGGGGCAGCCGGATCTCGTGCTCCGGGCCAACATGGACATCCTGCCGGTACCCGGCGCCCAGCGGTTGGAGGGGCATGTGGAGGTTGCTTACGATGAGACGGCGCAAACGCTGGCGCTCGGATCCTCCTCTGTGTCCACGCCCGCGACGCGCGTCGAATTGTCGGGAACACTGGGACGGTCCTTGCGCGTGCAGATGCGGTCCACGAACCTGGACGATCTCCTGCCGGCGTTGGCGGTGGTTCGCGAGGATGCGCCGGCGTCGCTTCCGCTGAAGCTGAACAACGGCAGCCTGACCTTGGACGGCATTGTGCGGGGAAGCGCCGGCGATCCGCATTTCACGGGACAAGTCGCGATCGTCAACGGGCAGGTGAACAACTACCTCGTTGACCGCTTTTCCGCGGAGGCCGACGCATCCCTGCGGCAAGTCCTGGCCAGAAACATTCGCGCTTCCCGCTCCGGCGTCGAACTCACAGGCTCTGCCGCGTTGACTGCGCGGCCCGCTCCCGATCCGGCATCCGGTCAGAACCGTTTCCGCGACGCTGAGGTAACCGGCCAGTTGAACGTGCGGAACATCCGCGTGCAGGATCTACTGCGCGAGGCCGGGAGCGCAATCGAGGCGTCTGGGACCGCGGCTGCCTCCGTGCGAATCTCGGGAAGCGTGCAAAGCCCGCAGGCCGAGATGACGCTGGAGATCGCCAGCCTGGAGGCGTTTGGCGAAAGATTTGACGCCTTGCGCATGCAGGCCGCCTACCGCTCCGGAGAACTGCGCGTCAGCGAAGGCGTGGCGGCGGACGGCCCTGCGCAGATTCGCTTTAGCGGGCGGTATGCGCACGAGACTGCGAACTACCGGAACGGAGAGATTACCTTCGAGCTCGCCAGCGGCAACCTGCCCACCTCGCGCCTGGAGCGCGTGGCTCGCATGCGTCCTGCGGTCTCGGCCACGCTGAACGGGAAGCTTTCCGGCGCCGCCCGGCTGGAGAATGGCAAATTCACGCTGACATCGGCTACGGCGGACCTTTCCGCGCGCGGCCTCCGCGTCGAGGGCGAGGACATCAGCGATTTCACGGTCGCGGCCGAAACACGCGGTTCGCGGCTTAGTGTGAACGCCGCGGGCAACATTCGCGAGTCGCAGATCCGAATCGACGGCGCGTGGACGCTCGAAGGCGATGCCCCGGGAACCGCGAATATCCGTTTTTCCAGGATGAGTTTGAATTCGCTGCACGCCCTGTCGCGGATCGGGGACACGGCCGGGGACCGCGGCGATCTCCGGGCCGTGGAAGGCTTCGTGGAAGGCGGCGCCACGGTGACTCTGCCCCTGGAAAGACTGGACGCATTCCGCGCAGTGCTCACCCTGAGCGCCATCCAGGTGAACTCCCCGCCCGGACAGGCCTTCGGCTTCAACATCCAGCCGCAGGATTTGGTGATACGCAACAGCCGTCCGGTCGTTGTGGATGTTTCCACCTCCGAAGCGCGCATCCGGTCAGCGGAATTCACCGGGCGCGATATGACGATGGTGGTCTCCGGCGCCCTGCCGTTTGAGGAAAACGCACCGGCCGACTTCGCCGTGCGCGGCAATATCAATCTGCTGATCCTGCAACTCGTCAGTCCTGATCTGCTGGCCCGCGGCAATGCATCCCTGGAAGCCTCCGTGCGCGGCAGCCTCCAGAGCCCCGTTATCAGCGGCCGCCTGAGTTTCGGCGGCGCATCCGTGTACCTGAAGGACGCGCCCGCCGGGCTGGACAACACCAGCGGCGTCGTCCTGTTCGACCGCAACCGCGCTACCATTGAACGCCTTACTGCGGAGACCAGCGGGGGCCAGGTCTCATTCACGGGTTTTGTCGAGATCCGCCAGCCGCTCGTCTACCGCTTGCAAGCCGAGGCGAGGCAGATCCGGGTGCGGTACCCGCAGGACGTCAGCTCGAGGTTCGACGCGAATCTCGCTTTGAATGGGACTTCATTGGCCAGCACGCTTTCAGGCGTGGTCACACTCAACCGTGCGACCATCAGCCAGCGAGCCGACCTGGGACAGTTACTGGCGCAGGTATCGCGTCCCACGCTGGCCGCCGCCACGCCGAGTGACTACTTGGGCAGCATGCAGATCGACGTGCGCGTAGTGAGCACTCCTAATCTGCGGCTGGATTCGCCGCTGACCAGCGAGATGGAAGTGGACGTGGACCTCCGGCTGCTCGGCACGCCGCAGAGGCCGATTCTGCTCGGATCGGTCGCAATCAATCGCGGCCAGATGCAAGTGTTCGGCAACCGCTATAACATTGACCGCGGTGATATCCGGTTCCTCAGCCGCGTCCGGATTGAGCCGAGTTTCGCCATCGACTTGAGCACGCGCGCACGCGGCGTGACGGTCAACTTGAGTGTCTCCGGCACGGTTCAAAGACTGAGCGTGAACTATAGCTCGGATCCGCCGTTGCAGCCTTCCGAGATCATTGCGCTGCTGGCCGTGGGGCGCGATCCGGCCGCCACGGCCAATCAACTGGCGCCGGGCGCGGGCGCCAACGCCGCATCGGCATTCCTGGAGACCGGGGGCAGCCTGTTGGGGCAAGCGGCTTCGCAGCAGGTTTCCAACCGCCTGCAGCGTTTTTTCGGAGCCACCCGCGTCAAAATCGACCCGACGCTGACGGGGGTCGACAACCTCCCCCAAGCGCGGCTGACCTTTGAGCAACAGGTTTCGAAGGACGTTACGCTCACCTACATCACGAACCTCAATCGCACCGCGGAACAGGTGGTCCGCATGCAGTGGGACGTGAGCCGTGAGTGGTCCGCCATCGCCGTGCGCGATCAGAACGGACTGTTCGGGATCGATTTTCAGTTCAGGAAGCGCTTCTGAACATATCGAGGCGGCACGGTTGTCAACGGCGGAATCGCGAGCCTTATCTCGGGGCAGGCGACGGCGCCACGACTGCGCCCCGCGCTACGTACATCGATGTGGGCCAAGCAGTCTCCGTGCGCCCTGCTATGATGAAGTCGTGGATCGCGCAGTCCGCGGTGCGCGATCGGGGACGGCCGATGGAAAAGCAGGCGCAAAACATACAGGAAGCATTTTTAAACAACGCCCGCAAAGAAAAGACGTTCCTGACGATTTACCTGATGAGCGGCGTCAAACTTTCCGGCAAGATCAAGAGTTTCGACAAGTATTCGGTCGTGCTCGAATCCAACAACCAGGAACAGTTGATCTTTAAGCACGCCATTTCCACCGTGGTGGTTGCGCGCCCGTTCCACGGCGCGCCGCATGCCGCATCCACGGGAGCGCACGCCGCTCCGGGCGTGCCGCACACGGAGCCTCACGAGTAGTTTGTTGGAAACCGCACTCCTCGTCGGCCTGAAGCTCACCGGCCGGAAAACCACCCAGCCGGCGGGAGCGGACGGCGCGCGCATCAGGCCCGAAGAATCCCTGGAAGAACTGGCGGCGCTGGCCGCAACGGCCGGAGCGCACGTCGGCGGCCAATGGATCCAAACGCGGCCGCGCGCCGAGGCCGGGACCCTCATCGGTTCCGGGAAAGTGGAGGAGCTCAAATCCCAAGTGGCGTTCCAGCAGGCCTCACTGGTCATTTTCGATCAGGAACTCAGCCCGACGCAGCATCGCAACCTGGAGCGCGCGCTCGAGGTGAAGGTGCTCGACCGGACGCAACTGATTTTGGATATTTTCGCCCGCCGCGCCCGCACACGCGAAGGCCAGTTACAAGTCGAGCTCGCGCAGCTCAACTATTTGCTGCCGCGCCTGACTGGACACGGCGCGGCGATGAGCCGGCTGGGCGGCGGCATCGGCACGCGCGGACCCGGCGAAACCAAGCTGGAAACAGACCGCCGCCGCATTCACCAGAGGATTCAGGCGATCGAGCGCGACCTCGAACGCGTTCGCGGCGGCCGCGCCACGCAGCGGCGGCAGCGCCAGGCCGTGCCTCTGGCGACCATCGCGCTGGTCGGTTATACCAACGCCGGGAAATCGACTCTGTTCAACCGCCTTACCGGAGCCGGAGTTCTGGCCGATGCGAAAATGTTCGCGACGCTCGATCCGACGGTGCGGCACCTCCGTCTGCCTTCCAGGCGCCGCGTGCTGGTGAGCGACACCGTGGGTTTCATCCGCAACCTGCCGACTACGCTGGTGCGGGCCTTCCGCGCCACGCTGGAAGAAGTGGTGGAGGCCGAGCTGCTTTTGCACGTGGTCGACGCCAGCTCGCCCGCGGCCGCGGACCACACGGCCCACGTCATGGCCACGTTGCACGAGATCGGCGCCGCCGAGACGCCGCAGATTCTCGTGCTGAACAAGACGGATCTGCTCGCCGGCGATGTGGACGCCCAGACGATCGCGCGGCGGATTCTGGGCGATCCGGAGCACCAGCCCGCCGGAGCCGTGGCGATTTCCGCGCGCACCGGGGCGGGCTTCGACCGCCTGCTGCGAAAGATCGACCAGACGCTGGCGCTCGATCCGGTCGCGCCTTGCCGATTCCGCATTCCCGCGGGAGAAGGCGCGCCCCTGCACCTGCTCCACGAGCATGCGCGCATCACCTCCAAGCGCTACGAAGATGGCGTGTGTGACGTGGAAGCGGACACGCCCGAATCGATTCGCCGCCGGCTGGCGGAGTACGTCGTGGCGCCCGCGGCGGGACAGCCTGCGCCAGATCAGCCGCCCGACGCCGCTTGATTCGGATCCCACAGCACTTCCGGGACGCGCATGACATGATTGGCCCACCGGCTCATCACGAACAGCGCGTCGCTCAGGCGATTTAAGTAACGGATCGCTTCGGCGGGGATCTCCTCCCGGCGGGCCGCTGCCACCACGAGCCGCTCGGCGCGGCGGCACACCGTTCGCGCGGCATGCAGCTCGGCATTGAGGCGCGTGCCGCCGGGGAGCACGAAACTCCGCAGCGGCTCGAGCTCCGCGCTCATC
The DNA here is from genome assembly GCA_964614015.1 of uncultured Bordetella sp. Lineage (GTDB taxonomy): Bacteria > Acidobacteriota > Terriglobia > Bryobacterales > Bryobacteraceae > Palsa-187. The sequence goes on along the minus strand of CAZTKA010000071.1, from coordinate 2,300 downwards.
GCGTCCATCTCGCGCTCGAGCCGTTCGGCCTCGGCCGAAGTGATGCGAGCCTGCCTGGGATGGACGTCCGAGGGGAGCGTCGCAAGAATCGAGCCCAGATTAAACAACTCATGCTGCACGCGCCGCAGGATGGCGGCAAGCTGGCCGAGTTGCAGGAACTGTCCCGCATGCTGCTCGCAACTCACGCACGCCAGGCCGACGAAGGCGCTCAGCTCGTCCACGGTTCCATACGCCTCGATGCGTGGAGCGTCCTTGGGCACGCGCTGCCCGCCCGCCAGGCTTGTCTCGCCGGCATCACCGCGCCGCGTGTAGATGCGGTTCAGCGCCACGCGCGGATTGGAGTACGTGAAGTCGCTCACGTCCTCATGGTAACCCGGGCTCAACAGACGTGCGACACGGCTTGGGGAGCGCTCCCAAAAACATCAATTGACCGAAAACACTGCCGGATCGACGGGATTTACGGTTTAGCCTGTTATAATGCAGATCTTATGCCGGCTCTGGACATCGACGCGATCCGCCACATCCTTCCCCACCGGTACCCGATGCTGTTGGTGGACCGCATTGAGGAGCTCGAAGAAGCGCGCGTCGTCGGCATCAAAAACGTGACCGCGAACGAGCCGTTCTTCGCCGGCCATTTCCCCGATTTCCCGGTGATGCCCGGCGTGCTGATCGTGGAAGCGATGGCGCAGGTGGCCGGCGTGCTGGTCTTGAGCCAGATTCCGGACCGGGCCAACAAGCTGGTGCTGTTGGTTTCCATCGACCAGGCCCGATTTCGCAAGCCGGTGCGGCCGGGCGATCAGTTGCGCATCGAAATGAAAGTGGTCAAGCGCAAGGCCAGCATCGCCAAGATGAACGGCACCGCCAGCGTGGACGGCGCGGTGGTGGCCGAAGCCGAAGTGATGTGCAAGCTCGCCGGCCGGAACGAATGAGAGGCGCGCGATGGCGATCCATTCAACGGCCATCGTCGATCCTTCCGCGGTGATCGATGCGAGTGCGGAGGTCGGTCCCTATTCGATCATCGGCGCGGACGTGCGCATCGGCGCGCGCACGCGCCTGCTCGGGAACATCTTCGTTGAGGGACCGATCGAGATCGGCGAGGACAACGTGTTTTACCCGTATTCGACCGTGGGCGTCGCTCCGCAGGATCTGAAGTATCGCGGGGAACGCTCGGCGACACGCATCGGGCATCGCAACAAGATCCGCGAGTTCGTGACGATCCACCGCGGCACCGAGGGCGGAGGCATGCTGACCGCGATCGGAGACGACAACCTGCTGATGGCCTACACGCACGTCGCCCACGATACGAAGGTGGGGAACCATACCGTGATCGGCCACGGCGCGACGCTCGGCGGCCACGTTACCGTGGGCGATTGGGCGGTGGTGAGCGCGGGGAGCGCGGTCCACCAGTTCTGCCGCATCGGACGGCACTGCATCATCGGCGGCTACAGCGTGATCACGCAGGATGTGTTGCCGTTTTCAACCACCGTAAGCCCGCGCGAACTGAAGGTATTCGCCGCCAACGCCGTGGGCATGGAACGGCGCGGATTCTCCGCGGAAGCGATCGACGCCATGCACAAGGCGCTGCGGCTGCTGACGCGCTCCGGGCTCAATACGACGCAAGCCATCGAGCGGATTCGCGCCGAAGTGCCGCCATCCGCCGAAGTTGAGGAATTGCTCGAGTTCATCCGCACTTCGGAACGCGGGTTTGTAAAATAATGCCGCTGGGAATGATCGCCGGAAACGGCCGCTTTCCGGTGCTGGCGCTCGAGGCCGCCCGCAAAGCCGGTCTGGAGGTTGTCGCCATCGGCATCAAGGAGGAAGCTTCGCCGGAAATCGAGCGGCTGGCGGCGCGTTGTCACTGGATCTCGCTCGGGGCGCTGAGCCAACTGATCGGCATCTGCCACAAGGAAGGCATCACGCAGGTGATGATGTGCGGGCAAGTGAAACACGCCAGGATCTTCTCCTCGATTGTGCCGGACTGGCGGCTGATGAAGCTGCTCGCCTCGCTGGAGGCGAAGAACACTGACGCGCTGATCGGCGCCGTGGCGAAGGTGCTGGCGCAGGAAGGCATCACGCTGGCCGATTCCACGCTGCTGTTGAAGGACCTGCTCGCGCCCGAGCGCGTGCTGACGCGCCGCAGACCGTCTCCGGAGGAGGAGCGCGACATCGCCTGCGGACGCCGCATCGCCGCCGCGCTCTCGATGCACGATATCGGCCAGAGCGTGGCCGTGGCCGAGGGTGCCTGCGTCGCGGTGGAAGCCATGGAGGGCACCGACGCGATGCTCCGCCGCGCCGCGTCG
>CAZTKA010000070.1:0-16939 GCA_964614015.1 uncultured Bordetella sp. | reverse complement strand
GACGCGCCGGGCCCGCCGCAGAGCGCGAGCCTCGGTTCTGGTGCGGCCGTGCTTCGACGGCGGCACAATACACATCAGGTCTGCTTTCCGGTTTTCGGGAGGCAGCATGCGCGCAGCGAAGTCCAACGCGGCGGCCGCATGCATCGATCCATCCGTTGCCATTAGGATCCGCACTTTTCCCTCTCTTTTTCCGCTCTACACGCTCACAACCGCACAGGGGGCCTCGCGAATGATGGAATAGGCTTGCGGACGCAGCCGTCCCAGTTCGCTTTTTTTCGGACTCCGCCCGATCACGGCCACATCCGCCTGGACGCGTTTCGCTGCGTCGGCGACGACTTTGGCGGGATCGCCCGCCGTGATCAGAATATCGGCTTCAGCCCCTGCTTTCTTGAGAAAACATTCAATAGTCGTCTTGGTTTTTTCCTCGCGCTGGCCAAGCTCTCCTTCGGCCAGGAAGTCGTCCGGAGATTCGAGCCTGCCCAGCGCGTGCACTACGGACAGCGGCGCCTTAAACTCCTGGGCGAATTCCCAGGCCCAGCGCACGACATGCTCGCTGGTCGGACTGTTGTCGATGGCGCAAAGAACCTGCGCGATGTCCGCCCGGCGGCTGGTTTCTTCCAGGTGCGAGCCGGTCCACACCGGACAATCCGCTTCGTCGAGCACCTTGGCCACGACGGAACCGAGCAAGAATCTGCGGAATGGGCCGAAGCCGTGCGTCGGCATCACGATGAGGTCCACCTGTTCCTGCCGTGCGCGCTCCAGGATCTTGCCGGACGGATCGCCGGTCACGACCACTCGGCTCACGTCCACGCCCTGGAACTCCGCGTACTGGTACGACTCCAACTCCTTGCGACGCTGGGCTTCGATCGACGTCACCCAGCCGGTGTCAATGGGGCCGGCGAATTCGCGCGGCAACGCCAGCCCGGGGAGGAACAGGGGGTTCACGTGCAGGATCGTTACGCTGGCGCCAAAGTGGCGGGCGAGCCAGCCCGCATAGGCCGCCGCGCCCGCTCCCTGCTCCGAGAAGTCCACCGGCAGGAGGATTTTCGATATTTTTTTCATTTCAGATGTCTTCGACGCAGCATGTGGATCTCCATCGCGCCTCAATAGCGCAGAATCGCCGCCACGGGCTCCTCGGCCGACATTTGATCCTGTGGAAGCTCAAATACTTCGCCGCCCGTGCGCAGTGTTTCGGCCACGGCCGCGTTGACCAGATCCTGGTCCGGAATATTGGCGGGGTTGGCTCCGCGCTGCAGCGCTCCGGTAAACTGCGTGTTCTTACGCACGCACAGACGGTGAATCCGCCCATCGGTAGCAGCGCGCAACACGCCGCGAATGTCCTTCAGCGTGCGAGCCCGCTCTTTCATTTCGCGGAACTCCGCGAGCACGGAAACCGCGCGGTTGCGATACTCGGCTTGGGCCGCCTCGCGGGTCCGCACGGCGATCTCCGCCGGAGTCAGGAAACTCGGATTGCCATCCACGCCCACGCCGAACAGTTGCGCGTGTTTGGCGGCCCGCCGGAACGCCTGGATTTCCTCATGAATGCCCATCAACAAGAGCGGCTTGTCTCCGACCACCGGCTTGAGCCCACGGTCCACCGTTACCAAGTAAGTGTGCCGGTGCTCGTCTTCCGACTCGCGGTCCGCCGCCGTGCCAAAGCGCAGCGCGCGCAGGTTGCCCGCTGAAGGCCCAACGGCGGAGCGGCCCTCGACCTCCAGGTCGGGATAATTGAACTCGGTTTCCGCGAAACTCACGGGCACGCCGGGCGGAAGCTCGAGTTCGGTGCATTCGCCATTCACGCAGCGGAACAGCCGAAGTTTCTTGGTGCTCAATCCGAGCACGAAGATGTCATTCGGAACAAAAGCGTCCTCGATGAATGGCGCCAGATAAGGATGACTAGCGATGACCAATTGCGCCGCGTGGCCCGGCGCACGGTACCACCTCGCGACATCGGGCGAGCGGAAGATCGCCAATCCGGGCCCTCCAGAGCTGATCGACTCCTCGCGAGCCATCTCCTTCAGCGGAGCCAGCAACTCGGCAGCCTGCGCCGCCAGCGAAGTACCGGCCAGCCGTTCCGCGGCCGCCTTGATAAAACTCTCGATCACGGCCTGACGCGAGCCCTCCGGTGCGCCCGGGTGATGATCCGGCACGATCGCCGTGATGAAGGGCCCGGAGAGCTCTGCCAGAGCTTTCAAGGCGTCTCGATCAATGAGCCTCGGGGCTTGAGGACTTGCCGTGTTACGGATCGTCGGTGTCATAGCAACCCGGGTGGTGCACGGCAAGGGCCGAAGTCGGGACCAGCCAAGCACCCGGTGGTCTGGCTTGCCTCACACGCACGTCAGGCCGCAGATAGGCCGGCTGCTTCCAGCCACCGGCGCATCTCCTGATGAGAAGCAATGCCCGCCCGCTGAAAAACCGGTTCCCCTTTCCGGAACACCAGGAAATTCGGGATGGATTGAATGCCGTAGCGGGCCGCCAGCGCGGGATGCGCGTCGGTGTCGACTTTCAAGACCAGGGCTTCGCCCTCAGTCTCCTGTGCCAGCCTGGATACTTCCGGAGCCGCCATCCGGCAGGGGCCGCACCAGGAGGCCCAGAAGTCGACCAGCACGGGAACTTTGGCGGATTCGATGATCTCCGCGAAAGCCTGCTCGTCCACGTCGATCGGATGCCCGGCCGCACGCAGCGGAGCCTTACAGGAGCCGCATCGGCCGCGGTCGGCCAAGTGCGCGGCGGGAATCCTGTTCCGAGCGCCGCAGACGTCACATGCTGCCATAAATGCGAATGGTTGTGACATGTTGACTTTTTTACCGCAATCCGTGTGCCGCGACCGCACTTTGCGGTAAATCGCCCACCGGGTGGCGTAGTGCGCCTTTTCACTCCTTCCGCAGGAAGCCGCGTCCTCGCAAGGCGGCAACAACCCGTAGAGCTGCCTCCTCCGGAGGCTCAACGTTACCGTGGACAACGAGTTCGGGATGTTCAGGGGGTTCATATGGGGCCTGCAAGCCGGGCACTGCGCCCGCTCCGGCCGGAGCGTTCTTGTAGATGCCCTTCGGGTCGCGCGCCATGCAGATTTCAAGGGGCGTATCGACGTACACCTCGATGAACCGCGGAATCCGCCGGCGAGCCTCATCGCGATAGCGGCGCAGGTTCGCGGTGGCGTCGAAAATCACGGGCACGCCGTGCCGGGTGAGGAGCTCGCCGACGTAGGCGATCTGGTGATAGAAGGCGTCGCGGTCCTCCTCCCGATAGAGCGCGCCGGGTGTGAAGATGGGGCGCAGGACGTCGGACTCGAGCACCGCGGGCTCCAGGCCGAGCGCGGTCAGTTGCGCGGCAAGCGCGCGCGCCACAGTCGATTTGCCCGAGGCTGGAAGCCCCGTGATCCAGACGGCAAAAGCGGGCTGCTTATGAGACGCCACAATCTGCGTTCACTTCCTGCGGATCGAACGCCTCCCGCTTCAACACGGCAACGATAAACCGCAGCATTTTGCCGCGCACATCGTCGGAAAGATGCGGATACCACACCGGACTCGCCATCACTAATCCGCGGAAGGCGAAGTAGGGCGCCGCAACGCGCAACATTTCGCGGTCGCCGCTTGCTTCGAGGTAGCGCCGCCAGAAGCGCTGGAACATTTGCTCGAACGGAGCGTCCAGCCGCCCGCTGCGTTGCAGCGAAAAGAACAGGTAGTTGGCGGTCAGGCAGGTGACGTCATCGGCCGGGTCGCCCCACTCGCCTCGTGAGCGGTCGAGCACATGAAAGTCGCTTGCTTCCGTGAACAGGATATTCCACGGGTGAAAATCGCCGTGGACCTGGCGCAGGCGGTGAACGAGCGGTTTCAGCTTCCAGCGCCAGCCAACGCACAGGTGTTCGATCTCCTCCAACGTGGATGCGGGGACGGCAGGATGCGGCGGGTAGGAGTCGATCAGCCCCATGATGCACTCGCCGTGTCCCACCAGTTCGCGCACGCGCCGGATGTACAGCCCGGGCTCCCCCCCGCGCACCTTGTGGATGTCCAGGAGGTAGTCGCAGAGAGCGTCGGCGCGCCGCAGGTCCGGCGGCTGCAGACTGCCGGTATCGCGCAAGCGTTCGAGATCAAGATGGTAGCCGGCGCCTTCTACGTACTCGGTCAACTGGCAGAACTCGTCGATCGGGCCGAGCGTATCCAAAATGCCACTGGGCCGGAACGCGCCGACATCGAAAGACCGCGGATGGCGCGGGAGCCGTCCGAAAGCCTCGTGCGCCCACAGGATGCTCTGCGCACGGTCGGCCATGTGCTCGCGGCCGAAGGGACTCGGTTTGGAGGTGTGAAAGACAGCGCTCCGCAAAGCGGAATCGCCCGCCAGGCGGTAATCGATGCGCACAGGCATTCCGTATCCGTAGGTCTTGATCGATTTCCGCAGCGCGGCTTCCCCGAGCGGAGCGAAGCCTGATACCGTCACGCCGCACTGGAACACGGCCGCGAGATAGCGTTCCAGCATTTCGCGCGTCAGCTCCGGCGGAGCGCCCACGGCTGGATCAACCCCTGGCGCGGGCCACTTCGACCGAACAGCCCGCGTGACTTGCGACAGACTCGGCTACGCTGCCCATCAGGAACCGATCGATGCCGCGCCGGCCGTGCGAGCCGACCACAATCAGGTCCGCGCCCCACTGGCTGGCTTCATCGAGGATCACTTCCTTCGGGGACTTCAGCAGCACGGAGAGCGATTCCGATACCCGGACGCCGGCCGTCGCGAGAATATCCATTGCCGCGGCGATGGCGGCTTGGGCGCGTTTCATGGCCTCATCGCGCAGTTCATCGATGTGCACGGAGGGAAACAAGGGAGGCTCCAAAAACGCCTGCGTGGCCGGGAGCACGAATTCGACTACGCTCAGCACGCGCACTTCGGTGTCCTTGGGCCAGGGCCGCGAGGCGATGGAACGGGCGGCTGCGTTTGAATACTCCGAGCCGTCCGTTGCCAGCAGGACCTTGCGGGCCGGATGGCGGCCGTCGCGCGACCGGACGACTTCCACCGAACAAGGCGCGTGCCGCACGATCGCGGATGCCACGTTGCCGAGGAGGAATCGCGTCACGGCCGAGACGCCGTGCGAGCCGACCACGGCCAGATCCGCGCCGCCTGCTCCGAGCCGGTCCAGGATGACGGTTTTCGGATCGCCGTGCGCGGCGGAGCCTTTGGCCGGCAGTCCGGAGGAGGTCAATTGCGTGGCTGCGCGTTCGACCACTTCTTTAGCGCGCCGTTCCGCTTCTTCCGAAGTGATCGACATCGTCCAGAGATGAGCCGGCTCGACGACGCTCAAGACTTCCGCGGCCGATCCGGCGGGCCAAGGCCGCGCGGCCATCTCATCCACCGCCACCTGGCTCGCCTTGGACGAGTCAATCGCGAGCAGCACGTTCATGGGCATCCCTCCCAGGAGGGGATTGTAGCAAGCCGGACGCCAAACTTTCCGCTCTCTGCTCGCTCTGCCGGTCTTTTGATCTCCGCGAGACGGCTCAGCCGGCCAGGGCGACACCGCCGCTGCGGGCTTCGCGTTTGGACTTGACGGACTCGAGGTATTCGGATAGTTTCAAGGGTCTGTCGGCGCCCTTCTCCATGTGGCGCTGCACGGCGCGTTGGTAGCGCCGCAGGGTTTCCCGCCGGGAGGCGTCGCGGAGGCCGCAACCCTCGATATCCAGGAGCAGTTCGACCTCCCACGGGCGGAACGTATTGCGCTGCATTTTTCCGCCTAAAAGCTCTTGAATCAAGCGGTTAAACTGAGCCAGAATGGCGTCGGCATCGGGCATGGACTGGTACGGTTGATACATGAGATCTGAATGATTCATCGGATCACCACCGTCGGAGCTTTAATTGAAATCGTGCTCCGAGGCCCAATTTAATCTCAGGAAATTCGAGAAGGGCGGTGCCCCAAGCCGCGGCCGGCCCCCAACGGTCTTTTTGCCGAGCCGCACACTAGTTCAGTTGGGCCAGCCACCGGTGAATCGCTTCGACTTGCTGGGCGACGATTTCGCGGTCCGGAGCCTGCGGTTCCAGGCTCAAATATTTCTCCAGATCTTGTCGAGCCGCCCCGTAGCGTTTAAGCTTCAATGCCGCCACGCCGCGCACCTTGTACCAGGAGGCCTGTCCCGGTGCGCCCTCCAGCAGCAGGTCGATGGCCGCGATGCAGCGGGCGAAATCCGACGCCTGCCAGTAGGCGTGCTGGAGGTTATGCAGCATGCGCATCAGGATCTGCTTGTGCGTGGCGCGCTGGAGCAGAGACGGATCGGCCACCTGCGCGCCGGCCAAGACGAAGCACTCGCGCGCGCTGATGACGCGGCCGCCGCCGAACGGATCGACGTAGGTGGCATAGCGCCCGTCATCGAACTGCACCACGAACCGGCGCGGCAGGGAAACGCCAAACACGGGCATGCGCAGGCGGCGCGCGACTTCCATGTAAAGCACGGAAAGCGTAATGGGAATTCCAATCCGCCGCTCGAGAACCTCGTTCAAGCAACTGTTGCGCGGGTCGAAGAACTCGGCTTCGTTGCCGTGAAAGCCGAGCTCGCCGAACAGGTAGCGCTGCGCTTTCTCGACGAAGTCGCGGCCGTCATTGAAATTCCGCAGGCGGTCGCCCAACTGCGAAGCGAGTTCGTTCAGGCGATCGAGCCAGGGCTGGGGGTCGAGATCCGGGAACTGGATGCGCGCCAGCTCCAGCGCTGCGCGGTCCAAGCGCCCCGGCATTCCATCGCCGGCCAGAATTTGCCGCACGTGGTCCACTGCATTTTCAGAGTAACATCCAGGCGCCGCTGGTCCTGGCGGTGTGTTTCACCCCGCCAGTGTCAGATAGCGGAAGCCGGCGCGCGCCAGCCGTTCCCGGTCGAGCACGTTGCGGCCGTCGAGAACGAGCGGCGTGCGCATGGTGGCGGCAACGGCTTCCCAATCCAGGTCCCTGTACTGTGGCCACTCCGTGACCAGCACCACCGCATCGGCATCCCGCGCCACGTCCGCCGGATCGCCGCACAGCGTGACGGCGAGATCCCTCTGCTCGGCGCGAAAACGTTCCATGGCCACCGGATCATGAGCCTTCACACGCACGCCGCGCTCCGCCAATCTCCGCGCGATGTCCAGCGCCGGCGCCTCGCGCAGATCGTCGGTATCCGGCTTGAAGGCGAGCCCCAGCAGTCCGATCGTGCGGCCCTTGAGAATCTTCAGCTCGCCCAGCAGTTTTTCGACGACGCGCTCGCGCTGGCGGGCGTTAACCTCGCGTGCCGATTTCACGATCGGCATCTCGAGGCCGTACTCGGCCGCGGTTGCGATCAGCGCTGCCGTATCCTTTCCGAAGCACGAGCCGCCCCAACCGATGCCGGCCTGAAGGAAGCGCGTGCCGATGCGCGAATCGAGGCCCATGCCGCGCGCCACATGCGCGATATTGGCCCCGACCTTTTCCGCCAGGCAGCCGATTTCGTTGATGTAGCTGATCTTCAGCGACAGAAACGCGTTGGCGGCGTACTTGATCAGCTCGGCCGAGGCCAGATCGGTGGAAATCAGCGGCACGGCGCCCAAGCGCTCGGGCCGGGGCAGAAAGTTCGGCGGGTGAAACGTCTGATCGAGCAGCGGCTGATACAGCGTGTAGAGCACCTGTGCGGTCTGCGGCCGGTCCGTGCCGATAACCACGCGGTCTGGGTACAGACTGTCGAACAGCGCGCTGCCCTCGCGGAGGAATTCGGGATTGGAAGCTACCGCGAAACACTCACGGGTCATTCCGCGCGCCGACGCCGTGTCGTTCACCAGCGATTCCACCCAGTTGCCGCTGCCGATCGGCACCGTCGATTTGTTGACGATGACGGTGAAGTGCGGCCCCAGGTGCTCGCCCACGGCGTGCGCGGCGGCCCGCAGGTATTGCAAATCGGGAGCGCCGCCGTCGCCCGGAGGCGTGCCGACAGCGATGAAAACCACTTCCGCCTCCGGAACTGCTTCGGCATAGGAAGTCGTGAATGCCAGATTCGCGCGAGCCTCCTCGATCAATTCGTTCAGGTGCGGTTCGTGAAACGGGACCTCGCCGCGGCGCAAGGAGTCTATCTTCGATTCGACCGGGTCCATGCACGTGACCTTGTGGCCCAGGAAGGCGAGGCACGCTCCAGTGGTCAAACCGACATATCCAGTACCGAGGATCGCTACGTTCACAAGGTTATCTTACGATAGGCCGCGCCCGCGCCACACCAAAAAGTGAGGCGCCGCGGCGTTCTGGTGAACGATAATGACGGGTACGGGCGCGTAGCTCAACCGGATAGAGCACCAGCCTTCGAAGCTGGGGGTTACAGGTTCGAGCCCTGTCGCGCCCACCAGCCCGTGGATGCTTCCGCTCAATCCGCCGCGGGCGTGAAGGCGTCACAGTGGATGTCCCGGGATGCCATGCCGGAAAGGAACATCTTCCGTTTCAGGCTCGCTACCAGCGCCGGATCGCCGCACAAGAATCCGCGGTATCCGCCGAGCTTCGGGAAACGCTGTGCGACGACTTGATCCAGCGCACCGACGGTCATCCCGTCTCCTTCGCCCTCCAGCACGGTTGGAATGTACTCCAACTGGGGATACTCATTCGCCAACTGGCGCAGTTCCCGCACAAGATACAGACCGCTCGCTTGCACGGCGCCATGGAACAGATGGATGGGTCCGCGATGGCCATGTCGCAGCGCATCGCGCGCGATCCCCCAGAGCGGCGCCAGGCCCGTCCCGGCGCCCACCAGCAACAGAGGCTGCTCTTCGCGGCCCGGCACATAAAAGCACTCGCCGGAAGGCCCCAGAACCTCCACGGACTCTCCAACCTTGGCCTCATGATGCAGCCAGTTGCTCATCTTGCCCCCGGCTATGCGGCGCACGTGCAGCACAAGATCGCGCTCATCGGGCGTGCTGGAGATCGAATAGCTCCGCGCCAGTCCATCGCCGCGCACGACCGTGACGTATTGTCCGGCGTGAAACTCCAGCGGGTGCGCCGTGGCGAGACGCACTTCGACGACGTTGGCGCCGAGCGGTCTTAGCCCCGCGATCGTCGCGGGAACGCGAACATCCGCGCCCACGCGCGATACGGTCAGGTCGGATTCCGGGCGGCAAACGCACGCAAGAAAGTAGCCGGATCGTTTCCAGGATTCCTTCAGCCCGCTTTGCGCGCGCTCCGGCAGGCGGCCGCTGGTGGCTCGCAGCAGGCAGGACCCGCAAATACCCGCCTTGCAAGAGTGCGGAATCTTGTGGCCGCGCCGGAGCAATCCGTCCAGGACGCTTTCGTTTTCTTCGAGGGCGCAGGCCGCGCCCTCGAACTCAACGCAGGCCACGGTTTAACGGCTGAGGACGTCGTTGCGCGTCGATTCGGCGATTGCGGCCACTTGCCCGATGAGATCCTCGGCGACGCCCATTTCCCGCAGCGTCTGGCCAAGCAACTCGATAATCGCATCCACGTGGCTGTCGTTCAGTCCCATCTTCAACAGGTGGGCGTGCCCGGCGCGCATGTCCTTCCCCGTGTAATGATTGGGCCCTCCAAACGCCATGGTCAAGAAGGCCTTTTGCTTGGCGATCTGGCGATCCATGTCGACGCCATCAAAAAACCGGCTGACGCGGTCATCGGTGAGCACCTTGCGATAGAAAGCATCCACTGCGGCATCGACGGCGGCTTGACCGCCCAGTTGTTCAAAAAGGGTAGGGGTGATTGCAGACATGCTTGTAAACATCGAGCACGTCAATGGCCGAACGCGAATTGCTGTATTTCCTCGAGAATTTGCCGAAAAGGCTCGGACACGCTGCGCGATGCGCGTGTTTTCGCGAAATCAGGTGGGGCGGATCGCGACACGTTCACCGCTCACCAGGGCGTTCCCGGTATATCCTCTAGCCATGCGAATACAAATTTTCCTGTGGGCAACGCTCATCGCAAATGCAGCTTTGGCTCAGCCTGCGTCTCAAAATGGAAAGGTCGAACCTTGAACGGGTTTGTCTGATCCGCAGCGCCGATACGCACATGGCCGCGCAAGCGCATCGACAACCGGCGCGTGGAGATCGCGGGCGGCGCGGGCTACTTTACGGCGATCTGCGTAAGGACAGCCTCAGCGTCCTCGGCCGTGAACTCCTGCGTTTTTGCCGAGTGGTTCATCGAGCAGAACTTCGGCCCGCACATGGAGCAGAACGCCGCGTCCTTGAAGCCTTCCTCGGGCAGCGTCTCATCGTGATACGCGCGGGCTGTCTCCGGATCTAGCGCCAGCTCGAACTGTTTCTTCCAATCGAAAGCGAACCGGGCGCGCGAAAGTTCGTCGTCGCGATCGCGGGCACCGGGGCGATGGCGCGCGATATCGGCCGCGTGCGCCGCGATCTTGTAGGCGATCAGGCCCTGCTTGACGTCTTCGCGATTCGGCAAGCCCAGGTGTTCCTTGGGCGTGACGTAACACAGCATCGCCGCGCCGTGCCAGCCGATCATGGCCGCGCCGATGGCCGAGGTGATGTGATCGTAGCCGGGGGCGAAATCGGTCACCAGCGGCCCGAGCGTGTAGAACGGCGCCTCCATGCAGATCTCTTTTTCCTTCTCCACCTGCATCTGGATCTGGTCCATCGGGATATGCCCGGGCCCTTCGATCATCACCTGCACGTCGTGCTCCCAGGCGATCTTGGTCAGCTCGCCGAGGGTTTCGAGCTCGGCGAACTGCGCGCGGTCGCTGGCATCGGCGAGCGATCCCGGGCGAAGCCCATCGCCGAGCGAAAAGCTCACATCATGTTTTTGGAAAATCTTGCAGATCTCGGGGAAGTATTCGTAGAGGAAGTTCTGGCGATGGTTCTTTACCATCCACTCGGCCAGAATCGCGCCGCCACGGCTGACGATGCCGGTGACGCGCTTCGTGGTGAGGGGAATGTATTGGACCAGCACGCCGGCGTGGATCGTCATGTAATCGACGCCCTGCTCGGCCTGCTCCTCGATCACCTCGAGCATCACGCTGATATTCAGGTCCTCCACGCGGCGCACGCGCGAAAGGGCCTCATAGATCGGCACCGTGCCGACGGGCACAGGCGAATTCCGGATGATGGCCTGGCGGATGCGCGGGATGTCGCCGCCCGTGGAGAGATCCATGACCGTATCGGCGCCGTATTTGATCGAATAGCGCAGCTTTTCCAGTTCCTCGTCGATGTTGGACGTCGTGGCCGAATTGCCGATATTGGCGTTGATTTTGCACGTGGAGGCCACGCCGATGCACATCGGCTCGAGGTTGGTGTGGTTAACATTGGCGGGGATGATCATGCGGCCGCGGGCGACCTCATCGCGCACCAGCTCCGGCGTGAGGCGCTCCCGCCGCGCCACGTACTCCATTTCCTCCGTGATGCGCCCCTGGCGGGCATAGTGAATCTGCGTCCGGATCTTGTCGCCGGCGCGCTTGGCTACCCATTCTTTCCGCATGCCCTGATGTTAGCACCACGCTGTTGGCCCGGTGGGACCAACCGGCGGCTTGAGCCGGCGTCCGCGGCGCTGAGCGCGCGTCTCGGGGCGGCGCACGTCAAGGGCTCCCCCGGCTATGCGGGCTTCACCGATGAGGATCGGATCCATCGCTTGCCGACCGGCACATCAACGCGGATCGACCTCACGCGGTTCGGATAGGAGCTGCATTTCCGCGCGAGCGTTAGTGTGGGGGATTCGTTCGGCCCTTGATTCAGTCCCTTGACTACCCCGCAAAGCACAGGCACACAATCCGCACTCGATCTGAAGCCCGATCCGCGCGTACGGCCCGGGTCGCCTGCCGTCGCCGTCACCGTCGCCATTCGGGCGGAAAGCAGTTCATCATTGGGATGCGATATGATGAATCCCGATCCGGTTTCTGCGGGAAGGAGGCATTCCAATGAATCTCACATGGAAGCGAGTTCTTGTTCTTATGCTCCTGGCGCTGCCCGTCGCCGCGGGCTCGCTGCCCACGGCGAGACCAGAAGAGGTCGGCTTGTCTTCGGAGCGCTTGCAGCGCATTGGTCAAATGCTGGAGCGCCGGATCAAAGCCGGCGAAATGGCCGGAGCGGTCGCGATCGTGGCGCGCAAAGGCAAGGTGGCCTACCAGACGGCGCAGGGCGTGATGGATCTGGAAAGCAAGCAGCCGGTCACGCCGGCCACGATGTTCCGCATCGCTTCGATGACCAAGCCGGTCACGGGCATCGCCATCATGATGATGGTCGAGGAAGGCAAAGTGCGCATCAACGATCCGGTCTCGCGATACATTCCCGAGTTTCGCGGCATGAAGGTCGCGGTGGCGACGGGAGCGGGCGCCGGCGGAGGGCGCGGCGCGGCCCCCGGGCCCGCCGCGGCCAAGGGAGCGGCGCCGGAATTCTACACCATGCCGGCTGCGCGCGAGATTACGGTGAAGGATCTGCTGACCCATGTCTCCGGACTCGCCAGCGGACCCATGAGCAACAGCACGGTGCAGAGCGTGGCGCGCAAGCCGGGCGAGAAGCTCGCCGATTACATCCCGCGCCTGGGAACCACGGCGCTCGAGTTTCAGCCAGGTACGCGCTGGGCCTATAGCGCGCAGGCGGGCTTCGACACGCTCGGGCGGATCGTCGAGATCGCCAGCGGCATGCCGCTCGATCAATTTTTCCAGAAGCGTATTTTCGAGCCGCTGGGCATGAAGGACATCACCTTCTGGCCATCCGATGCGCAGTGGCCGCGCGTGGCGAGTGTTTATAACCGCACCAACAACACCCTGACGAAGAACAATAATCCGAACACGTTGTCGAGCGACGTGTACTTTATGGGCTCCGGAGGATTGATCAGCACGGCGGAGGACTACATTCCATTTGGCGCGATGCTGGCCAACGGAGGCGAGCTGTTCGGCAAGCGGCTGTTAAGCCGCAAGACGGTGGAGATGCTCTCCGCCGCGCATGTGCCGGATACGCTGCCGGGGCGCGCGCCGGGCGAAGGCTACGGTCTGAGCGTCCGCGTGGTGACGAACCACGCCGCGCGCGGGACGATGCTTTCCGACGGCACCTACGGGTGGTCGGGCGCTTATGGCACGCACTTCTTCGTCGACCCGAAGGAGGGGCTGACGGCTGTGCTGATGGTGCAGACGGCGAACCAGGAAGTGAATCGCGATTTCGAGGATTTGGTGGCGCAGGCCATCGCGGATTGAACAGAGGACAGGAGTCAGAACAGGCGGGCGCGCCGTAGATGGATCCTGAAAGCTGGGTTGGCCGCACGGAAACTCGCGCTGACGTGATTAGGCGCTGGCCGCTGGAAGCCCTGGCGGCCACGCTCGACCGCGACGATCCTGCGCCGGGCGCGGGCGATCCGATCCCGCCGCTTTGGCACTGGCTGTATTTCCTGCCCACGGAGCGGCAATCCGAGCTCGCCCCGGACGGGCATGCCAAGCGCGGCGGATTCCTGCCTCCCATCGAGCTGCCGCGGCGCATGTGGGCGGGCAGCCGCTTGGAGTTTCATCATCCCCTTCGTGTGGGCGAGGCGATCACGCGCGAGTCCCGGATCATGAGCATCCAGGAAAAGGAGGGGCGCAGCGGGCGGCTTGTGTTCGTCATGGTGCGGCACGAAATCCGCAATGCCAGCGGGCTCGCGATTACCGAGGAACAGGATATCGTTTACCGCGGGCTCACCCGGCCCGGGGATCTGGCGCCGGCGCAGCCCGCTCCCGCGAACGCCGCGTGGGAACGCTCGATTCACCCGGATGACGTGCTGCTGTTCCGCTATTCGGCGCTGACGTTCAACGGGCACCGCATCCATTACGACTGGCGGTACTGCATCGGGAAGGAAGGGTATCCGGGTCTTGTGGTGCACGGCCCGCTGATCGCGACGTTGTTGCTCGATCTGCTGCGGCGCAACCGGCCCGAGGCGCGTGTAACGAAGTTCCGGTTCCGCGCGGTGCGTCCGCTGTTCGACACGGCGCCATTTGCGGTGTGCGGGACACCTGGAGAAGATGGCGCTGTCAATCTATGGGCAAGACAGGAGAATGGGGCCCTGGCGATGACGGCATTGGCCGAGGTTGGGAGCTAGGCTCAGACAGCCACTCGATTTCCTCCACGCGCCGCATCGTCACGTTCGCCATCAGCCACCGCATCAGCCACACCGTGAGCCAGGGGATGGTCACAATCAGCGCGCTGCCGGCGGCCACCGCCAGAGTGCGCCATAAAATCTCGTGGCCTTTGCCGTGAAACTCGAAGCGCAGTCCGCGGCCTTTGATGCTCTTGGCCATCCAGCGGTATTGCGCCGCGACACCCCAGGCCCAGCCCACCAACGTGCACAGGAGCGCCAAATTCAGGAGCTGCCAGCCGGCCAGCGCCAAGTAGGACCCGTTGAACGACATTGCCGGGCCCGGCTCGATCTTCACGTTGTAGACGAACCATTTGATCAGCATCAGCAGGATGTAGACCAGCAGCACATAGCCGGAGACGAATACCAGCAGCATGCCGGTCGGATCGCCGGCAACTTCGCGCAAAAGAAACTGCTGCCCGGCCACGATCAGGACAAAGAAGGCGTGCCACACCACGGCCTCGCCACCGGTGCCGCGGAACTCAATCGTTGTCGCGTCGCTGAACCTGGTGTGGCGGCAGAACCACCGTGCCGCGGCAGCCGTCACCCATGCCAGCGGCACGATGACGAGGGCGGCCACGACGCTCAGCAGCAGCCAGCGCAGCAATTGCAGAGCCGTGCCCTGGAATGCAAGGCGCACAGGCGCGGCCGGCAAGGCGGGAGCAGTCATGGCAATAGAGTAACGCCCGCCGCCCCCGGCGTGCGAACATTTTCCTTATGGACTGGCTCCGGTCGCCCGAATCGTGGATCGCCCTGGTCACGCTGACCGTGCTCGAAATCGTTCTGGGCATCGATAACATCGTCTTCATCAGCATCCTGGCGGGCAAACTGCCCCGGCACCAGCGGCAACGGGCGCGAGTGCTTGGGCTGGGGCTCGCGATGAGCACGCGCATCCTGCTGCTGCTGTCGCTCACGTGGGTTATGAGCCTGACGCGCCCGGTCATTACTGTGATCGGACGCGATATCTCGGGGCGCGACCTGATCCTGTTCGCCGGCGGCCTGTTCCTGTTGTGGAAGAGCACGACGGAGATTCACGAGCGGCTGGAGGGTCCCAGGGCCGGCCGTCACGGCGCGAAGGCGGCGTATTCGTTCGCCGGGGTTTTGATCCAGATCGGACTGCTCGATATCGTGTTCTCGCTCGATTCGGTGATCACCGCCGTGGGCATGGCGAACAATGTCGTGATCATGATCACCGCGATCATGATCGCCGTGGTGTTCATGATGTTCACTTCCGGTGCAGTCAGCGGTTTTGTTGATCGCCACCCCACAGTCAAGATGCTCGCGCTGAGTTTTTTGCTGCTGATCGGGATGGCGCTGGTGGCCGAGGGTTTTCACCAAGAAATTCCGAAAGGCTACATTTACTTCGCCATGGGATTTTCGGTGTTCGTCGAAGCGCTGAATATCCGGGCGCAGCGCAGGGTCGAGCCAGTGCACCTGCGTCCCACGAGCCTGGAGCCTGAGGAATGACGTCGCGTCACCGAACCACGATCTTCGCCAGTCCCGCATTCCCCGCGGCGTCGAACACGCGCACTGTGACCAGGTGCTCGCCGGGGGCGACGCCGTCCAGGCGGAGCTCAAAGCGCTCGCGGGGCGAATCCGTCACGCCGTCCTCGGCCTCCACCGGGGTCCAGGGGCCGGCGTCGACCGAGTATTCGCACCGCCGCAGAGCGCTTCCGCGGTCCTCGGCCTCGATGTTGGATTCGACGCGGGCGCCATTGCGCCGAATACCTTCGGCCGCCACCACCGGAGGAGTGTTGTCAATCCACACTGGGGCGCTCGCCAGCTCCGCTTCGCGCGCCTGCTCCAGCGGATTTGCCAGGCGGTCGCTCGCCGTCACGCGGAATTGATACCGGCCGTCGGCCAGCGCGTCGCCGTCGATCGTGTGCGAATTTTCGGTCAGGCCGGCGCGCAGCAGCTTCCATTGCGATTCCCCGTCGCCGCGGAAATAGACGGCGTAGAGCAGCCTGTCGCCTTCGGCGTCGTCGGCCTGCCAGGTGATCTGCATCTTCTGGCCCGCTGGGCGCGCGAAGGTCTGGGACGGCGTGCCTGCGGGCGTGGTCATTTGGCCCGAGGCCGATACCGTCACCGAGAAGTCGGGGCTGGCCGACGCGCTGCCCGCCGCAGCCGTCGCGGTTGCCGGAGCCGCGCTGTTCACCGTGACGCTCCGCAACACGGGAGCCGTATTCTGCGGCAGATACGCAATCGTCACGTTGGCCAGCTCCGGACTGGCGCCGTTGCGCGATAGCTCGGCCCGCCATTGGATGTAGCGCGCGTTCGGGCTTTGTATTGTCGCGCGGTCCGGATTCGTAATTGGATCGGACCAAGAGCTCCAGGTCGCGTCGGGCCGCGAGGTGTTGCCGCTGCGCGTGCGAAACAAAAGGCCGCGCCCCTGGCCCTGCCACGACAAACGGCCCCATCGCGCCACGGTGCCCGCGTCATGGACCGGCGATTCAAACCAGCCTGATTGCGCCGTGCTTCCGCCGATCCGCAGGACGCGGCCCACGTGCCCTGTGGCCGCAAGCGTCCCGGAAGGAGTCGCCAGCAAGCGTGTCGCATCGCCCTCATTGGTCTGCGTTACCAGCGCGACTTTGCGATCCGTCAGGCGGTACACGCGGCCCTGGGCGTCCGTCAGGAACATTACCGAAGAGCCGTCCAGCGCGATATCGTAGATGTTTTCTTCGTTCGAGCTCCACAGCGTTTCGACCGTGTTGTCCGGGTGAATACGGTACAAAGCCGAGCGTTCTGCCAGGTAATCCACTGCCGTTGTCGCCATGACGGTCGAGGCCGCGGCCGCCGGCTGCATCTGGGGCTGGCTCGCCGGCGCGGGAGCCGCGGGCTTCGGCGGCCCGGCTTGCCCGCCCTGTTGCGGAGTCACCGTGACGCTGGTTTGCACGCGCGGCAGGGTCTGTGAAGCGGCGCTGG
>CAZTKA010000069.1:17383-17868 GCA_964614015.1 uncultured Bordetella sp. | reverse complement strand
TTGGAGCGCGCGGTGCGTTTCCACGCCGTTCCGGCCCGGCATGGTGACGTCGAGGAGCAGCTGAGGGAGGCCTTTCAGCTCAGACCGCACCACGTCGAGGGACTCTCCGCCGGCCTGTGGGTGCTCATGGACTACGGCTTCGCCATCGTCCACCTCTTCCTGGAAGACCGCCGGGGGTACTACAGCCTCGAGCGGATCTGGATGGACGCGCCTCGGGTAAGGCCGTGACACGCCCGAAGACCCTCGGTTCGGACCCGCAGTTCAAGGCCGCCCTGAACTTGGCTCGCCGGGTGGCGCGGGAGCGGAGCCCCGTGATCCTCGTCGGGCCCACCGGGTCGGGGAAATCCCACGTGGCCCGCTTCATCCACGAGCGCGGCGCCCATCCTTCCTCCCCGTTCCGGGAATGGCACGCCGGAACTTCCCCGGAGACCCTCATCGAGACGGAGCTTTTGGGGGTGAGGCGGGGCGCGGCCACGGGCGTGGAG
>CAZTKA010000069.1:0-17373 GCA_964614015.1 uncultured Bordetella sp. | reverse complement strand
CATATCCATGGGCGGGAGGAAGAGGCTGTCGGGGAGATGATCGAGCCCTTTGGGGGGGGGGGGCGGGCCTATTCGAGTCCGCCGGGCTGGGGACCCTCTGTCTGGTGGGGGTGGAGACCCTGAAGCCCCACCAGCAGGCCATCCTGCTCAGGGTCCTCGAGGAGCGCAGCTTCGCGCGGGTGGGCGGCGGCCGGCCCGTCCGGATGGAAGCCCGCGTCCTCGCCTGCTTCTCCGACCCGCCGGAGGAGCTCGTGGGCCGCGGCCTCTTGCGGCCGGACCTCTTCTACCGGCTGGACGTGATCCGGATCGAGCTTCCCCCCCTTTCCCACCGCACCGGGGACCTGCCCGTCCTCGCCGAGCACTTCCTGAGGGCGGCGTGCCAGAACCTCCAAAGACCCGTGCCGAGGCTCGACGACGGGCTCCAGAGGGCCCTTCAGGCCTACCCGTGGCCCGGCAACCTGAGGGAACTGGCCCAGCGGATGGAGGGCCTGGCCCAGGCCGGCTCGGACCCCCTCACGGAGGGTGACCTGCCGGCGTCCTTCTGGCTGCAGGGACGGCCCGACGAGTACGCCCTGGACCACAGGCTCACTCTGGAGGAGCTGAGGGACGCTTACATCCGCGCCGTCCTCGCCCGGGTGGGGGGCAACCGGACCCAGGCCGCCCGCTGGCTGGGCATCAGCCGAAAGGCCCTCTGGGATCACTTGAGGCGCGGCCGGGAAGGCGTATAATAGCGGGCTGTCGCAGATGTGGGAGATCGCGGTGATCCACGTGGGGCGGCTGACGGAGGACGGCTCCGTGCCGCCGGCTAATCCCTTTGTCGGCAAGCCCTGGGTCAAGCCGGAGATTTACACCATTGGGCATCGCAACCCCCTCGGCCTGACGCTTCATCCGGTGACCGGGGAAATTTGGGAGTCGGAATTCGGACCGCGCGGCGGCGACGAAATCAACCGCATCGTCGCCGGCAAGAATTACGGCTGGATCGCCGCAAGCAAGGGCACCCACTACAACGGCACTCCAGGCGGCGAGTCTGAGCCGGGCTGGATCGATCCCGTCATGTATTTCATTCCTTCCATCAATCCAGGAAATCTGGTGTTCTACAACGGCGACAAATTCCCGGCCTGGAAAGGCAACCTGCTCATGGCGACCATGACGCGGTCCGTGCTGCGCGTTCCCTTCGATCCGCAGGGCAAGCCGATGAACGGCGGCGGAGGCGAGCGCATGTTCACTCAGCTCGGCCAGCGCTTCCGCGACATCCGCGTCGCGCCGGACGGCCTCATCTATTTGCTGACCGATGAGACGTTCGGCGCGATGCTCAAGCTCGAGCCGGGGCAGTAGCCTCGCGGCTCGATCAGCGCGGTTTGATAGGCTACAAGAGAGCAAGGAGCAAGCCCTCATGCCCCGTATCCCCGATGTCCTTCGTATCTCTGTTGCCGCGGGCCTGGCCGCGGTTGCCGCCCTCGTCGGAGCCTGGGTCGCCATCGCCCAGCAGCAGCGCCCTATCGTGGATGCCAAGGCGCTCGTCAACGCCGCCAGCAACACCGAGGAATGGATCACCTACGGCCGCGACTATGCGGAGACCCACTTCAGCCCGCTCGACCAGATCAACGACCAGAACGTCAGCCGGCTGAAGCTCGCCTGGAGCTGGGCCACCGAGGCTCCCCAGGGGCAGACCGGTGTGGAGGCCACGCCGCTGATGCACAACGGAACGCTCTACGGCAGCCTGACGTGGGGCGTGCTGTGGGCCGTGGACGCGCGCACGGGGAGACTCAAGTGGCGCTGGGATCCCGGAATCCCGCGCGAGCGCATTGCGCGCATCTGCTGCGGTCCAGTGAATCGCGGCGTGGCGCTCTACAACGGCAAAGTCTACGCGGGCCTGGTCGACGGGCGCGTCGTCGCGCTGGATGAGGAAACCGGCAAGCTGGTGTGGGAAGCTAAGGCCACCGATCCCGAAAAAGACACCATCATGACCGCGGCCGCGCGCGTCGTTAAAGGCAAGGTGATCGTCGGCACCGCTGGCGCCGAGCAGGCTGCGCGCGGCTACTTCACCGCCTATGATGCCGAAACCGGCGCGTTCGCATGGCGCTTCTACACCGTTCCCGGCGATCCCTCCAAACCCTTCGAGCACCCGGAGCTGGAAATGGCCGCCAAGACATGGAACGGCGAATGGTACAAGTACGGCGGCGGCGGCACGGTGTGGGATGGGATGGCGTACGATCCGGAGCTCGACCTGCTCTACGTCGGCACCGGCAACGGCGGACCTTGGAATCAGAACTACCGCAGCCCTGGCGGAGGCGACAACCTGTTCCTCGCATCGATCCTCGCCGTGAAGCCGGATACGGGCCGGATGGTCTGGTATTACCAGACCGTGCCTGGCGAGCACTGGGATTTCACCGCCACGCAGCCGCTCATCCTCGCCGATATCGAAATCGATGGGCGCTTGCGCAAAGTGATCATGCAGGCCCCCAAGAACGGATTTTTTTACGTGCTGGATCGCGTCACCGGTGAATTCATCGGCGCGAAGCCTTTCGCGCGGCGCATCACCTGGGCCAAAGGCATCGACAAGAATGGGCGCCCCATTGAGGCCAAGGGCGCGCGCTACACCACCGAGCCGGTCACCGTGTGGCCCGGCGCGGGAGGAGCCCATAGCTGGCGGCCAATGTCCTACAGTCCTCTAACGAAACTCGTCTACATTCCGGGCAACGAAAGCAGTTGGACTTACACGCCCGATCCGGAATTCATCTACCAGCCCGGTTATTGGAACAGCGGACTGGCGCAGGGCCAGAGGCCTCCCCGCCCCGACGGCCGCCCCGCTCCGACGCCGCCGAAACCGGCCAAGATCGCCGAGCCGGAAGGCGCCGAGCTGCAACCGCAGGCCTCCGGACCGTTCCTGGTGGCGATGGATCCAGTGACGCAGACCGAGCGCTGGCGCGTGACCTCGCAACAAGTGCCTGGGCTGGGCGTCAGCGGCACGCTCGCGACGGCGGGCAATCTGGTCTTTAGCGGCCAGTTCGCCTTCAACGCGGCCACAGGTAAGAAACTCTGGGAAGAACCTCAGTTAGGGGGCTCAGCCGCGTCCTGGATGACCTACATGCTCGACGGCAAACAGTACGTGGCGATCCTGGCACGCGCGATCCCCAACAATACGTTGTTCGTCTTCACGCTCGACGGCGCAGGCACGATGCCTCCGCTCCCGCAGGGCCAAGGCAAGGGCGGGTTCGGGGGTGCCCCAAAGGGCGGAGCTCCGACGAAGGGGAACTGAGAACTCGCTGAACGCGCTTCGAGCAGAGGCCAGACAGGCTTGCCGGAATCTAATTCTTGACTGCAACCCCCGCGCCCGTGATTTGGATCAGCGGCTGCCGGTTCTCCGGCCGGCTGTCGCGCCCCAGATAGAAATTGATATATGAGCTGGTGTTGGCCAGTTCGCGGCGGCGCGGCGGAATGTACGTCTTCAATTCGTCAAGGGCGCCTCGCGCCTTGGCCCGGTTGTATACGCTGACCCAAATGCAAGGCTCCTCCGGCGTAACCTCGCACATGCCGTTGAGCGGCCCCCCGCACGGACCGTTGCGCAAGTTCTTCGGGCAGGTCATCGGGCAGACGTATTCCATCTCGCCGAGCACGCAATTGCCGCAGGCCTGGCAACCGAAGGCTCCTTTCTTGAAGGAAAGCTCGGCGCGCTCCAGCGCCTGCGCCCGCGAAGGACTGCGGTCGAACCAGCGCATCACGGCGCCGAACAAGGTGCGGCGCAGGCCCGGCTTATGCGCCAGCGCCAGCGAGTTCAGTACATCGTACACGCGCACTCTCAGCCCAAGGGGAGGCGGGGGCGGCGGCGGGCTCCCGAAATAGAAAAACCCGCCCTTGGGCGAGTAGCTGATTTCTTCGGCGTACTCTTCCCACTGATCCTTGATCTCTTCGGACCGCTCGATCACCCACCTAAGCCGCGCGGCGTCGTGATCGCCACCCAAGTACGCGCCCGCGTATCCCAGGCCGCGCACGATGGCGACCATTTTCGCGGCGCGTTCCAGCCGCGCGGCCATGCCCTTGTCCGTGGACGCCTCGGCTTCGCCCGCCACGCGGTCGCGCAGTTCCTCGGAGACCCAGCAACCCGGCGGTTCCCCCTTGGCGAACTTCTTCGCGGCCGGAGCGCTCAGGATATACACGTTGCCGAACACCGGGAACTTCGCGAGCCCGTGCTCGGCCAGGTAGCGCTTCAGCTCGCGGAATTTCTTCGCATCGTAGCCCAACTGCGTGATGGCGAAATCGGCGCCCGCGGCGATCTTCTTTTCGAGCTTCAGATACTGATAGAGGCAATCGGCCTCCGTGTATTTGAACGGAGAGACCGCCACGGAAATGTGGAACGGGTATCCCGCCGCCCGCATCTCGGCGATCAGCTCGACCATCTGCACGGAGTCGAGATCGTAGCCGGAGAGCGGCGCCAGGTCGCTCTTTTTCAGCTTGCCCGCCTGTGGATGATCGCCCGTGATCGCGAAGACGTTGTGGATGCCGGAGCGGTGCATCTCCTCGAGTTGTGCGGCGGCCTTCTCGCGCGGGTTGCTTACGCAGGTCAGGTGGACGTTCGGCGTCAGGCCGCGCGCCTTCACGGCCTTGGCGATGAGCACGGGATCGTGGCCCGCGCTGCCGCCCGCGAAACTTGTCACGCTGCCCGCAACTACTCCCGGAATTTTCGAGAGTTCCTCGCCGGTGTCGGCGAGCTTGTCCTCGGTGAGTTTCGCGCTCGCCACGAGCTCGACCATGTAGGAAAAACGCCCCGCAGCCAGGGCTTCGCGAATCGGGTTGCTTGTCATCACTGGGTAAACCGGGCCGAACGGCCCGCCAGACCATTGTGCCATCTTCGGCCGCCGCGCCGGCGTAACGCCGCATTCCGGGCGCCCACTTGGCTTGCGCCCTTTTCCCGGTTCAGTGATTATGAAGTCTCCGGAACCTTCCAGCCATGACCGCCCTCGGCGCCCCGCTACGGCATCTCGCTCTGACGCTGGTTCTGACCATCGTGACGCTGGCGGCCGCCGGAGCGGCGGGGCAAAGCGCGGGATACGAAATGCTCATCGTCGCGATGGGCTGGCCGCACGTCATTCTCGGATTCTACTTTCTCCTGCGCAAGTTCCTGCGCCGCGATCCGGGAATCCGGGTGCGGTTTGCGTTGCTGTCGCTGGCGACGCTGGCCTTCTGGACCGCGCACGGGACGTTCGATCTCACCGCCCTGATCTTCGTCTATTTCTTCTATCACGCGTTCCGCGATGAAGTCGCCGTGTACCTGGCCCAGCAGGCCGGCTATCAAAAGGCGTCCGGGCCTTACGCGGTCGCCGGCATTCTGCCGCTGGCGTTTTTTCTGCTCCTGGTCGCCGAGCCACAGGACTTCCGTCAGGATCTGCGGCGGGTGGAATTGAGCGGCCAGGAGATTCACGCCGACGGCTGGACATTGTTCCCGTTCCGGCCCGTCCCCGATTCCCAAAGGCGGGATTTCTATTTCTATCTGGTATCTCCTGGTTCTCCTGAGGAGCCGCGCTTCCTCTCAGAAGGCAGCGCCGCCTCGGCCGAAGCCGCCATCATGCGCGTGGACGACCGCGCCTGGCACGAAGGCGTCACCGTAACCTATGCTCCCGACTACGACGGCCAGGAGGCGGCGCTGCCGCCGGACCGACCCGATTCATGGCGCGTCCTGTTGACTGGGGGACAGAGGGTGGGCCAGGTCTTCACGGCGAGTCAGAACGGATTGTCCGGCATCTGGATCCGCACCCACCGGCCTCCAGCATTCGAGGGCGCCAGAAGCTTTGTGCTGCATCTGGCTTCGCCGCCCTTGTTGCCGCTGGAGCCGCACTGGAGCACTCTCCGGCAGGTTTTGCAGGGGCTCCTGCTGGCGGCCCTGCTGTGGCGCGTCCCGCCCGGCCTGCGCGCTTCCGCGGACAACCGCCGCCTCTGGCTTTACGTCACGCTGCTCAGCCTTACGTTTATCCTGACGCGGCAGGGGCTGCGTCTCGCGAGCAGCGCGGGTTTCCCCGTGCCGATGATTTTCCAGTTCGTGGTGGTGTTTCACTATTTCCGCTGGTACGTCGTCAGCTTCGACAAGTTGCGCACGCTGGCCGTGGACGCGCGTGGTTTTGCGGCCTCTGTTGTGGCCTTGAATCTCGCTTCGCTTCTGTTCGTCGCCTGGTTCTACCTGGAAAGCGGCCCTCCGGCTCTCCGGTACGCCTTCGACTATCGCTGGTTCCTGTACGCGCTCGTCTTTCACGTGACGTTCAGCTTTACCGAGGGTCCCAAAATACAGCGGCGCCCGGCAGCGCGCGCCCTCACGCCCCCAGCTCCTTCCGCACGATGCGAGTCCCTTCCACCATCGATTTCATCTTGTGAAACGCCACATCGCGCGGCAGATGCACGCAGCCGCAATCCGTGAGCACGTGAATCCGCTCGGCCGGCACGAACTCCAGAGCCTTGCGGATGTGCTCGGCGACCATCTCCGGCGTTTCCACGTCCGGGTTCTTCACGTCGATCACGCCGAGGCCCAGTTCGAAGGGGGCATCGTATTCCTTGAACAACTCCAGATCCTCGCCGCCGCGGCGCGCGAATTCGAGCGTCAACTGATTCACCTTGGCCTTGAGGATTGTCGGGAACAGATAGCGGTAGCTGCCCTCCCACGACGGCTTGCCGTAGCGGTTGCCGTAGCAGATGTGCACCGCGATCCTGGCGTTCACGCCTTCCACCAGCGTATTGATCACGTTCACGCCCCACGCCAGGTCTTCCGGGAAGCCCGAATAATAAGGCTCATCGATCTGGATAAACTCGGCGCCGGCCTTCACCAGAGCCTTCAGCTCCAGGTTCATCACCTTCGCGATATCGGTCGCGAGCGCCTCCTCGCTGGGATAGAACTGGTTGCGGATGCGCTTGGTCAGGCAGTGCGGACCCGTGACGCAGAACTTCGTGGCGCGCTCGGTGAACGTGCGCAGGAAAGTGAAATCGTGCACCAGCCCGAGGGAGGCCATTGGCAGCTTGCTGCGGACGCTGGAGTCGTAAAAATCGTAGTAATATTTCTTCGACGAATAATCGATTTGCACGCCCGGGATCCGCTCGACGAAATAATCCACCATGTTGTCGCGCCGCATTTCGCCGTCCGTGATCACGTCGAGCCCGGCGGTTTCCTGATCCTTGATCGCGGCCTTCACGGCGGCATCGTAAATCTCGTCCAGATCGTGCCGGCTGATGCGGCGGGCGAAGAAATCGGTCTTCAGCCGTTCCAGCCACGGCGGCATGGAATAACTGCCGACGATAGCGGTGGGGAGAATTGGCAGATTCATAAATGATCAGTCCCTGCGCGTCGTATACATGATCGACGTCTTGCTGTCCTTGCGATATTGGAAGGGCCGGAAGTGCACGTCGTAGCCTTCGCGGTGCGCCACTTCCTTGAGCAGCGCGCCGTTGACCCAGTTCAGCAACGACCCGTCCAGCTTGCCCGGACCGAAGAATCCGGTGCGGTACTGCGCCATATCGGTCACGAAAATATCGAAGGCCTGCAGATAGCCGCGCGGATGGAGCAGCGGCAGCGTGCGCGTGAAGCTTTCCAGCGCCCCCGAGCTCAGGTGGAAGCGGAAATCACTCGGTTCATTGAGCAGAATGTCGTCCAGACGGTCCGCGTCCAAGCCTTCCGGGTACGGAGCGTCGGGCAATTCGTGCAACTGCATCAGGCGTTCTTCCAGGCGCATCGCGGCCCAGAGTTCCCGCCAGAAAGCCACGCCACATTCCGGGCCGCCGAAATCCTCAAAGCCCCGTTCGATCATCCGCTCGACCCGTTCGCGAAATCCGCCGGCCGGGATCTTGTACTTTTCGCTGAGGCGCAGCGCATCGGCCTGGGAAACGTAGGCCCGCACCTGCACGAAATACAGCTTGCCGTCGCGCCGCACGGCCTCCTCATCCGGCAGATTGTCGTACACATTGGTCAGATGCACCTGCATGACTTTCAGGCGCAGTTGCGGCAGCGCCTGGATGGGGTTCATGGCGTCCATCGGGATGAAGCGGCACTGGTCGATGTGCCTGGCGACCGCGGGCCGCGCTTTGTTCAGTGTCACATCCGAATAATCACCCATGTAGAAGCGGATGTGCGGATAAAAACCCGTGCCCCGCTGCCGGTCCACTTCCTGGAAGCGGTCCATCCATTGCGCGCACCGCCCGCCGGAGCCGACGCCGATCTCCAGCAGGTTGATCTCGGCGGGCACCTGGTTCTTCGCCTTGAGGTCGCACAGCAGATTCAGGAACTCGACCACGTCGTCGGCGATCGCGTTCGGATTGTGGCCGTCGGAACTGCCGCCCGGCAGCGCCTTGTCGTAGCCGCGGCCGGTGGCTTGTTCCCACAGCGTCAGGTGCCGCCAGTAGAACCGGTTGAACTCCCAGACGATACTGGAGCGGAGCGACCCGAACTCCTCCAGCAATACGCGATCGTTGCCGCCCCGCAGGGCGCGCAACACGTCTTCCCGTAAATTGCCGGAAATGACCTGCCGCGCGTCGATGTGCAGGTCCATGATGGGCGCGGATCCGTCGGCGCGGCCATTGCCCCGCGTCGCGGCGACAACCTCGCGGAAGTTCTGCTTGTACTGGATCCAATCCAGCTCCACTTGCAGGCGCGCAAACTGGCCCTTGTCGATTTTGCCCTCGGCGACCAGCCCGTAGATGGTTTCAATGAGCGCCTGCGTGGTCGCGGTAGCCTGGTCGTTCAGATGGTTCAGTTTCAGAATCATGCGGCGAGGCGTGCGGTGAACGCCCGGAGTGTCCTCGGACGGCGAAGGTAACAGGATACCGCGTTTTGCGCTTTGGCGACGGTTTGTAAAGCCGGACTTTGCAAGTTGAGCCATCCAGGGCATGCTGAGCCGGGCGTTGCCGGGCGAATACCCGGAGATCCCGCAAGGCGGATCGGTGCGGGTGTTCACGCTGGAGTAAAATCAAGTAATGCGAATTCTACTCATCGCCGCCGCCACGGCGGGTACCATTCTGGCGCAGGCCCCCGCGGCCCAGCCGCTTTCCTACGTGAACGAGATCAAGCAGAGCTATCAGGGCATCAAGAACAACGTGCTCCGCGCAGCCGAAAAGATGCCGGAATCCGAGTACGGCTTCAAACCCTCCCCGGATGTCCGCGACTACGCCGGCGAAGTGGCGCACGCCGCCGATATCCAGACCATGCTCTGCTCCATGGCGCTGAACTCGCCAAAGCAAGGCAATGCCGCATCGCTCAAAACCAAGGCGGAATTGATCAAGGCGTTGCAGGACTCCAACGCCCTGTGCGACCAGGCCTACAATTCGCTGACGGAAGCCAACGCCAGCGAAGCCCGCCCGTTCATCCGCGGCCAGCGCACGCTGATCGGCGTGCTCGAGTTCAATATCGCCCATCACAATGAGACCTACGGCACGATGGTTCCCTATATGCGCATGAAAGGCATCGTTCCTCCTTCAAGCGAAGGCCCGGGCGCGGCCAAGGGCAAGGCGAAGTAACTTCGCGCAAAGCCGCCTTGGCGCGAGTCATCTAGGCGGCGCGCGGCGGCTCAGTTCATCCGCGAAATGCAACAGGAACGCCGCCGCGCGGGTTACTCCCAACCGCGCTTGGTCGTGGCCGGCATCACCTTCATGAAGGCCTCGACCGCGTGAATCTGCCCGCCGTAGACCTTGAAGGCTTCCCACACAATCAGCGCGTTGCCTGGACCGTAGGAGTTCGTGTCGCCGAAATTCATCCACAGCAGCACGATTCCCAACTCCTCATCGACGGCCATCACGCGCGAGGTCAGCGCGGGATGCGCGATGATGCGCTGCGTCTTGATGTTCTCGCAACCGGCGCGCGCGCACCCCGGACCCGCCATCTTTCCGCCGTTCTCGTAGCGGTAGGCATCCGGAGCGAAGGGCGCGTCCACCGTCACGAAGCTCCCGATGGTCAAACCGCGCGGATAATAATCGGCGATGCGAATCGCTTCCTCGCGCGATGCACGTTGCGCGGCCGTTGGGACCACGGCCATCGCCGGACTGGCCGCCTGCAACGTGTCAGTGTTGAACAGCGCGCCGTCGGCGCGGCCGCGCGTCACCTGCGTCTCCACCTCGGTGATTTTTCCCGCCGCCACCTTTAACCGCAGCGCGAAAAGAACGGGGTTTCCCGCCTCCTCCATCACCACGTGCGCCGCCGCCACGCCTTGGCGGACATCCAAAAAATCCTGCCGGAACGGCCGGATGCCGGACGCCGTCTTCCAGAAGCCCTCGCCGAGCTTCCTTTCGACCGTGTCCTCCGTGAAACGCACCTTCGGATCCAGCGGCAGCGCGCTGGGATCGTGGGCTACCAGCGCGTTCAGGTACTGCGTGAGGAAGCCGCGCAGGCAATCCCGGTTGCAATCCGCCGTCTGAGCCAGTGCGTTCGCCGCCAGTACGCAAGCGGCCGCCGCCAAGGTCGAAATTCGAAGCATGAGTGACCTCCCAACCGGGGAGTGTATCACTTATGCCCATCCATCACCGGTGATGATGCGCTGCTTCGCGAACGGCCTGGACCAGCTCCGCAAAAAACCTCGCGACTTTGTGATCCTCCAGTTGCAGCAGCAGCAGGATCATTCCCACCGCCGAGACGGTTATGATCGGGATCGGAGGAACGACGCCGCTTTGATGTGCCAGAAATCCGAACAGCGCCGGAATGAAAATCATCAGAGGAATGAAGTAGCGAATCCGCATGAAAGTCCTCCACTGGTGCACCGAGCAATCCGGCTGCCAGCCCGCGGGTTCATAACGCACGCATTTTCAATCGAATGCGCCGTTCCCATTGGCGGAGGTCCTGCGCAAACTCGCGCACGTTGCGCACTAACGCAAATTCTTCCCTGGTGGCCCGGAGCCGGCTGCTCCCGGCCGAAGCGGTTTAGCTGGGGAATCGCATCCGGCTGGCCGCCGCCGCTATTCCCAGTAACCGAAACACATCGCGTTTCCGGTGCCGGCCTCCGAGCGGTAGCAGGGCACGAAATCCACCAGATGGAACTCGCGTCCCTCGGCGTTCATCGCCGCGATCACCGGATACCAGTTCTTGATCTCGGCCGTCCCCACTTTGAACACATTTTCGGGAATCTGCTCGAGAGCCTGCTCGTCGCCCTTTTGCATCGCGTCCAGAACTTTGCGGTCGAGCTCCTCGTCGATGACGAAATGCGTCAGCCCGCCGGAGGCCATCATGGCCACGCGCTTATAGCCGTCAAAGGACTGGATCGCGCGTTGCAGCGCGCGCCCGAGATCAAGACAGCGCCGGTTCTTCGGAACATTGTGCGGGAAGTGAACGTTCAAGATGACGGGCACGCTCGGCGGCGGATTGTCGGCGAGGATCGTGTGATAGAAAAAACCGTACGCATGCGGGATACCGCCGCGTGGAGCCGCGGTTGGCGTCATGTCGGATTGTGCCAGGTCGAACTCCTCGTCGGCGAGCGAATCGAGAATATGGTCCGCCAGTTTTTGCGCGCCCGGATACGTCGCGCCTTCCGCGGGAGCGTTGCCCGGCTCGGCGATGTTCAGCCCGGGCGCGGCCTCTTCCAGATGCTGCACGTTCTTGATTTGTTCGCCACGGTAGATGGTGATGGAGGGCGTTAAGCCCGCATCGAAAAACTCGCGCTGATCGTTGCCGACGATCACGACGGCATCCGGCGCCACTTCCCGGAACTTGCGTCCCAGAGCCTCGAGCGCCCTGCGGCAGCGCTGGAAACGCTCGCGGCGCGTTTCCTCGCCGATCTGGTCGGCGAAGCCGGGAGCCCGCTCCTTCAGCAGCGACTCGTAGTCGTAGGTTTTGCCGCGGAACCAATGACGCTTGTTCTCGCGGTCCGCTTGCGCACGCAGGTTCCACTGCTCGGGCGGCGTGGTCAGCAGCGGCCCGTGGGACGATCCGATTCCTAATACGATTTTTGCCATGAGTAATTCTCTGAATCTTTGATCCGTTGGCGGAAGCAGGAATCCTGCAATTGCATGGCCCTTTGGGCCCGATGCGCCAACTCATCGGTTGCCCCCATCGGCGATTATAGTACGCCGGGTCCCGGCTCCAAAACGGAAAGCGCGCGGCGTCATGGCGATATTAGGAGGCGTTGCCTTCCCAGATCCGGGCATTCTGCGCCATCCGCAGCTCGGCGCGAAGAAAGAGCGCGGCACAGGCCGGAAAGGATCATGACGCAATCATCGTATGAACTTCGCGGAACCAGCGATCTGTTACAATTGAGTTTTCCCCATGCGATTCGGCGTCGTTGTGTTTCCGGGCTCCAACGGTGATCATGACTCCTGGTATGCGGTCTCGCATAACCTCGGCCAGCCCGCCGAATTCATCTGGCACGATTCGGAATCGCTCGGCAACGTCGAAGCTGTGATTTTACCCGGGGGCTTCTCCTACGGCGACTACCTGCGCTGCGGAGCGATCGCGAAATTCTCGCCGGTGATGAATGCGGTGAAGAAATTCGCCGCAGGAGGCGGTCTGGTCATCGGCTTCTGCAACGGCTTTCAGATTCTGGTGGAAAGCGGCCTGCTCCCCGGGGCCTTGCTGCGGAACGCCAGTCTCAAATTTGTCAGCCGCAACGTGACGATTCGCGTCGAGACCGCGAACACGCCCTTCACCTGCGCGGCGTCGAAAGGCCAGTTGCTGACGCTTCCGGTGGCGCACGGCGAGGGGTGTTATTACGCCGATGAACGCACGCTGGACATGCTGGAAGCCGAGGACCGCGTGGTGTTCCGCTACCTGGATAATCCCAACGGCTCCTTGCGCGGCATCGCAGGCATTTGCAGCGAGCGCCGCAACGTGATGGGGTTGATGCCGCATCCCGAGCGCGCCTCCGATCCGGCGCTGGGCCCCGCCGACGGCCTGGTCGTGTTTCAATCCATGGTGAAGTCCATGGTGGCGGCAAGCGCATGAGCGATCTCGCTCCGCAGGAACTGGCCAAGGTTCGCTCGATCCTGAATCGCGAACCGACCGAAACCGAGCTCGGCATCTTCACGGTCATGTGGAGCGAGCACTGCTCCTATAAGAGCAGCCGCATTCACCTGCGGAAGCTGCCGACGAAAAACCCGCGCGTGCTGGTGGGCCCGGGTGAAAACGCCGGCATCATCGACATCGGCAACAACTATGCGATCGCGTTCAAGATCGAGTCGCACAACCATCCGAGTTTCATCGAGCCGTTCCAGGGCGCGGCCACCGGCGTCGGCGGCATCCTGCGCGACATCTTCACGATGGGCGCCCGGCCGATCGCCGTCATGGACGCGATCCGTTTCGGGCCGCTCGACGATCCGGAATGCGGCGGCCGCAACCGGCGCCTCCTGACCGGCGTGGTGGAAGGCATCGGACATTACGGCAACTGCTTCGGCGTGCCGACGCTCGGAGGCGAGACCGTGTTCGAGAAGTGCTACAACGGCAACCCGCTGGTGAATGTGTTCGCGCTGGGCGTGTTCCGCCACAATGAGATTTTCTTCGGCCGCGCCTCCGGCGTGGGCAATCCCGTGATTTACGTCGGGGCCAAGACGGGGCGGGATGGGATCCACGGCGCTTCGATGGCTTCGGCCGAGTTTACCGAGGAATCGAGACAGAAGCGTCCGAACGTGCAGGTCGGAGATCCGTTCATGGAGAAGCTGCTGCTCGAGGCTTGCCTGGAGGCGATGCACACCGGCGCGATCGTCGGCATTCAGGACATGGGCGCGGCGGGACTGACCTGTTCGACGTGCGAGATGGGCAGCCGGGCCGGCACCGGCATCGACATCGACCTGGCGCGCGTGCCCCAGCGCGAATCCGGCATGACTCCCTATGAGATCATGCTCAGCGAGTCGCAGGAGCGCATGCTGCTGGTGGCCGAAAAAGGCCGCGAAGAGGAAGTCTTCGCCGTCTTCCGCAAGTGGGGCCTGGATGCGGTCACCATCGGCGAAGTCACCGGCACCGGGCGGCTCGTCGTGCACGATCGCGGCAAAGTCGTCGCCGACATCCCGAATCGCGAGCTGGCCGACGAGGCTCCCCTGTATGACCGTCCTCACGGCGTACCGCCCTATCGCGACGCACCGATGGAGGCGCCCAAGTTCCACAGCCGCGATTTGCAAGGCGATCTGCTGGCTCTTCTTGCCTCCGGCGATCTGTGCTCGAAGCGCTGGATCTGGCAGCAGTACGATTCGACGATCCGCACGAACACGCTGGCCGGTCCCGGCGGCGACGCCGCCGTGGTGCGCATCAAAGACACCGGCGTGAACGTGGCGATGTCGCTCGATGGCAACGGACGCTATTGCTATCTTGCGCCGCGCGAGGGCACGAAACTCCTGGTCGCCGAGTGCTGCCGCAACCTTTCGGCGGTGGGCGCCTTGCCCGTGGCCGCCACTAACAACCTCAACTTTGGCAATCCGGAGCGTCCGGAGATCATGGCCCAACTGGTCGAATCCATCGAAGGGCTCGGCGAAGCCTGCCGGCATTTCGAGACGCCGGTCACCGGCGGCAATGTCAGCCTGTACAACGAAACGCTGGGCGAGGCCATCTGGCCGACGCCCGTTGTCGGCATCGTGGGATTGATGCATTCGGCGCCCGTGACCATTCCGTTCAAGAACGAAGGCCGGGCGGTGATGCTGCTGGGCGGGCTCGGCGCGGCCGACGAGGTCCGCTTCGGGGGAACGCAATATGCCAAGGTGGTGCTCAAAACGTTATGGGGATTGCCTCCCGCGCTCGATATGGATTATGAGAAGCGCGTGCATCAGGCCGTTCGGGAAGTGATCGCCGCCGGGCTGGCCGAATCCTCCCACGACGTGGGAGACGGCGGCCTGGCTGTGGCGCTGGCGGAATGCTCCAACGGTCTGGGCGCCCACGTTGCCCTGGACACGAGCCTGCGGCCGGAACTGGCGCTGTTCCACGAAGGGCCCTCCCGGATTCTGATCTCCACCGCGTCGCCGGAGGCTGTGGAACACATCGCGCGAAAAAACAAGATTGAATGTTTGCGTTTGGGCGTTACAATGAAAGAGCGGTTACGCATCGATTACGGTTCGAAGACTGTCGTCGATTGCCCGGTCCGCCGCCTGCGGGAAGTTTGGGAGAGTGCGCTTGAGGATTTGCTGAGCCCCGTGCCGGCTTGATCAAATGCGGCTTGACGAACTACACTTCGACAAACTTCACGAAGAGTGCGGCGTCTTCGCCATCTACGGACATCCCGAGGCCGCCAATCTCGCCTACCTCGGTCTGTACGCGCTGCAACACCGCGGGCAGGAAAGCGCCGGCATCGCCTCCAGCGACGGGCGCGCCACGCATCTGCACCGGGGCATGGGCCATGTGGCCGATCTGTTCACGCCGGAGATTCTCGGCCGTCTGCCCGGGGAGGTCGCCATCGGGCATACGCGCTATTCGACGGCGGGCGACACAGCCTTCCGCAACGCCCAGCCGTTTTCGGTGGCCTGTAACAAGGGCAACGTCGCCGTTGCCCATAACGGCAACATCACGAACGCCGCCGAGCTGCGCCGCGAGCTGGAACGCGACGGCTCCATCTTTCAGACCTCCAGCGACACGGAAGTGATTCTGCACCTGGTCGCCCGCTCGCGCGAGCGCACACTGGCCGGAGCGCTGCGGGAGGCGCTGCTGCAATTGGAGGGCGCGTTTTCTTTGGTGTTTTTGGCCGAGGACCGCGTGATCGTGGCGCGCGACCCGCACGGCTTTCGCCCGCTGGCGATGGGACAAATGGAGCTTTCGGGCCGCCGGTTTGCGACCGTGTTCGCCTCGGAAACCTGCGCCTTCGATTTGATCGGCGCGGTTTATCTGGGCGATGTGGAACCGGGCGAAATGGTAATCGCCTCCGCCGACGGCCTCACGCGCGAGCGCTACGCTCCGCTGCGCGACCGGGCGCATTGCGTCTTCGAGCACGTGTACTTTTCGCGTCCCGATTCCATCGTGTTCGGCCGCGCCGTGCAGCAATCGCGCGAGATGCAGGGACGCCTGCTGGCCCGCGAACATGGGGTGGAAGCCGACGTCGTCGTGCCCGTGCCCGACTCGGGCGTGGCCGCCGCGCTGGGCTACGCCTCCGAGGCCGGGTTGCCGTTCCGCCAGGCGCTGATCCGCAATCATTACGTGGGCCGCACGTTTATCGAGCCTTCGCAAGCCATCCGCGACTTCGGCGTGAAACTGAAGCTGAACCCGGTGCGCCACTTGCTGGAGGGCAAGCGCGTCGTGCTGGTGGATGATTCCATCGTGCGCGGCACCACCTCGCGCAAAATCGTCCGCATGGTGCGCAACGCCGGGGCGCGCGAAGTGCACCTGCGCGTCTCCTGCCCGCCGACGATTTCGCCGTGCTTTTACGGCGTGGATACGCCAAGCACCGGCGAGCTGATCGCCGCGAATCATTCCGTCGAGGAGATCCGGCGTTTCGTCGAAGCGGATTCGCTGGGCTATCTCTCGCTGGGCGCGCTCCGCGAATCCGTGGGCGACGGCAGTCATGATTACTGCTACGCCTGCTACACCGGCAACTATCCCACGGAACTGGTGAACATCGACGAACTCATGAGCGCCCGCGAGCGCCGGTAGGCCCGTGCCTCCTCTGGTCCGCTTCAGCGCCCTCGTCCGCCGGGGCCTCCGGTTCCGGCCTCTGTTCGAGGAGGCGAAACGCTCGCTCGGCGCCAGCGGCTTCGACTGGTACCCCTACGACACCTTCGCGAATTTGTTCTATCTGCGCCGCCTGATGAGTGAAGCGAACCTGTCGCTGGAGGAGATGACCGGCGCCGAACCCGTCCTCGATTTGGGGGCCGGCGACGGCGCATTGAGTTTCTTCTTCGAATCGCTCGGCTACGCCGTCGTTGCGGTCGATCACTCCGGAACCAGCATCAACCGGATGCGCGGAATCCGCGCTCTCGCCGGAAAATTGAATTCCCAGGTCCGGATTCGGGACCTCGATCTGGATGCTCGCTTCGACCTGGATGGCCAGTATGGGCTCGCCCTGTTTCTGGGCACCCTGTACCACCTGAAGAATCCCTTCTATGTGCTGGAGCTGCTTTCCGCGCACGCCCGATTCTGTTTCCTAAGCACACGCGTCGCCCGCCTGAGTCCGGACCGCCAGGTTCGCCTCGAGCATTCACCGGTCGCCTACCTGGTGGACGCCGGAGAATGCAACGCCGACGCGACCAACTACTGGATTTTCTCGCCGCCCGGCCTGATGCTCCTGGCCAAACGCGCGGGCTGGCGCGTTCGCGCGTCGGTCAGCTCCCGGGTTTTCGACTCGGATCCAGTCAGCGCGGAGGGCGATGAGAGGATGTTTCTGCTGCTGTCGCGCGGCGACGTCCACTGACTTTCTGGCGCGGAACGCCAGCTCGGGCGCCGCGGCCGGATGTCCGGCGCTATTGGCTGACGTCGATTACTCTCGCTCCAGGGGGCGCGGCGAAGCGGAACAGCGA
>CAZTKA010000068.1:16543-17881 GCA_964614015.1 uncultured Bordetella sp. | reverse complement strand
AGACAAGTCAGGGCTGTATTCGCCATCACCGCAGTTGGGCAGCTTCACTGTCATCAGCAGCACTGCCGCGGCTCCGGTTCCGGTGGGCGTGTCGCCCTCGGCGGCAAGCGGTTCGAGGCAAGTCTTCACCTTCACCTGGAGCGATGCAAACGGGGCAGCCGACATCGCCGCCGCCCGCGTCCTGATCCACTCCGTGCAGCAGGCGAACCTGGGCTGCTATTTGCAGGTGGAGCCGATGACCGCCAGAGTTCTGCTCGCCGATGACGCCGCCTCCTCCTCCAGTTCAATGCTGTTGGGATCGGCGCAGACGTTGCAGAACAGCCAGTGCCGGATCTATGGCGCCAGTTCCTGGCTGGCCGCTTCGGGAAACACGCTCACCGTGCTGCTCGATATCGCGTTCTACCCGGCGTTCGCGGGCGCGAAAAGCATTTGGATGAATGCGACGGACTCAGGAGGGCTGACCAGCCAGTCGCCCCTAATGGGCGCGTTTACGGTTGTCCCCTGACCGCCTACGCCCGCCGGACCGCGGGCTTTCGAAAAGCGAAGACCCAGACCATGAGGCAGAGCAGGTGCCCCACGATGCCGACGAAATAAGCGGCTTCAAAGGTGCTTCGGAAATTCCTCAATGACCAGGCGGCCGCCTCCAGCGCAGCCTGGATGCCTAATCCGCTGGTGACGAGAAACAGGATGAGGTCGGAACTGCGGGTTCTGACCAGCAATGTCCAGAGGATCAGATTCAGGAGCATTCCGGCGATGCTGAGGATGTTGACTGTTTTCAGGATCCAGATTGAGATATTCGGTCCCTTGGTCAGAAATATCGCCACAAACACCGTAAACGCGCTCAGTGCAATCAGCCAGTGTCGGATCCACTGATGGGCCGGGTGTGAGGCGAGAGCCTTCCAGACGAAAGAAAGCACAGCAAGATAGAGGGCTCCCCACCGCGCCGTCTCGCTGATCAGAAAGTATGGGCTACGATCCCGGTCCGTGAACCCATATGTCGCGACGTCGATGACCAGACCGAAGACGAGCACAAGGACGTAAAGCAGCAGCCCCGAATACTCCCTTGCATAACCCCGTAGTAGCCGGCTCAATAGCCAGAGATAGAGGATTGCCGAAACCGAAGCTGCGGGAATGACAATCCAGTTAACCATCTCTGTCACTTTCGCACGACCGCAAGCTCATACTTGTTTCAATCGGCTGGAAAAAAGAAAATCGGCAGACTGTTTTGAAGCAGCCTGCCGATTGCGGTTCGATACTCTGCTAGATCAGCCTATTGATTCTCGTGCGGATTCGGTGGAGGGATGGGACTGATCGCCAGCCCACCTTCCCCATGCGGAT
>CAZTKA010000068.1:0-16443 GCA_964614015.1 uncultured Bordetella sp. | reverse complement strand
CCATGCGGATTCGGTGGAGGGATGGGACTGATCGCCAGCCCACCTTCCCCATGCGGATTCGGTGGAGGGATGGGACTGATCGCCAGCCCACCTTCACCATGCGGATTCGGCGGAGGGATTGGGCTAATTGACGGATAATTCGCATCCGAGCCAGACAGGACAATGCCCGCAGAGGCGGGTATGCCAGCCAGGAGGATCGTTACACACAAGACACTGAAGCTCAGCCACTTCGACATCTGAGGTTTTACCTACGGCTTCTGTTTGTCTTGGTCCGCAGTCGACAATGCGCGACAGACAGTTCCCCTACACTAAGGGATCACACCTAGCGTATGGTGCGACGAGTGGCCTAGGTCTTAGGATTAGTCCGAGTAGTAGGTATAGTACTAAGCCTTATTTTCTTCTAAGGTTTTCAAAGATAAATACTTAGTACTCAGCCGAGGAGAGGTAGGGGACTCACCTGAGGCCGCAACCGGCAGCTTATTTTTTATTCATGTGGGAGGGGAAGAGGCCGGGCAGCCTCCGGGCCGCGAGCGCCAAACGGGCCATCCACTCCGCCGCGAGGTTGCGGCATTCCCGGCCATTCCAAACGCATATCGCGGCAGATCTCCTCGAGCATGTCGAGGGAAGCCTCGCGGCGCTCGAGCGCGAAGCAGGTCAGCAGGAGGTTGTCGCAAATCGCATTGATGACGCGGGGGATCCCCTGGCTGCGGGTGTGGATTTCCCGGATCAGGGAAGGGGGGAAGACGGTCTGATCGGGCATGCCCGCTTTTTCGAGGCGCGAACGGATGTAGGAATCGGTGTCGGCGGGCTGAAAGGGGGAAAGGGAACAACGGAGGACGATGCGCTGCTTCAACTGCCGGAGGTTGGGCGCATCGAGTTTTCTGTCGAGTTCGGGCTGTCCGGCGAGGATGATCTGAAGCAGCTTGCCGAGGCGCGGGTTTTCGAGGTTGCCCAGCAGGCGGATCTCTTCGAGCACATCCCATTCGAGGTTGTGCGCCTCGTCCACGATCAGCACCACGGTGCGGCCGTCCAAGGCCTGCTCCACCAGCAACTGGTTCAGCGCGAAGAGCACTTCGGTTTTCGAGGTCCGCTGGCAGGGCAGATCCAGATCGTAAGCGATCATCTCGAAAAACTGTTCGACCGTGATGCGCGAGTTGAAGATAAAAGCGAACTCGATGAACTGGGCTTCCAGGTAGTCGCGCAGGCACTCGAGCATGGTCGTCTTGCCCGTGCCGACTTCGCCCGTCAGGACGATGAACCCCTTGCGCGCCTGCACACCGTAAACGAGATTCGCCAACGCCTCTTCGTGCTGTTCGCTC
Organism: uncultured Bordetella sp.; assembly: GCA_964614015.1. Taxonomy (GTDB): domain Bacteria; phylum Acidobacteriota; class Terriglobia; order Bryobacterales; family Bryobacteraceae; genus Palsa-187. The sequence continues at coordinate 15,124 of CAZTKA010000068.1, read as the reverse complement.
CGGTAAAAGAACGCCGGATCGGGGCTCAGGTTGAAGGGGCTCTCCGAAAAGCCGAAGAATGCGTTGTACATTCGGGGCTAAACCCTCTCCTATTCTTTACTTATCGATAGTAACATGGTGCGGCATGAGAGCCAACGTTCTCGGAAAATGTTCAGGGTCTAGGCCACCTCCAGCAGAACCCAGCCGGGAATCTGCGCGGCCTTGCCGGCTTCAAACACTATGCGACGCGTTTTCGGGAACGGGAGCCCGGTCTGCAACGCCTTCTGATACAGCGAGATGTGGCGGATAATCGAACGGTAAGCGGGCTCTGCCGTGTCCGCGACAGCAACCTTCGAAAGCATCCCGCCGCCCCAGCCGAGTGAAAGCAGGCACACGTTCGAGCGGCCCTCTAACTCACGGAGCCTGGCATCGAGGCCTTCCAGGGTCGCCATCAGTGGCGCCAGCCCCACCCACTTGGCGTACTCTTTGTGCCGCGCAATCTGCGAAGCCGCGTAGCGGTTCGAAGCCTGGAAAAGTTTGCCGCGGTCCTGCCCGGAGTCCTCGCGCCACACGCCTTCGAACACGGTTCCGGGAACAGCCATCTCGGCAAAGGAGGGCGTGCTTTCCTCGATGCGGCGTGCGTCCGAGGCGCCACGCGAAGACTTCCATCCGAGTTCGTAATTGCCTCCGCCGCGCGGGATGAGGGTCGCGGTCCGCAGGAGGTAGATTTTCATGCCGCTGTAGGGCACGGGCGCCGAATCGCCGGCCGAGACCTTGCGCATGCGGTTCCTGCCCGCACCGCCAAGCACGGCTTCTTCGGGCTTGGCCGCCAGGTATCGCGGCAAGCGCGTCTCTTTGGAGTCTTCGAGTCTGCCGGCGAGATCCCGGAATGTGGCGGGGCTCCAGCGGTCGAATACCGTTCCGGTGCGGAGCGCGCCCTTGATCGCGGTGGCAGGCAAATACGGTCCGGCGGCGGAGGCGGCGAAGGTCGGGATAAACAGATTTTGCGCTTGCGCGCGCTCCCATACCGCCACGGCGCCAGGATCCTCGAAGGGGATGCGGCGGCCGGCGAAGTTTTGCGCGAATCCGCCCCAGGAAGCGAAATCAAGTTTGTCGGCTTTTTTCAATTGCGCCAGATATCCGTCCAGGCGGGGGCCCTTGGCCAGCAAACGAAAGATCCGGCGCTGGTCGAGCACGTTGACGTGATCCTTCCATACCATGTAATCGATGGGAGAGAGTTTGTTGCCGTCGCCGACCAGGGTCGGGGTGAGGCAGGTCACGCGGTATCTCATGACGCGGCTCCCGGCCGTAAAGGAATGGGAACGGTGAGCGCGAAACCGGCGCGATAGACGGGATGCGGAAAGCCCTCGGGAGCGACATTGGCCGCGGCGCCGCGCGGTTCGGCTTCGGCGACGAGCACGGATCCCTCGCCGATCATGCGCGTGAGGCGCTTCGGTTGGCCCCAGGCAGCGCCGCTTTCCACGCGGCCGCCGCGCATCGTCAGGACATAATCGCCCTGTCGCCAATCCACCGCATCGTTTTCGGCCGGATGGAACAGCGACAGCAGCCAGTAGCCCGTGCGGGCCTCCGGCGAAGCCTTCTGCACGGGCAGCAATTCGTGCAGCCCGCCCGAACTGAATTCGGGCGCGTGGGCGCGGCCCCATCCGCGTGAGCGCCCGCCCCCGAACCCGGAATCGGCGAGCAGGCGGAACGCCCCGGTCAGGCGCGGCGTCCACACGTCGCGCGCGGCATCATCCGCGAATCGGGCCACGGTCCACCACCCGCAATCGGGCGTGAATTCAAGACACGCCCAGGAGTGTGGCCACACGCCCGCACCCTTGCGGTCCACGGCCGCGCTCGAGCGCACGGCGAGGCGGAACGGACCGGGCACGGGCGGCATGCGCGCGGGCAGGAGGCATTGGCTTTCGCCGTCGACGGCCCAGGAATCTTCCGCAAGCGCGCGCCCCGCGGCCAGGTCGCGAACCACGGAAAGCGGCACGAAACGGGCGCCCTTCCACCGGATTTTCGCGGACGCGGGCGGAGGCCACAGATGGCGGGGCGGCGTCACGAGCAACGTTTCACCCTGAAAGGGGAAACACGAGCCCAGGCGCAGGGCGGGTTCCGCCGCGGCTCGCGCGGTTGCATCCAGCCAGTCTGCCAGCAGACCCAGGTGCGCCATCGCACTGGTTACGGCAGAGTAGAGGGAATCGCTGTGATAGATGCGATCCACACGGTCGCGCGCTCCGGAATCCGGGCCGATGCGCCACGGGCCGGAGGGGCGGAGGCGGATAAGCAGGCCGGAGGGCATCACACACCAACCGGGCCAAAGCCCGTTCGCAGGCGGAAGCCTGCACGTAAAAAAAACCGGTCCATACGAGATTCAGCTTGCGAGCTTCCCGGCGAAATCTGCGCCGTTCACTAGCGCCTGCACGGCGCCGAGGTCGGCAGCAGCGGCCAGTTCCGTTTCGGGAGCGCCGGAAGAGTAAAACGAAGCGCCGCGCCAGGACAGCCTCAGATTCGCGAAGCGCACGCGGCCGCTTCCGCGCGAGCCTCCGCCGCCCAGCGCATCGTCCTCGAGCAGCCGCAAGCCTTCCAGCAGACGCGCCGCCAACGCCTTGTCTTCCTCGCACAGGACATCGAGCACCATGCGCACGCGGAAACGCGCCCCGGCGGGAACGCGCTCGAGCGTGCGCGGATTCGCTTGCGAAGTGATGCGGTCGATGGCGTTCTCGCTCTTGACTTCGGTGATTTCGTCGTCGAGATTCTCGCGCATCTGTGGGGTGATGCTGTCCGGATCAAGCGGGGCATCGTAGACGGCCAGCCGCGCCGGGCTGGCGGATCTTGATTCGAGGGCCTCGCCCTCGACGCGCTCCATGCGCCCGGGATTGCGGCCGAACAGCAGGCAAATCTCATCATCCGGGCGGTCGCTTTGATGGATGCGGACTTCCTGGCCGCGCCGTTTCGACAGATACACCAGCTCCGAGGGCGAAGTCAGTCCCATTGCGGTTTCAAGCAGCGACCGCAGGCGCCCGCGCAGCGAACTGCCCGGCACGTAGGGCAGCCCGAAGGCGTCCTTCACGACCGGATTATCCGCGCCTCCGATTTCCAGCGATCCTTTTCCGGCGCCGATGTGCAGCCCGGTTTCGCAATGCAGGTCGCCGGAGAGAATCAGTTTTCCGATCAATTTCAGTTGTGTTTGAGCAGTATGTGAGCTCATAATCCCCTATTCGTTGTAAGCCACAATGGCCTCGAACAGATCCTTGAATCGCTCGTATCCGCGGGCATCGTTCTTGCGCGTGACCTGGAGCAGCAGGCGCTCCAGCCCGTCCAGGCTGCGCAGCGAATGGCGCGCGATGGTGTAGGCCAGACGCGCGCGCAGCATGACGAACTGGTGCTGGCGGTCGGCTTCGGGCGAGCGTACGGCGCGCCGCACGGCGTTGAACAGACGGCGCAGTTGGCTCTTGGTGCCGCTATCCATGTCGCGCATGCGGGCGACGATGGCGTGGGCCTGATTGTCGAGATACAGGCTGTCGGAGATGAGCTTCTCGATATCGATCTCCGCCATGGACTCGAAGGGCCGCCCGCCGCCGGGCCGTCCGCCTTCCCGGCGTTCGCCGCGGTCGCCGCGTTCGGGCCGCCCGCCGCCTTGCGGCCGCGGCTGGCCCGCGCCCTGCTGCGGACCGCGCTCGCCGCGCGGCTTGTCGCGGCGTTCGCCGCGTTCCTGGCGTGGAGGCCGATCTTCGCGCGTTTCTTCGCGTCTGGGAGCTTCCACGGCCGCCGGCGCTGCCGCCGCCGCTGATTCCGGTTCTGTTGGAGTTATCTCCGGTTGCACATCGTCCATTCTGACTCCTGCTCGCCCACCCAGCCTTGGCCAAGGTGGGACTTCTGAATTCGATTCTCAGTCTGCCGCCAGTCTCGCCCATTCTAGCGCCACGCGGCCCGCGGGCCGCAACTTGACGGTGACGGCGCTGCGGCCGATCAGGTCCGCGATCAGCGCAGTGCGGGCCTTCTGGAAATCCTTGTGCTCCGGGCCCGCCGCGCGCGAGGCCGCCAGGATCCGGCGGATGCGGCGATGATAGCGCCACGGGCGCTCGCCGCCCATCTTGCGCGCCTGCCGCTTGGACATGCGAGATTGCGTTTCCCGATAGATGCCGCACAAGTCACGGATATACTGCGGCGAGCAGCCGAATTCAGCCACCATGCGGACCAGGGAATCCTTGAGCGCCGCGGCTTCGGCGAATTGCTTCCATTCCAGCGTGCGGCCCAGCAGCCAGATGCAATCCTTGTCCGCCGATTTGGCGGCCTCCAGGCGCTGTCCGGCTTCCTCGAACACCGCACCGAGCGACGCGTCAGCTGAAGGCGCGAGCGACAGAGCCATGCTAATCGTCTTGCCCTCGGGCCCTTCGAACTCCTTGAGGCTCTCGGCGGCAAAGCGGTGGAACAGCCGCTCCATTTCGCCCGCCAGGCCGACCAGCGCGTCCCAGGCGCCGTAGACTGCGAAATCATCGCCGCCGGAGTAAATTACGGTGACCTTGCGCCACAATTCGGGCATCGAGCAGAGCACTTCCAGCTCGCCCGCGAAAAATTGTTTGTACAACACCGAAAGCTGAATATGTTCTTCGATGGTGCGCGCACGCTGGAGGCGGATGGCGATGTTGTCGACATCGCCGCGCAGCACGCCCCAGGTCTGAACGCCTGAAGAGCGCCCGGCCAGCGCAGCGGTCGAGGCCGGCTCGCGGCCGTCATCGCTGGGGGCGGTATGGCGCGCCATGGGGATCGCGTCGGGGGCGGCGGCGAGCGGCCAAGAGTGCTTGCCCGGGCCCGTCAGCACGCGTCCGGGAGTCTCCGGGGACCAGGCCACGGATTCCGCATCGCGCAGCGGGTAGCCCAATTGTTCGACGAAGTACGCTTCGATCGCGGAGTCCGGTTCGGCGACTTCGCCGCGCAGTAAACCGGCGCCGCCTTGCGCGGCGGGCGCGCCCTTGCGCTGGTCCAGGCCGTCGCGCAAGCGCCGCCGGATGTCGGTCCAATCGCCGAGGTTTTCCGTGATGCTCCAGAGGAGTTTCAGGGATCCCTCGCTGAGGGCGGCGATCTCCGCAGCGGCGGCATGCAGAAAAGCTTCCGCATCGGCTCGCGACTCCACGGGCAGCAGGACCAGGAAGCGGCCGCCGCCGCTCGAGCCAAGCAGGATCTTCGCCAGGCCCAGCTCGGCGAGCAAGGCGCGGGGGAGCACTTCGCTCAGCAGGCTGATCCAATGGGAGCGGCCCATAAAGACGCGGTCGGCGTCGCGCGTGGCGGGGGCGAGCAAACACTCGTCCACTCCCGACAACTGGGCTTCGACAAAGATCTGCATGGGCGATGCAAAGGGTGAACCCCCAATGTAGCATGGTGGGGCCGGCGACCTTGTCGCCAAGGAGGCCGCGCGCCGGTTCCGCGGCCAGCGCCGTGGAGCCTCGGCACAACGACGCTCCGCCGCCACGACGGGCGGCGGAGCGGACCCGGCGGTCCGCACCGCGAAGGGCGGGACAGCTACGCCGGGACGCCTTCGACGATCGACACGTGCGACCGCGTCGGCACGATGCGCCTCATGCGCCATCCCGAGGCGCTCAGCAGGTCGCGAAACTCCGTCTCAGTGCGCTCCTTGCCGCCGGGGAACAGCATCATTTCGAGGTCCATGAACTTACCCACATGAAACTCCTTGCCAGGGGGCACCACTGTATCCACCACCAGCAGCCTGCCGCCGGGATTCACGCCGGCGCGGCAGCGCTCGAGAATCCCGATGCAGACGCCGTCGGGCCAGTCATGAATGATGTGTTTCATAATGTAGCAGTCCATGCCCGCGGGCACGGATTCGAACATGTTGCCTTTGATGAAGGTGACGCGGTCCTTCACGGGCTCGGTGGGCCCGCCGGGCGCCGCTCCAGTGCGCAAGGCCGCTGACATGGGGGGTTGTGAAAACTTTCCGTCAGGCTCTTCGCGGAGGATGCCCAGGGCCGCCGTAGCGCGCATCAGGCGGCAGAGAAGATCTTAACGGGCGCCGGTGGCGGCGGCGAGCTCAGCGGCGGACTTCGGCCCCGCATCCAAGTAGTCCGGGATGGCGAGCTTCGCCAGGGCTGATACGGCTCTGGAGGTGAGGGCTCCAAACAAAATTTCCATCAAGCGGATATGCGAGGGTGCCTCAGTCATGCGTTTGATCTTAGCGCATCGATGAGGCCCGCGATGGTGTGCGGTTTGGCCTCGGCATCCACGCGCAGCCCCGCGTTGCGCGCCGTGGCGGAGGTGACCGGGCCGATGGAGGCAACCTTAATGCCCGCTAGGGCGCTGGCTCCGGCGATGGCGACGAAATTCGTCACCGTGGAGGAACTCGTGAACGTGATCCAGTGCGGCTTGCGCGAGAGAACTTCGCGGACGCGGGCGGCGGCGTTCTGCGGAGGCATGGTGCGGTAAGTCTCGACCACGTCGACGCGCGCGCCGCGCCGCTGAAGCTCGGCAGGCACCAGATCGCGAGCCACGGCCGCGCGCGGCAACAACACGCGTTTACCGGCCATATCCTCGTCCGCCAGGGCTTCCAGCAGACTCTCGGCGACGTATTCGGCGGGCATGCGGTCGACCTTCAGGTGCAATGACTCGACGGCGGCGCGGGTCGCCGGGCCGATGGCGCAGATGCGGGCCCGCAAGGACCGCAGATCCGTGCGCGAGGCATCCAGCCGCTCGATGAATCTGCGCACGCCGTTCGCGCTGGTGAAGATCAGCCAGTCGTAGGACGAGAGGTTCGCGATGGCGGCATCGAGAGGACCAGTGTCGGAGGGCGGGCGAATTTCGATCACCGGCAGGTGCAGCACCTCGGCGCCGAGTTCCTCCAGGGGTTCGGCCAGGGCGGCCGATTGCCGCCGGTCGCGCGTGACAACAATGCGCTGCCCAAACAACGGCAGGCGCTCAAACCAGTTGAAGCGATCGCGTAGAGCGACCACCTCGCCGACGACGATGGTGGCCGGAGGCTTCAGGTGGCGTTCGGCGATCAAGGCGGGCAGCGTCGCCAGCGTCCCCGCGACGGTTTCCTGATCCGGGCGCGTGGCCCAGCGCACGGCCATCGCGGGCGTTTCCGGCGAGCGGCCCCGCGCGATCATCTCTTTGGCGATCACCGGAAAATTCACCAGGCCCATGAAGAGCACTACGGTTTCCGCGGCGCCGATCTTCGCCCAATCGATCGCCTCGACATTGTGGCCGGTGACGAAAGTCACGGCGGAGGTGTGTTCGCGGTGGGTGAGCGGAACTCCGGTGTAGGCCGCCACGCCGAGCGGCACGGTGACCCCCGGAACGATCTCGAACGGCACTCCGGAGGCGCCCAGCGCTTCGACCTCCTCTCCGCCCCGCCCGAAGATGAAGGGATCTCCGCCTTTCAGCCGCACTACAGTCAGTCCGCGGCGGGCGCGCTCGATCATCAGCGCGCTGATTTCCTCCTGCGACATTTCGTGTTTGGCGCGCTTCTTGCCGACATAAACGCGCTCGGCTCGCTCGGGTGCGTGATCGAGAAGGCGCTCGTTGGCCAGGTTGTCGTAGAGCACAACGTCGGCGCGCTCCAGGGCTTTGCGGCCCTTGAGGGTGATGAGGCCGGGATCGCCGGGCCCGGCGCCCACCAGATAGACCTTCATGTGGAATACACTTCCGCCAGGATTTCACGCGCGCCGCGATCCAGCAAATCGCGCCCGAGAGCGGCGCCTGTTTCGGCCGGATCCACGCCCATCAACTCGCCACGCACCAATTGCGAACCGTCGGGCCGGGCGACGATCGCGATCATCCGGACCTGATGATTCTCGCGCCAGGCGTGCGCGCCCACTGGAACCTGGCATCCGCCGCCGAGCACCTCAAGCAGCGCGCGCTCCGCGGTCACGGCCGCGCGCGTCACGGGATCGTCCAGCGCGGCCGCCAGGGTCTGCGCCGCGCCGCCGTCATTGCGGGTTTCGACCGCCAGCGCGCCTTGTCCTACCGCGGGGCACATGATCTCGACCGGGATCAGTTCGCCGATGCGGTCCTGCCAGCCGAGGCGGCGCAGTCCCGCGGCCGCCAGTACGATGGCGTCGTATTGGCGCTCGTCCAGCTTGCGCAGGCGCGTATCGACGTTACCCCGCAGCATCTCAATGCAGAGGCCGGGTTGATGGGCCCGCAACTGGGCGGAGCGGCGGAGCGAACTGGTGCCCACGCGCCGGCCTTCGCGGAGGTCTTGAACCGAGCCGCCCACGAGCGCATCGCGCGGTTCCTCACGCGGGGGAATCGCGGCCAGAGTCAGCCCCGCAGGCAGCCCGGTGGGAACGTCTTTCATGCTGTGCACGGCCAAGTCGATCGAACCGGCCAGCAGCGCTTCTTCGATTTCCTTGGTGAACAGAGCCTTGCCGCCCGCCTTCGCCAGAGGCGCGTCCTGGATCTTGTCGCCGGAAGTCTTGATGATCTCGATGCGCGTCTCCGCGCCCAGCTCCTGAAGGCGCGCGGCGATATGCCGCGCCTGCCACAGCGCCAAGGCGGAGCCACGGGAGCCGATGACAATCATTCCTCACCCAGCCGGAACAGACGCTGAATGACAGCCATCAGATGCGGATCGCCGGCCTGATTTCTCAGCTCCGAAATCGGCCCGTGCGCGATCTTGTTTATCAGCCCTTTGGTCAGCGCGTCGAGAGCCTCCTCCTGCTGCGGGGTCAGCCCGCCCAGCCTGGAGCGGAAGCGCTCCAGTTCGCTCTTGCGCAGGGTTTCGAGCTGCTCCTGCAAGCGGACGATGGCTGGAGCGGCCTCGCGGGTCTTGAGCCGGGCCACCATGCGCTCGACTTCCTCGCCGATGATCAGCTCGGCCTCCTGCGCGGTTTTGATGCGGCCTTTCCGGTTCGCATCGACGACTTTGCCCAGATCGTCGATGTCGTACAGGAACACGCTCTCGAGTTTATTGACTTCCGGGTCGATGTTGCGCGGCACCGCGATATCGATCAGAAACATGGGCTGATTGCGGCGCCGGGCCATGGCCGAGCGCATCTGGTCGCGCGTCAGGATGTAGTGCGGGGCGCCGCTCGACGTAAGAATGATATCGGCCGAGGGAACGGCGTCCTCGAAGTAGTCGTAATCGATGATGCGTCCGCCGCAGACCTCCGCCAGAGCCTGGGCGCGCGCGCGGGTGCGGTTGGTGACCAGGATCCCGGCGCCCGCCCGGCGCAAGTGCCGGGCGGCGCTCTCGGCCATCTTGCCCGCGCCTACCACCAGGGCGCGCTTCCCCTCCAGCGAACCGAAGATCTCGCGGGCCAGCTCAACGGCGGCGTAGCTGACGGAAACCGCGCTCTCGCCGATGTCGGTCTCCGTGCGCACGCGCTTGGCGACATTGAAGGCGCGCGTCATCACCTGGTCGAGGAAGCCGCTGAGCGAGCCGCGTTGCTTGGCGATGGCGTAGGCGCTTTTCAATTGGCCGAGGATCTGCGGCTCGCCGACGACCATCGAGTCCAGGCTCGCGGCGACGCGGAACAGATGCCGGATCGCCTCGGGACCGTCGTGGCGGTAGAGGTAGGGCGCCACCCACGATCGTTCCACGTGCCGCGAATCGGCCAGGAATGTTTCGAGCGCGCCTTGCACGTCCGCGTCATCCTCGGCCGTGACCGAGACTTCGACGCGGTTGCAGGTGGATAGAATCATGCCCTCCAGCACGCCCGGGCAGCGTTTCAGATTGTCGAGCGCCTCCGGCAGCGCTTGCTCCTCGAAGGCCAGGCGCTCGCGCACTTCCACCGGAGCGGTGCGGTGATTCAAGCCGGTAAGAACGAGTTTCATGGCGCCAGCGTGGCCCCCAGACCCGCATGCGTGACCCATGTCAAGGCCGATCCGCCGAGCACGGCCAGCGTCAGCACGGCCACCTTGCGCCCGCGCCATCCCGCCGATGCGCGCAGGAACATCATCACCAGCAACAACAGCCAGGTGAAGACCGAGATGGTGATGTTCGGATCGCGGACCCAGTTGGTTTTCAGGTACAGGAAGGCCCACAGGATCCCGATCAGCAGACCGAGGGTAAGGAAGACAAATCCCAGCCCCAGCGAGCGCGAAAGCATCTGATCCAGCGTCCCCAGCGGCGGAAGCCGTTCGAGCAGAGCGCTCGATTGCTTGTTCTTGAGGCGGCGTTCCTGGACCAGATAGGCTCCGGCGGCGAGCCCCGTAAAGAGCAGCGAAGCGTATCCAGCGAGCACGAGCAGGATGTGCACCACCAGCCATGCGTTACGCATGCCCTCGTCGGCGGGCGTGGTGACGGGTTGTTCCAGCGCGCCCGCGAGCGTCATGGCGAACACCAACGGGAAGGCCGCCACGGACACGCTGGAGAAACGGTAGCGGCGTTCCAGCACGGCAAACACGGCGGCGGTCAGGAAGGCGCACAGGCTGAGCGTCTGGTTGTAGTTATCGATCGGGATGCGGCCGAGGGCGACGGCCAGATCGGTGATCGCGACGAAATGCAGCACCACGCCGATACGGAACGCGCCCATGGCGAATCCAAACGCGCCCTGCCCGTGGCGCACGGCGGTGAGCAGCGAATGGAGCAGGCCCACGGCGTAGAGACACGCCGCCACGCGCAGCCAAAGAGTGCTGGATTCAATCATTCGGGCCTAACCATGATTCTACGGCGAAGGGCGAGCGGCGTGCCGCGCGCGTCCGGCTCTGGCCTGCCGGACCACGTGGCGGGGCCAGTTCCACGAAAACCCGGACGATCCCGTTATTATTTTCTGGTCGGGGCCGCCTTCACCGGGGCGGCGACGCCGATCTTCACCGAGTGCGCGGTCATGCTCTTGTCTCCCTCCGGAACGTCGACGACGACGCGAACGCCGGCGGTCAGGTCTTCGGCCTTGGCCGCGTGATTGTCGCGCGTGATTTCGGTCTTGGCGCTCAGCTTCACGGCGACGTCGCCCTTGGCGGTCTTCACCGTCAGAACGCTGTTTTCCACCTTGGCCACCGTCCCTTGCACGTGTTCAAAGCCGCCGTGCGCGAATACGAACGCCGCCGCCGCGAGCGGGAGCGGGATGAGTTTAGTGATGATGGGCTTCATGGGACTGTTCTCCGGGCGTGTCTTCTCCTCGAAGGAATCGCTCCTGTTCCAATTCTTCCCGCAGCTCCTTGGGGCTCTTGGGATTCAACTTCTCCATCTCTATTTTCTCCTCCGTGGTCAAGTTCGGCAGATGGCGGATGAACTGGACCAGTTTCCAGGAATCCTGGGCGTCATGGCCGGGCCCGCCCCAAGCAGGCATGCCCGTCCTGCGGACGCCGTTTTCGATGATGTAGAACAATTCTCCATCCGTTTTCTGCTGTGTCTCCGGCAGACGCATATCGGGAGCCGGAGGGTAAGAGTTCTTCCCCAGCAGGGTGTCGCCGCTGCCGTCGTTGGCGTGGCAGGCGGCGCAATGATCCGCCCAGTGCGCGCGGGCCTCGGCGAGAGTTTCAACAGCGTTCGCCACCGGATTCCGAAGCGCTCGAACCTCGGCGGGCATTGAAGACCGGCGCGCCCAATTCGCCAGCCAGCGTTCGACCGCCGGAGGCTGCTCGCGCGCGCTGAATCCGCGCGCTTGCCGCAGCAGCAGCGCTCCGGCGCCTGCCGCCACGCCGCAAGCCGCCAGCACGCCGAATGTGAACCAACGCACGCGGTGCATCGTGCAGGCCATTGTATCGAAAATCCGCCCCCACGGCGCTTTTCCTGTGATTTCAGCAGCTTTCGGCGCCATGCCGAACTCCATCAAGCGGATAAAAAGTTTCGATTGGACGTTTCTTCCATCAGCCATTAGGCTTAGAACTTAAAGCCACACCGGCTTTAGGAAACAAGATTCTTTCTGAGGAGGAAAGTCCATTGCGTTACCGCTCTTTCTTAATCGGCTCGGCCCTTTTAGCGAGCCTTGCGCTGCCGTCCTGGGCCCAGGACGCTGCCGCTCCGTGGACGATCGGCGAGATCAAGTTCAGTGGCCTAGTTGATGCCTACTATAGCCACAACTTCAACAACCCCGCCAGCGGCTTCAATACTCTCCGCAACTTCGAAATCAAGAGCCGCCAGTTTTCGCTGAACATGGCGGAGCTCTCCATGACGCATGACGCCGATCCGATCGGCTTCCGTCTGGATCTCGGCTTTGGCCGGGCCTGGGACGTGTTCCACGCCACCGATCCCGGCGCGCGCGATATCGTGCGTTACTTTCCGCAGGCCTACGTCACCCTAAAGCCGGCCAGTTGGGGCGGAACGCAGATCGACTTCGGCAAGTTCTACACCGCCGTCGGCGCCGAGCTTACCGAGAATATTTACACGTGGCATTACGGCCGCGGCTACCTGTACACGAACGGTCCCTATTATCATCAGGGGCTGCGTATCACCAAGCCGTTGGGCGACACGTTCACGGCGGGCTTCCAGTTGGTTAACGGATGGAACAACGTCGAGGACAACAACACGGGCAAGACGCTCGGCTTCACCACCGCCTGGACGCCCGCCAATAAGAAGGTTTCCTGGCTGACAAACATCTACATCGGCCCGGAGAAGACCGGCACCAACGAGGGCTGGCGGCAGATTTACGACACGGTGCTGAACTTCACGCCCACCGGGTGGTTCAGCGGCTACTTCGATTACTATCACGGGCGCGAGAACAACTATCTACTGTCCACCACCTCGAACAAGCCCGCCGCCGATTGGGACGCCGTGGGCATCTCGGGCAGGTTCGGGTTGAACGCGGCCAACGCGCTGGCCTTCCGCTACGAGTATTACAACGACCAGCAGGGCTTCGTCACGGGCTACGGATCGCCGATCGTGTTGCAGGAGTTCACCGCGACTTACGAGTACAAGTGGACTAAGGGCCTGCTGGCGCGCCTGGAGTACCGCCGCGACTGGTCCGACAAACCGTTCTTCGAGCGCGGCGCGTTTGGACAGCCCTTGAACCCCGGCATCGGCTCCTTCACGCCGGGCCCGTGGAAGAATCAAGACACGCTGACGTTGGGCTTGGTGGCGTTTTTCGGAGGCAACTAGCGGCAAACTTCGTGGACAACCCCCAAACCACGGCGGAGGGCGGCGCAGGTTGCCGCCCTCCAAGTTTTTTGTGCCAAATTCCCTGGCCAGATCTTGACGTTCCCCGTTTCTTCGCCTAAAATCGACGCATGGCCCTCACCAAGCGTCAAAAAGAGTTCATGGACTTTCTGGCCGGTTTCATAGAGAAGAACAGGTACAGCCCGAGTTACGAGGAAATAGCGGAAGGGCTGGGGCTCGCCTCGCTCGCCACGGTGCACAAGCACATGCTGGCCCTCGAATCCAAGCAGTACCTGAGGCGGAGCTTCAATCAGAGCCGGTCCTTGGAGATCGCGCCCAAATATTTCCAGGAGCAGCGCCAGTATCGCGGCGCGGCGGCTGGTTCGTTCGAGATTCCCTTGCTAGGGCGGATTGCCGCGGGGGCTCCCGTGGAGTCGCTTCCCGGCGCCGACACGCTGAATTTTTCGGACTTTGCCGGCGATCCGAATACGTACGCATTACAAGTGCGCGGCGAGTCGATGGTCGAGGATCACATCTGCGACGGCGATTACGTGCTGGTGGAGAAAACGAGCACAGCTCGCGACGGGGATATCGTGGTCGCGCTGGTCGACGGCATGGAGACGACGCTCAAGCGCTTCTATCGCGAAGCCGGCGACCGCGTGCGGCTCCAGCCGGCGAATGGGGCCATGGAGCCTATCTACGTACCGGCCAGTTCGGTGGCGATTCAGGGCAAGGTGCTGGCCGTGCTGCGGAAGTATTAGCGCGGCGCGCCGAGGGCTACACCGGAATCCCGATGCGCCACAGCCAGTAGGCAATCGCCTGGCGCAAATAAACCCAGTGTTGTCGAAGGCCGCCTTCGCCGATGCGCTCTGCCGGCCGGGGCGAGCCATAGACCGTCATCCCGCGGCTTTCGAGCATTTTCTTGACGCGGTAAACGTGATATCCGTCACTCACCACGATGCAGGAGCGGAGCTGCATGCGCCGCATGATCTCGGCCGCGGCAGTGATGCTGTGAACCGTGCTTTCACCCTCCGATTCCACCAAGATCGCCTCCGACGGGACGCCGTGGCGGCTCAGGTAATTGTGCGCGACGCCGCCTTCGGTAAACGTAGGGTCGCCGCCCGCGCCGCCCGTGGTGAGGATGCGCGGAGCCATGTGTTGCAGATACAGAAACAGCGCGTGATTGAGCCGCGCTTCCAGCACCGGCGAGGGGCGCCCGCGGTATTCCGCCGCGCCCAGTACGATGATGATGTCGGCGGGCCGGGCTTCGTCGATCTTGGATTGATCGCGGATCTCGACGGCGGCGCGCCCGATGAGGAACGCCGCGCCCAAGGCAGCGCCGGCCAGGAACACGACGATGAGCTTTCCCCATTTCATGCGTTATGCTTCTAAATAACAGCCCGCATCATGGAGCGCACGGGCTGTGTATGGCCGACTCCTAGGCGCGCCCGCGCGCGCTTTGCGGCTTGCGTTCAGCTTCATTGTACCCGTGGCTCGGCAAACTCTGGTTAGTGAAAAAAATCCCCTGCTGCGGGAGGTGCGCCGCGCGGCCAGCCGCGGCGCGCTGACCCGTGAGGGCTTCGCGCTGGCCGAAGGGCCGCATCTGTTGGAAGAAGCCGTGCGCAGCGGTGTCGAAATCGGCGCGGTGATCGTGGCCGGGCTGGCCCGCGTGAGGCCGCCCAGGGAGGTGCGCGTCCTGCATGTGGCGGATCGGGTGTTCGCGGGATTGAGTTCCACCGAGTCGCCGCAAGGCGTGCTAGCGCTGGTGCGGCTGCGGGTCTGGAGTCTCGGCCAGGTCTTGTCCAATCCGTCGCTGATCATTGTCCTGGACGGCGTGCAGGATCCCGGCAACGCGGGCGCGATCCTGCGCGCGGCCGAGGCCTTCGGAGCATCCGGAGCCGTGTTCCTGAAGGGCACGGTGAGCCCGCACAATCCGAAATGCCTGCGCGGGTCCGCTGGATCGGCGTTTCGCGTTCCCCTTGCCGCGGGAGTCGAGGCGGACGAGTTGCTTCGCGCCGGCCTCACGCTCTACGCCGCCGATCCGCGCGCCCCGCGCGCCATACTGGAAGCAGACCTGCGTGGTCCGTGCAGCTTCGTCGTCGGGGCGGAGGGCAGGGGAGTTAGCGCGGCTTTTCGCAACGCCGC
>CAZTKA010000067.1:0-18138 GCA_964614015.1 uncultured Bordetella sp. | reverse complement strand
CGCGATGTAGACGCCGTCGCCTTCGCGGCGCGAATGAAAGGTACCGAAATCCTTCTGAAAATCGAGCGTCCCCAGCAGGAACGCGAGCGGAATGCGCATGTCCTCAGTTTCCTTCATCCGTATCCGCTCCACGGTGTTCTTGGCGCTGTCGTAGTCGTAGGCGTAGTTGCCGTCGGAGAGGAACCAGTCGCCGGCGGGGCTGGTGTATTGCCAGCGTGTTCTTTTCGGCTTGCTCAGGTAGACCGTGCCCTTTTGAATGGCGCGGGTCCGGCCACGCTCGATCAGAGTCTGGGTGAATGTTGCTTCCAGGGTTGTGGCCGAGTTGTAGCGCTTTTCAACGCTTTTGAGGATCGGGATGGGGTCCGGCGCCCGGTCCGTCTGGGCCAAGCCCAGCGCGGCGAACAGCAGGAATGAGAAGAATTTTGAGAGCATCCGGCTATTTTCATACTAGCGTGGGCCGCAGGTTTCTAAAGTCACGCGCGTGACCCGCCGATTGTCGCTGTATGGAAGGCGAATTTCTGCCCAATCTGTTGAGCGGCGCACTCAGCGTTTTGGCGCTGTGCGTATTTGTTGCCGGCGTAATGAAGGTGTTCCAGATCGCGGGAACGCTGAACGAAATCCGTGACGCCCTCAAGGACATTCAACGGCAGCAAGACGCGGCCACGGCGGCAAGCCGCCCGCTGTCCCCGGCGCATGCCGGACAAACCGGCGAGGAGATGTTGCGCGCTCTGGATGCGCAGATGCGTTTGGAGGAGTCCGCGCCCGTGCATCCGGAGATCATCCGTCCGCGCTAGACGGCCCGCAGGGCCGCGCTCACAGGTCTCGATCCGACCGGGATCACTGTCAGCAAAGACGCCGACTTGAAACGGTTCGGCTGAATCGCCGCCAGGCGCAGCACGGCCACGTCCCCCGATTGCCGGTTCAATACTAATGCGTACTCGTCGTCCGGGGTGACAGCGATAAAACCGGGGTCGCTGCCCACCTGAGCCACGGCGATCACGCGGTGCGTGGCGATGCTGAGGATGCTCACGTCGCCGGTCGAGGGATTGGCAACGAATAGCAACGAGCCGGACGCGGCCATCGCGCCGGGCGCGTGTCCGGCGAGCACGGTTTCGGCCACCTGCGGCGTGTTATAAGGATAGACGATCACCACGGCATCCATCCCCGCGCCGGTAACGAAGAGCTGGCCGCCGTCGCGGCTGAAGCAAAGATGCTCGGGCCGCACGGCCAGAGGCAGATGCGCGACCAGTCGCGCGTCCTCGAGGCGCTCCCGGTCCGGGCGCGGGGCGCGATAGACGGAAAGCAAGTGCTCTTCCAGATTCGCCGCCACCACGGTACGGCTGTTGGTCAAAAAGCGGACCTCGCCGAACACGCCCCCTCCCAGCACCGGACCCACACGGCGGTTTTTCAAATCCAGCAGGCGCAGCGATTCTCCAGACGCGACCGCGCCGGTCTCGCCGCCGGAGGAAACCGCCATGCTCCCCGGTTCTTCGGTCAACGCCAGACGCCAGGCGATGCGAAAACTCTCCAGGTCGACAGCCGCCAGCGAACGGGGCTCGCGCACCAGGACGTATAGCAGCGCCTCATCCGGCGACAACAGCATCCGCGCGGCCCGGGAACCTACGGTGGTTTTGCGTTCCACGCGCAGGGCCTCGGGATGGATCTCATGCACGCCGCCGGTTTCGGGCGTCAGCGCGTAGATGGCCGGCCGTATCGCGCCCGCGTGAACTTCCGTTGGCGCTCCCTCGATGGAGATGTGTTTGACGACGGCCATCACGCTCAAGTCGACCACGGCGATCGCCCCTCCTTCCTGGTTGGCGATGAAAGCGTAGCCGGAAAATGGTTCGCTGGCGCGGCGGCAGGCGGCCAGGGCGAACGGCAGAGCAAGCGCGGCCCGGCGGCTGAACGCGCCGCGTGTCACTGGCTGGAAGGAATCCACTTCACTTCCAGAGTAAGCTCTTGCGAGGCGTTCGGGGCAAGGCCGATCGGCACGCTTGTTCCGCGTCGGAGCTTGAAAGCCTTCCCCTGCGGAGACTCTCGATGCGGAACAATCCGTCCGCATCCATTGCCGCCCTGCCGGCGCCTCCCCGATGGAGAACTCCAAGTGTAAGAAAAACAAAAGCTTGCGGGGATTCCGTTCATGTGCTACCTTGCAGTAAGCCGGGGCAACCGTGGGAGAGTCGCTAGCCGGGCAGCCCTACCGGGCACGTGGTTGCCCGCTGGCGTGAAGTTACAGAACGATTCTATGAACCTGCGGTCGCTGTTCAGCCTGTTCTCATCCGATCTGGCAATTGATTTGGGCACTGCCAACACCTTGGTGTACGCCAAGGGCAAAGGCATCGTCGTCAACGAGCCCTCCATCGTCGCGATCAACAAGAACACCAACGAAGTTGAAGCCGTCGGTAAGGAAGCCAAGGAAATGCTCGGCCGCACGCCGGGTTCGATTGTGGCCATCCGTCCGATGAAGGACGGCGTGATCGCCGATTTCAAAGTCACCGAGCGCATGCTGAATTACTTCATTCAGAAAGCGCATGGGCGCAAGATGCTGGTGCATCCGCGCATTATCATCGGCGTGCCCAGCGAGATCACACAAGTCGAGAAGCGCGCGGTGATCGATTCGGCGTATCATGCCAAGGCGAGCGAAGTCTACCTGGTCGAGCAGGCCATGGTGGCCGCCATCGGCGCCGGCTTGCCGATCACCGAGCCCCAGGGAAACATGGTGGTGGATATCGGCGGCGGCACCACCGACGTCGCGGTGATTTCACTTTCCGGTATTGTGTATTCGCGCTCGGTGCGCGTGGCGGGCAACGCCATGGACGACGCCATCGTGCAGTTCATGAAGCGCAAGTACAATCTGCTGATCGGCGAGACCACCGCGGAGAAGGTCAAGATTCAGTTGGGTTCGGCCTTCCCCCTGGACAAACCGCTGACGATGGAGATCAAAGGCCGCAACCTGGTGGAAGGGATTCCAAAGACGATCACCGTGGATGACACTGAGATTCGCGAGGCGCTGGCGGAGTGCGTTGCGACCATCATGAACGCGATCCGCGTGGCGCTGGAGCGGACGCCACCGGAGTTGTCGGCCGACATCAGCGACCGGGGCATCGTATTGACCGGCGGCGGCGCTATGATTAAGAACCTGGACAAACGCATCCGCCAGGAAACGGGCCTCCCGGTTTCGATTGCCGAGGATCCGCTGGCGTCCGTGGTGCTGGGGACCGGAAAGATGCTGACGGAGTTCGATATTCTACGCAGAATCGCGATTGAATGACACTGAGCCGCGACCGCGAGGGAGCGGGCAAGAGCCGCCACCATGGATCACTTCCTGCATCGCTACCGCAACGTGACGGTGTTGCTGGCGGCGATTGCCGCGCAGTTGGCGCTGCTCGCCTATCAGGTGCGCAACGATCAGGAGATCCGGCTGATCCGCGTCTGGGCCGTGGCTGCGGTCACGCCCCTGGCGCGCGTGCTGGAGGCCACGCGGTCCTCGGTTTCCGATTTCCTCGCCCGCTATATCGTTGTGCGGGACGCGCGCCAAGAGAACCAGCGGCTGCGGCAGGAACTGGAGGAGGCGCGCATGGAGAACCACCGGCTCCGCGCCGAGCTGAATACGGCGGAGCGGGCTCGCGCCCTGTCGCTCTTTCAGGCCGAAACTCCGATGAAGACGATCGCCGCGCGCGTGATCGGCAACACGACCAGCGGCGGCTCCAAGGAGATGCTGGTGGACCGCGGCGCATCCAGCGGGATACTTCCCGGCATGGCCGTGATCACGCCGTCCGGAATCGCCGGCAAGATCACCAAGGTGTTTCCGGGAACGTCTTTTGTTCTTCTGATCACGGATCCCAACTTCGCCGCCGGCGTCGTATCGCAGAAGCACCGGGTGCATGGAACGTTAAAGGGACAGGGCGCGAGTGTGCTGCGGGTGGACAATGTCCCCAACGAACAGACCGTTGAACCAGGTGAGCGATTCTTCACCGCCGGCAACGACCTGATCTTTCCGCGCGGGCTTCCCGTGGGAAGCGTCGCGGCCGTGCGCGAGGGCCGCCTGACCAAGGAAATCGTGATCACCCCGAGCGGATTTGAGCACGGCCTGGAAGACGTGCTGATCATCACGGAAGGCGTGCACGGAGAAATCCCGCCGGAGCCGGTCGCCGCGCCGATCGTCTTGTTGCCTCCTCCGCCTCCGGATACGGGCGGCGGATTCGCGCTGGGTCCCGCGGCGACGGGTCCGATGTCGACGGACGCGGACCGCGTAACTGAGTTTTACCGCGAGCAGGGCAGGCAACAGCGGCACGTCTATGGAGAGCGTGGCGGCGGCGCTCCGGACTTCAATCGTCCGCTGGCCGCGGCGCCGGCGGAGCATCCGGGGAAGGGCCGTTGATGGGCGTGGTGTCTTTCGGTTTCCCGGATGCGCGGAAAAAAAATCGCATCGCGCAATTCAAGTGGATCACGATCGCCGGCATTCCGCTGGTGGCGATTCTGTACCAGGTCTACGTGCCGCCGTTCTTTAGCTGGCTGGCGCACGTGGAGATGCCGCTGCTGGTTGCGGTGTACTTCGCGCTGATGCGCCGTTCGCCGGTCCTGGGAGTTTTGTCCGGCGCGGGCATCGGGCTGGCGCAGGACGCGCTGTCTTCGAATCCGCTGGGGATGTTCGGCCTCGCCAAGACAACGGTGGGTTACCTGGTCGCCTCGGCCAGCCTGCGCGTGGATGTGGACCGGGCTCGCGTGCGGCTGGCGCTGGCGTTCGTATTCTATGTGTTTCACCAGTGGCTGTACTGGTTCATCGGCAGCCCGCTGCTGGGGCAGCCCCTGGCGTTCTCGTTCGCGGAGACGCTGGGCGTGGGCGCCGTGAACGCCTTGCTCGCCGTGCCGCTGTATCGTATCCTCGATAAACTGAAAGTTCCGGATTAGGCACGTGATCCCTGTCGGTTCCGAGCGACAGCCCGAAGAAAACTCCGGCAACTATATTCGCCGCTGGTTGCGCGACGATCCGCGCTTCGCTCTCGCGCGCATTGCGGCGTTCCAGTACGCGACGGCGGGCGTCTTCCTCTTTTTGCTCGCCGGGTTCTGGTCGCTCCAGGTGCGCGAGCACGACCTCAACAGCCAGTTGGCGGAGCGGAACCGGATCAAGACCGTCCCGGTGCCCGCCCCGCGCGGCAAGATTCTGGACCGGGACGGCCGCGTGATCGTGGACAATCACTCCTCCTTTACGGTGATGCTGGCGCAGGAGGATCTGAAGCTGGAACACCTGCCGGCGATCGCGCAGGGGCTGGGTCTGGATCTGGAGGATCTTCGGGCGCGCGTGGCGCGGTTCCAGCGCGGACCGAAATATGTTCCCATTCCCATCAAGAGTGAACTCACGCCGGGTGATCTCGCCTTCGTCGAATCGCATCGCGATCCGGACACATTTCCGGAAATGGAGATTGTCGCCACGCAGAAGCGCCTGTATCCGCAGTTCGGGCTGGGCGCGCATGTGCTGGGCTATGTCGGCGAGGTAAGCGAGGCGGAGCTGAACACGCTCCAGTTCGCCAAGTATAAACAGGGTGACATCATCGGCAAGTATGGACTCGAGCGCCAGTACAACGACTGGCTGACGGGCGTCGACGGGCAGCGCCGCGTCGTCGTCGACAGCCTGGGCCGCGAGCGCGAAGTGCTGGACAACCAGGAAGCGCAGGCGGGAAAGAATTTACAGCTCACCTTGGATCTGGATCTGCAGGCTGTTGCTGAGCTCGCGATGGAAGGACGGCGCGGCGCGGTGGTGGCGCTCGATCCGCGCAACGGAGAAGTGCTGGCGATGGTCAGCCGTCCGGCCTTCGATCCGAACGCCTTCGCCGGGAAACTGAGCCCGTCGGAGTGGAGCGTGCTGTCCAGCGACCCGTACACGCCAATGCTGAACCGTGCGATTCAGGGAACGTATGCTCCCGGCTCGACGTTCAAGCCGCTGGTGGCGATCGCGGGTCTGGAAACCGGCGAGATCGAGGACGGGACGCGCGCCTTCTGCACGGGCGTGGCGAACTGGTACGGGCGCCCGTTCCATTGTCATAGCAGGCACGGGCAGGTGGATCTGCACATGGGGATTGTGCAGAGTTGCGACGTTTTCTTTTACGGCGCGGGCGACCGCATCGGCATTGACCGGCTCGCGGCGTACGCCGAAGTGGCGGGCTTCGGCCACAAGACCGGTATCGATCTTCCGGGCGAGGCGGAAGGCCTGATGCCGAGCACGAAATGGAAATTGCGCAGCCAGCGGGAACGCTGGTATCCGGGCGAGACGATGTCGGTGGCGATCGGACAGGGCGCCGTCGAGGTCAGCCCGCTGCAACTGGCCGTGGCGATCGGCGGGATGGCGGCGGGAGCCAAGTGGTATCAGCCGCATCTGATCCGCGAGGCCGCGCCGCGTGAACCGGTGCGCAGCGCCGGTTGGAAGCAGGAGAGCATCGAGCGCGTGGTTTCCGGAATGTACGGCGTAGTGAATGAGGGCGGCACCGGCGCAGCGGCGATGATTCCGGGCCTGACCGTTTCCGGCAAGACAGGCAGCGCGCAGCGGATTTCGAACGAGCTGGTCGCGAAGAACCGCGCGCTGGCCCGGGAGATGGCCGACAACGGCGTGTTTGTCGGCTTCGCCCCGCGCGACCGGCCGGAAATTGTCGTCGTGGCGCTGGTCGAATCCGGATTGCACGGCAGCACGACCGCGCCCATCGCGCGCGATGTCATCAAGGCGTATTTTGATAAGAAGACGCGCTCGGCGCGGAAAGATCCGATCCAGACCGCGCTGTTCCGTCGGCCGTAAAGGAGGCTCCAACGCATGCCCAATCTGGTTCGCAGTGCCAGCCTTTTCGCCAGCGGCGCTGCCTTAGGAATTGTTTTGATGCAACCCGGCGCGGCCCAGCAGACGCCGGCTCCGGGCTTGCGGCTGAATCATGTCGGCATCTTCGTGAAGGATTTCGACGAATCGATGAGGTACTACACGCAGGTGGTGGGGCTGCGGGAGGCATTCACGATCCGCAATGAGGACGGCACGCCGCGGCTTGCGTATTTGCAGTTCAACAAGGATCAGTTTTTGGAGATCGCGCCGGCCGGGACGCGGCCCGTGGGTCTGAGTCACGTCGGCATCTGGCCGCTCGATCTGAACGCGGCCGTCCGGGTGCTTCGCTCGCGCGGCGCGAAGGTGGATGATCCGAACACCGGAGCCACGCGCACGACCATCACCAGCACGACCGACCCGAACGGCGTGCGGCTGGAGCTGCTCGATTTCCTGGAAGGATCCGAGCCGAAGAAGGCAATGGATCGCTGGAAGTAGCGGCGCGCTACACTGGACCTGATACCTTGCCGCGCTACCGTTCCTTCCGCGAAATGGACTGGCCCCTGATCGGGATCACGCTCGCCATCTGCGCGGTCGGCGTGCTCCAGATTTATTCGGCCACGCACGGGACTAAATTCGAAGACGCCTGGTGGAAGCAGATGGTCTGGATCGCCCTGGGGCTCGGCGTCATGTGGATCGCGGCGTCGGTGGATTACCACACGCCGCTGGGGCAGGTGCCGCTGCTGTATGGAGCCTCGGTCACGGCGCTGTTGGTCACCGTCGCGGCGGGCAAATACATTTTTGGCTCGCGCCGCTGGGTGTCCTTGCTGGGCGTCAACCTGCAAGTCTCGGAATTCGTGAAATTGGTGATAATATTGTTAGTAGCGCGGTACCTCTCGGAACTGAAGCGGGAGGAAGTGACAATCCGCGACCTGTTGAAACTGGGAGGGTTGGTCGGGATCCCCGTTGCGCTGGTGGTGATCCAGCCGGATTTAGGAACGTCATTGACCTACATGGCGATCCTCGGGGGCGGGATCCTGTTGGCTGGCATTCGATGGCAATATCTCGCCACGATTGTGTTAGCGGCCGCATTGGCCGCCCCGGCCGTTTATCCGTTCCTTTCGCCCTATCAACAGAGGCGCGTGACTTCGTTTCTGGACCCGTTCAGCGACCCGCGCGGCTCCGGCTACCAGGTGATCCAATCGCGTATTGCGATCGGGCACGGCGGCATCTGGGGCACGGGCACGAATCAGGGCACGCAGACGCAGCTTCGTTTTATCCCGGTGGCGCACACGGATTTCATCTTCTCGGCCTTTGCGGAGGAGCATGGATTCGTAGGCGTGCTGATTATGCTGGGATTGTATTTCCTGTTCCTGATGCAGATTATTCAGAATGCCCAGGCGGCTCCCGACCGGGCCGGCATGTACGTGTGCATGGGCGTGGCGACACTGCTGCTGTTCCATATCCTGGTCAACATCGGGATGGGACTGGGCAGGATGATTGTGACGGGGATTCCACTGCCGCTGATGAGCGCAGGCGGATCGCATTTGTTTTCGGTTTTCATGATGCTGGGGCTGGTGAACAACGTCCGGCTCCGGCGCATTGTTGGTGGAAGAATTTGACGGACGGACCTGCGCGGCGTTGTGGCGCGGGGACCACAGGCGAATTTCGGTAGAAACAGTTTTCGGAATCAGCGCCGGCGGGCGGCAGGGCAGGGCGCCGAGCCTTTCAGCACTGGGCCTTTCGCGATGATTCCAAAGCCAGGCGGACTCCGCCGGGCCGGGAGTTGATAGCCGGAGTGTATGAGTGAGGCTCCACTCCGGGAAATTGAAGCCCGGCCGAATCCCCGAACCAGCCGTTCCCCAAGTCCAACCGGGCGGTCTTGCCTCGCGCCTCGGGCGCGGAAAAAGGCGGGCCGCGCGCGCGGAAGGAGAGTGGAAGATGAGTAAGGAAATGGTGATCTCGGCCACGCGGCACGAGACTCGGGTTGCGGTTCTGGATAACGATCAGCTCGTGGAAGTGTACTTCCAGCGGGCCAATGAATATTCGCTCGCCGGGAGCATCCACAAAGGCAAGGTGACGCGTGTGCTTCCGGGCATGCAGTCGGCGTTTGTTGACATCGGCCTGGAGCGCGACGCGTTTCTGTATGTATCGGACTTTCTCGAAGAGCACGAAGATATCGATCGCGTGACCGGAGAGGAGCTCGCGCCCCGCGAGCGCCGGCGCGATCGTGGCCGCGGACGGGAGCGGGAACGCCGGGGTGCGCCGCCGCAGCCGGCCGAGGGAGCGGAGGCCCCGGCTCCCGCGGCGGAGGCCCCTGAAAGCGTGGCCGCGATTCCAGCCGCAGCCGGGGAGCCGCGGCGCGAAGAGCGCGCCGAAGGCCGCGAGGGCCGGAGACGCCGCAGGCGCCGCGGCCGCGGCCGCGGCGGTTTCCCGGAAGCGAAGTATGCGGGTGCGGTCCCTCAGCAAGCCCCAGCCGGGGCCGAGGTTGCCGCAGGCGAGGAGGCCGAGGCTGCCGAAGTCGCCGAGGAAGAGCTGGAGCCGGTCCTGTTGCCCGGCGAGTCGCTGGCGAAGTACCGCCATGCTCCGCCCGTTGAAGCTCCCGCGGCCCCTGCCGCCGAAGCGGAAGGAGCCGCCGTGGAGGAGGCGGAGCTTGAACAGGAAGAGGCGGATGAAACGCTCCTCACCGAATACGACGAGCCGATCCATTATCCTCCCGACAACGTGTTGCCGGATGCGCCGCTTCATCCCCTGCCCGCCGAAGGCGAGGCCAAGGGCGAGCCGGAGCCTGAGCCGATGGGAGTGACGCCCGTGGGCGCAGAAGCGCCCTCGGCGCAGGAGATCGAGGAGGCTGAAGAGGCCGCCATTTCCGGGCCCGCCTCGTTCCTGGAAGACGAGGAGGATCTCGATATTCAGGAAATGATCCTGGGTGAACTGGATGAAGGCGACGGTCCCGCCGCGGAAGAAGCCGCGGCGGAGGAAGCCGTGGCCGCCCCGGAAGAAGAGCCGACGGCCGCGACAGCCGTGGTGCGCGAACCGGGCGGGCGTTTCCCGCATCGTGTTTCACGGCGGCGCCGCCGCCGCGGCGGAGATCGCGGGGAAGGTGGCGAGGCCCTGGACGCGGAGGCTCCGCGGGCGGAGGCCGACGCCGGCGCTCCGCAGCCGGAGCAGCGCGAGCGCATCGTCTCGGCGCAGGCGCGCACTGCGCCGTCCATTTCCGAGTTGCTGAAACCCGGTCAGGAGATCATCGTTCAGATCGCCAAGGAACCACTTGGGCAGAAGGGCGCGCGGATCACCTCGCACGTCGCGCTGCCCGGGAGGTTCGTCGTGTACATGCCGACGCTCGAACACATGGGAGTTTCGCGCAGGATCGGCAGCGACGAAGAACGGCTGCGCCTGAAGCGCGTGTTGCAAGCGCAGCGTCCGGGTCCGGTGGGCGGATTCATCACCCGCACGGCAGCCGAGGGGCGCACCGAGGAGGAAATCGGCGCCGACATGGCGTTCCTTTACAATCTTTGGCAGGACATCAAGATTAAGGCCGATAAGAAGCCCGCGCCGCTGCTGCTGCATCACGACCTGGATATCGTGCAGCGCATCCTGCGGGACCAACTGGCCGACGATTTCAAGGCCATCTGGATCGACAGCGAAGAAACGTTTGAGAGCGTCCTGAGTTTCCTCGAACGCTTCCAGCCGGCGCTGGTCGGCAAGGTCAAGATGTACACGCGCGACACGCCGATCTTCGACGCGTTCGGCATCACGCAGGAGCTCGAAAAAGCGCTGCGCCCGAAGGTGTGGCTGAAATCGGGCGGCTACATCGTGATCAACCAGACCGAGGCGCTGGTGGCGATCGACGTGAACACCGGCAAGTTCGTCGGGAAGGGGAACCGGCTGGAGGACACCATCGTCAAGACGAACATGGAGGCGATCAAGGAGATCGTGCGCCAGATCCGGCTGCGCGACCTGGGCGGGATCATCGTGATCGACTTCATCGACATGGACGAGCGCAAGAACCGGCAGAAGGTGATGCA
This sequence comes from uncultured Bordetella sp., assembly GCA_964614015.1. Lineage (GTDB taxonomy): Bacteria > Acidobacteriota > Terriglobia > Bryobacterales > Bryobacteraceae > Palsa-187. The sequence goes on along the minus strand of CAZTKA010000067.1, from coordinate 7,311 downwards.
GGCGCTCGAGGAGGCCATGCGCGCCGACCGGGCTCCCTTCAAGATTCTCCAGTTCAACGATTTCGGTCTGGTGGCCATCACGCGCAAGCGCGTCAAGCAATCACTGGAGCGCACGCTGTGCTCGCCGTGCCCGCACTGCGAGGGGGCCGGCTACGTCAAGAGCGTGCAGACCGTGATCGGCGAGATCCTCACCGAGGCCCGCAAGCTGGCGGCCTCCATCGAGGGCAAGGACGTGATGCTGCGCGTGCATCCGGATGTGGCCAAGGTGATCAAGTCGCACGGCAACAAGTATCTGGAAGAGCTGGAGGAGGTGCTGCGGCGTCCAGTGCTGGTGAAGAGCGACCCGCAGTTGCATCACGAAAAGTTCGATCTGGCGTGACCGGGCTCCAGCGGGCCAGACGCCAGCGGGCGGTGGCCCTTGGCTTCATAGTCGGCGATCGCCTCGCGCACGACCTGGGCGCCCATGGGAGGATAACGAATATGACACGGCGCTTTCTGCTGCTCTTCTTCGCCGCTCTGGCGGTCCCGCTGGTGTTCGTCGCGCAGAACGACACTCCCAAAACCTACTTCCCGCCGGTGCGCGGTCTGAAGGAAATGGTCGCGGCTGCCAACAACTTCGAGGTCGAGGCCGGGATGCGCGTGCTCGCCCAAGGGGGCAACGCCGTCGACGCTGGGGTCGCCGCGACGCTGGCCGCGGCGGTCACCGAGCAGAGCCGCATCGGCCTGGGCGGCGAAGTGCCCATCCTGATCAAGATGAAAGGGCAGCCGGTGATCGCCATTAGCGGCGTCGGCGTAGCGCCCGCCCTGGCGACGCCGGAGTTTTTCGCAAACCGCCCGGCGCAGCCCTGGGAGCGGCCGCAGCGGCTCCAGCCGATCCCCGCCTTCGGGCCGCAGGCCGCCATCACGCCGGGGCTGGTGGACGGACTGCTGCTGGCGCTCGAGAAGTACGGCAAGCTGTCGTTCGGGCAAGTGGCCGCACCGGCGATCGAATATGCGGGCGGCTTCCCCATCGGCGAGGAGTTCGCGGGATTCCTGCGCGATCTCGAAGGCGTGCACGCGTTGTGGCCCACTTCGCGGGAGTTTTTCTATCCGAATGGCCGTCCGCCGCGAGCAGGCGAAATCGTGCGGATGCCGGCGTTGAAGCGGACGCTGGAGGAAATGGCCGCGGCGGAGAAGAACGCCCGCGGCAGTCGCCCGGCGAAGCTCCGTGCGGTGCACGATCTGTTCTACAAAGGCTCCATTGCGCGGCGCATCGCGGCGTTCTCGGAGGCCAACGGCGGCTTGCTGCGCTACGAGGATCTGGCGAACTTTCACGCGGAAATCGACACGCCGCGCTCGACCGTCTATCGCGGGTTCACTGTATTTAAGACCGGCTTCTGGGCGCAGGGGCCGGTCATGCTCGAAATGCTGAATCTGCTGGAGGGCTACGATCTGGCCGCGATGGGCCGCAACAGTCCCGCGTATCTGCATACGGTGATGGAAGCCGCCAAACTGGCTTTTGCCGACCGCGACCGCTACTATGGCGATCCGAGATTCAGCAAGATCCCCGAGGAAACGCTGCTGTCGAAAGAGTACGCCGCGCGGCGCCGCCAGCTCATCAAGGATCAAGCGTCTCTGGAAAGCCTTCCGGGGGATCTGCATGCATCCGTCGCGATGGTGGCGGGCGAGGGAGAATCGAGGGACAGCGATACGACCTGCGTGAACGTCGTCGACCGGGAAGGCAACGCGTTTTCCGCCACGCCCAGCGGGGCCTGGATTCCTTCCGTCATCGCGGGCGACACGGGCATTCCGCTTTCCGTGCGCATGGAGTCGTTCGTGCTGACGCCCGGGCACGCGAATCAGTTGGCGCCCGGCAAGCGCCCGCGCGTAACGCTCAGCCCGACCATGGTGACGCGCGGCGACGATCTCTACCTGGTCATGTCCACGCCGGGCGGCGACAATCAGGACCAGGCCATGCTACAAGTGCTGCTCAACATGATCGATTTCGGAATGCCGCCGCAGGAGGCCGTGGAGGCTCCGCGCTTCCAGACGAACCACTACTACAATTCCTTCGGATTCCACGAATTCACCCCCGGCCGCGTGCATCTCGAAGGCCGCATCCCGCGCGAGACGATGCAGGCGCTGGCCGATCGCGGCCATCGCCTGGTGCCCTCCGGGGATTGGAGCAATACGTCCGCCCCGACGGTGATTCTGTTGAAAGATGGCGTGCTGCACGGCGGAGCGGACCCTCGCCGCGCGCGGTATGTGTTCGGAAGGTGATTCCGGAACCGGATTCGGGACGCGCCCGCCCTGCAAAAAACCAGCGGGCAGTCCGGGACTGTACGGTGGAACTCCTTTACTTGGCCTTTCCCTTGGCGTTGTCCGTGCCGACCCAGCTCACACGCCAGATCGCGCGCGTGCCGTCGTCGGTCACCAGCATGGAACCGTCCTGTCCGATGGTGATGCCCACCGGGCGGCCCCAGGGTTGCCCGTCGGGGGTCACGAAGCCGGTGAGGAAGTCCTGATAAACGCCGTTCGACCTGCCGTTCTCCAGCGGCACGCGGACCACTTCATGGCCGGCCTTGATCGAGCGGTTCCAGGAACCGTGCTGGGCCGCGAACAGGTCGTTCTGATATTCGGCCGGGAACTGGCTGCCCGTGTAGAACGTAAGGCCGAGCGAAGCACTGTGCGCCTGGATGAGCACGTCGGGTACGATCACCTTGCTCTTCAGCTCGGGATGCGGTTCGCCCAGACGGGCGTCCACGTTGCCGCCCAGGTAGTAATACGGCCAGCCGTAAAAACCGCCCTTTTCAACGTGGGTGATGTAGTCGGGCACGAGGTTGTCGCCGAGATTGTCGCGCTCATTAACGGAGACCCACAGCTCGCCGGTGGCCGGATGGATTCCGATGCCCACGGGATTGCGGATGCCCGAAGCATAGATCCCGACGAACTTGCCCTCGGGTGTGTATTCGAGAACATTGGCGCGATGAAACTCGGCCGGGTTTTTATCCGGATCGTCGATATTGGAAGCCGAGCCCACGGCCAGCAACAGGCTGCTGCCGTCCCTGGTGAAGACGATGTCACGGGTCCAGTGGCCGCCGCCCGGGATGCCGGTCACCAGCATTTCGGCCGGGCCGCGCGCCTTCAGGTCGCCGTTGCGATACGGGAAGCGCATGAGCGCATCGGTGTTGGTGATGTAGACCCATTGCGGGTTGTCGCCGGGCGGATAAAAGGCGATGCCGAAGGGGCGGTTTAAGCCGCTGGCGAAAACCGAGCTCTCACGCGCCTTACCCTCGGCCGTGACGCCGCGGAAAATCTTGATTTCGTTGGAGCTTGAATCCGCCACGAAGACATCGCCGTTGGGAGCGGTCTTGATCTGGCGCGGTTGATTCAGGCCGCTGTCGACGTACAGCTCGACTTTGAATCCGGGAGGCGCCTGCGGCCATGCATCCGCCGGGCGGGGGATCTGCTTTTGCTTGCCAGGGGTGCCCTTGCCCGCGGGCGGCAGGTCGGCCACGGTGATCTTGCGGGCGGCGCCGGGCTTCAATTCGGTCGAGTTGGCCCAGGCTTGGGCGCCGGTGAGGATGGTCCAGGAATCGGTCTTGGCGGCCTCGAGCAGCAGCGCGGCGGCGGCCAAGATGGAGGTCAGCAGGATGAGCCAGCGCAAAGTCTTCATGGGATCCAGGATACCATTGGACTGCATTCGCGCCACCGGAAGGCCGCGGCTTTGAAGCCATCCCATCGCTGCAGCCGTTACACTAAAGTTTGTCGGACATGGTGACCAAAGTCGGCGCATGTAGTTTCGAATCCCTCGATCTCGACTGCGGCGTCACGCTCGCGCCGGTGGATTGCGCCTATGAAACCTACGGCGAGCTGAACGAGGACCGCAGCAACGCGATCCTGATCGCGCACGCTTTCTCCGGTGACGCGCACGCGGCCGGGGAAGGCGGCTGGTGGTCCAACATGATCGGGCCGGAGCTGGCGTTCGATACCGACAAGTATTTCGTGATCTGCTCCAACGTGCTCGGCGGTTGCCGCGGCACCACCGGGCCGGGCTCCATCAATCCGGCCACCGGAGCTCCATGGGCCATGACGTTTCCGCAGATCACCATCTCGGACATGGTGCGGCTGCAAAAGAAGCTGGTGGATTACCTGGGAATCCGGCGGCTGCTGTCGGTGGCAGGCGGGTCCATGGGAGGAATGCAGGCGCTGGAATGGGCCGTGGCGTATCCGGACAGCGTCGCCTCGGCGATTCCCATTGCGACCACCGCGCGGCACAGCGCCCAGCAGATCGCTTTTAACGAAGTCGGCCGCCAGGCCATCATGGCCGATCCGGACTGGAACCACGGCAACTACTACGGCGGACGTCCTCCGGCGCGAGGGCTGGCGGTGGCCCGCATGGTGGGCCACATTACCTACATGAGCGACGAGAGCATGCGCGAAAAATTCGGACGCCGGCTGCGCTCGCCCGATCAATTCGAGGTCGAAAGCTATCTGAAATACCGCGGCTATAAGTTCGTCGACCGGTTTGATGCGAACTCTTACATCTACATCACGCGCGCGATGGACACCTTCGATCTGTCGCAGCGCGGTTCCCTGTCCTCGCTGTTCGAAGGGCTGCATGCGCGCTTTCTGCTGATCAGCTTCACCTCGGACTGGCTCTACCCCAGTTACCAGTCCTTGGAGATCGCGCGGGCCTTGCGCGGATGGAACCGCGACGTGGCCTACTGCAATCTGGAATCGAATTACGGCCATGACGCCTTTCTGGTGGAAGTCGAGCAGCAGACCGAAGTGGTGCGCGGGTTCCTGGCGAGCACGTTCAAGCAGCAGCTGTCTTCCTCTGAGGCACGAGGGGAGGCCGCGCGGCGTGCGTAGAGTCTACCGCCGCAGGGATTTCGAGATCATCGGCGAATTAGTCGAGCCGGGCACGCGCGTGCTCGACTTGGGCTGTGGCGAAGGCGAGCTGCTGGCCTGGCTTAAGGAGAACAAGCATGTGGACGCGCGGGGCATCGAGATTTCCAGCCAGCGCGCCCAAAAAGCCATCGCGCGGGGGGTGTCCGTCTACCAGGGCGATTTGGAGACCGCGCTGGAGGATTATCCGGATCAGGTCTTCGACTACGTGATTCTTTCGCAGACGCTGCAGGAGGTTCGCGATCCGCTCCGCGTGCTGCGGGGCATGCTGCGGGTGGGCCGCCGCGCCGTGGTCGCGTTTCCGAACTTCGGGCACTACGCGGTGCGCTGGGCCACGATGTGGAGCGGCCGCGCTCCGCGCACGGTTCTGTTTCCGCACGACTGGTTCGATTCGCCGAACATCCATTTCCTGACGGTGCTCGACTTTGAGGCTCTGGCGGCGCACGAGGGCTGGAACGTGGAGCGGCGGATTTTCGTTTCCGGGCAGCGCCAGGTTTCGCTGTTTCCCAACCTGACCGCGGAAATCGCGGTGTTTCTGGTCTCGGCCCGTCCGCCGAAGTGAGGAACGGTGGAGCCGATCCTGCTCACCGTCCGAGCCGAAGAGGCCGCCAGACGGCTGGACCACCTGCTGCGGGAGAACCTTCCGCAATTCAGCCGGTCGCGCTTGCAGGCCTGGATCAAGGCGGGACGGGTGACCGTGGACGGCGCGCCCGCGAAAGCATCCCTGATTGTGCGGGGTGGAGAACGGATCGAGGTTTCGCCCGCGGATCTGCCTCCGCTCAAGGCCGCGCCGGAAGCGGCGCCGGTCGAGGTGCTCTACGAAGACGCGGCGGTGATCGCCGTGAACAAGCCCGCCGGGGTGGTGGTGCACGCCGGCGCGGGACGGCACCGCGGAACTCTGGTCAACCGGCTGGTGCATCGCTTCGAAGCGCTGTCGCGGGTGGCCGGCGATCTCCGGCCCGGCATCGTGCACCGTCTCGACAAGGACACCAGCGGCGTGCTGTTGGTCGCGCGCACGGATGCGGCGCATCGCGCGCTGGCGGCCCAGTTCGCGGGGCGCTCGGTGGAGAAGACGTATCTGGCTCTGGTGCACGGAAAAGTGCGGCAGGATACGGGCCGCATCACCAAGCCCATCGCGCGCGACCCGGTGCGGCGCACGCGCATGACGGCGAAGCTCGGCTCGGGGCGCGAGGCGCTCACCGAATATCGCGTCCGGCAGCGCTTTGAAAACTTCACGCTTCTTGAGGTCCGCATCGGGACGGGACGCACGCACCAGATCCGCGTGCATCTGGCAAGCATCGGTCATCCGGTGGCGGGCGACCGCCTCTACGGCGCGCCGCAGGCGCGGCGCATGTTCCTGCATGCCTGGCGCATCGCGTTTGACAGTCCCGCGTCCGGGCAGCGGGTCCGCCTGGAGGCTCCCTTGCCGCCGGAACTCGAACAGTGGCTGGCGGAGCTATAATCGGGATGTGATGAAGTCTCCAGCCGTTGCCATCATCGCTCTATTGTTTTGGGCAGGCGTGGCTGTTGGGCAGGCTCCGCAAGCTCCGCCGGCGCAGGACGAACTGATCCTCAATACGCCGATCACCCTGGACGTGACCCGCGTCAATATTTTGTTCACGGTGACGGACAAAAAGGGGCGCTTCGTCAAAAACCTGACGAAGGACGATTTCGAGATCACCGAGAACAAGAAGAAGCAGAATATCCTCGAGTTCACTGCGGAATCCGATCTGCCGCTGCGCTTGGCGCTCCTGATTGACACAAGCAACAGCGTCCGCGACCGGTTCCGCTTCGTGCAGGATGCCGCGATCAACTTCATCAACACGGTGGTGCGGCCGCAATTGGACCGGGCCATGATCGTGACCTTCGACACGCAGGCGCAGGTGAGCGTTGGTCTCACCACGGATAAGACCTTGCTGGAGGCGACCGTGCGGCGGCTCCGGCCGGGCGGCGGGACCGCCCTGAACGACGCCATCGTGGCAGCCTGCAAGGAATTGATTCTCGATCAGCCGCGCGACAAGCACCGCCGCGCCATCATCCTGTTGAGCGACGGCGAGGACAATCTGAGCCACTATAGCCGCGCGCAGGCGTTGGAGTTCGCGCACAAGGCCGACACGGTGATTTACGGGGTTTCCACCAACATCACCCACTTGCAGACCAACGGCGACAAGGTGCTGAAGTATTTCGCCGAGGAGACGGGGGGCCTGGCGATCTTTCCGTTCAAGATCGAGGATCTCGATCGGTCCTTCACGAACGTGCTGAACGAACTGCGCAACCAGTACAACGTGCTCTACCGGCCGGAGCCTTTGTTCACGGACGGCAAGTATCACGAAGTGGATATTCGCGTCAAGACCGTCGGCGACACGATCGTGCGGGTGCGGCAGGGATACTACGCACCCAACCCGACGCGGTAGCGCGCCG